>JAIYAO010000106.1 GCA_027488965.1 Alphaproteobacteria bacterium
AAGATCTCTACGACAACCTCGACGCGCATGTGGCGCGCGTGGCGGCGCATATCTTCAAGCGCGTGACGCGGTCGCGGGTGGTGGTGGCTTTTGTTTTTGGGCAGCCGTGTGTGGGTGTGGCGCATGTGGGCGCCGCCAGTCACGACTCTTCGTGAGTAGGACCGCCGGCGCCCTCGCCGGCATACGGTGGTCCCGCCTGCAAAACCTGGCCGGCGAGGGCGCCGGCGGTCCTGTTTCGACAGTCGTGATCACCGGTGACTCTTGCGACTCACCGGGCGCCGTCACGCGCCTTCGATGTCGCGCAGCGCCGCACGTTCGGCCTCGCTCAGCGGGGCGGCGTCCACGGGGGCGGCGCGCCCGGCGCGGATGAACTGCACCGCGCCCCAGCCGCCGAGGATCAGCACGAGGAACGGCCCGATCCAGAGCACGAGGTTTTCGGCGCTGAAGCGCGGCTTCAACAGCGCATAGTCGCCGTAGCGCTTGGCCACTGCGTCAAGCACTTCCTCGTCGGTGTCGCCGGCCACGATGCGATCGCGCACCATCTTGCGCAGCGCCTGCGCCACGGGTGCGGTGCTGTCGTCGATGGTCTGGCCCGCGCAGACCATGCAGCGCAGGTCCTTGCTGATGGCGCGGGCGCGCGCTTCCTGCGCGGGATCGGGCAGGCGGTCCTCCGGGTTCACGGCCCAGGCGTTCGCGGCGCCGAGCAGCGCGACAGCCGCCAGGAGGGCGCGCAGCCGGCTCATTCCGCCGCCACCGCGTCGGCTATCGGTTTGGCCTTCCGCGCCGGCGCGCCGATGCGGTAGCGCCGGTCCGACAGCGAGATGAGCCCGCCCAGCACCATCGTCAGCGAGCCGCCCCACAGGAGGCCCACCAGCGGGTGGTGATAGGCGCGCACCACGCGCGCTTCGGGGGCGCTGTCGCGCGGATCGCCGAGGACCACGTAAAGATCGTCCAGCAGGGTGAGGCGGATGGCGGCCTCCGTGGTCGCCATCTCCGCCACCGGATACCAGCGCCGTTCCGGGAACATCTCGTCGATCTTGCGGCCCTCGCGCGAGAGGGTGAACGTGGCGGTTTCGGCCTGGTAGTTGGCGATCTCGCGCTGCTCGAGGCGGTCGTAGCTGAGTTCGTAGCCGGCCACGGTGAGGCGGTCGCCGGGCTTCATGACCTCCACGCGTTCGGTGACCCAGATCGTGGTCCCCACGATGCCGATGATGATGAGGCCCAGCCCGCCGTGCGCGATGGCCCCGCCCCAGGCCGACCGCGGCAGGCCGCCGGCGCGCCGCGCCACCTCGCCCACGGACGCCGAACCGACCTTGATCCGCAGCGCCACGTCGAGCACCGCGCCCGCCACGATCCACACGCCCATGCCGATGCCGATGACCGAGAGCGCCTTGCCTTGTCCCGCCAGCCACAGCACCAGCGCCATGGCCGCCACCGTGATCGCCACCGCCGTGCGCAGCCGGCGCGCCGCGCTTCGCAACTGCGCCCGCTTCCACGGCAGCTGCATTCCGAAGGACATGGCCAGCGCCAGCAGCACCGTGAGCGGCACCGCGATCCGGTTGTAGTAGGGCGCCCCCACCGAGACCCGGTCGCCGAAAAACACCTCCGCGAAGATCGGCCAGAACGTGCCGATCATCACCGCAAACAGCAGCACCGACAAAAGCAGGTTGTTGACCACCAGCGCCGTCTCGCGGCTCACGGTGTGGAAGCCGCCGCCCGGGCGCAGGGCGCTGGCCCGCATGGCGTAGAGCGTGAGCGCGCCCCCGGTCATGAGCAGGCACAGGATCAGCAGCAGCGTGCCGCGCTCTGGATCGTTGGCGAAGGCGTGCACGCTGGTCAGCAGGCCGGAGCGCACCACGAAGGTGCCGAGCACGGAGGTGGTGAAGGCGGTGATAGCCATGAGGATGGTCCACGCCTTCAGCGTGTCGCGCTTCTCCACCACGGCGGCGGAGTGCAGCAGGGCGGTGCCCGCGAGCCACGGCATCAGCGAGGCGTTCTCCACCGGGTCCCAGAACCAGAAGCCGCCCCAGCCGAGTTCGTAGTAGGCCCACCAGGAGCCCATCGCGATGCCGAGGGTGAGGCTGGTCCAGGCGCCGAGCGTCCACGGGCGCACCCAGCGCGCCCATGCGGGGTCCACGCGGCCTTCCAGCAATGCGGCGACGCCGAACGAGAACGCCACCGAGAAGCCGACGAAGCCGAGGTAGAGGAACGGCGGGTGGAACGCGAGGCCGGGATCCTGCAGCAGCGGGTTGAGATCGCGCCCGTCGAGCGGCACCGGGTCCATGCGCTCGAACGGGTTGGAGGTGAACAGGCTGAACGCCAGGAAGCCCACCGCAATCAGCGCCTGCACGCCGAGAACGCGCGCGCGCAGCGTGGGCGGCAGGTTGCGGTCCAGCGTGGCCACCAGCGCGCCGAGGAAGCCCAGCACCATGATCCACAGCAGCATCGAGCCTTCGTGGTTTCCCCAGACGCCGGCGATCTTGTAGATCAGCGGCTTGGCCGAATGGCTGTTGTTGTAGACGTTCGCCACGCTGAAATCGGACGTCAGGTAGGCGTTCATCAGCATGAAGAACGCAAACAGCGTGAGCGTGCCCTGCGCCACGGCGGCGGGTCCCGCCAGCGCCATGGCGTGCGGGTTTTTCGCGTGCGCCCCCCACAGGCCGCCGGCAGCCTGCACGAGGGCGACGACGAAGGCGAGAACGAGGGCGTAGTGTCCGAGTTCGACGGTCATGACCCGTATCTAGCCGGTCTGCGTCTAGCGGAACAGGCTCCGGGCCGGGGCGAAGTGGCGCGCCTCCTTGGCGGGCGCGCCGGCGGGCTTCATGGGCACCGCGTCGGCGGTCTCGGCGTGGAAGCCGTGACACATGACGCAGGTGGACTGGACCTGCGCCATCGCGTGTTCGCCGCCGTGGCAGTCCTGGCAGTTGGCGATGGGCGGCACCAGCACGTCGGCGGAGGTGCGCGAGGTCTTGGCCTCGTGGCAGCTGTCGCACGAGAGATCGCCGATCTGGTGGGCGCTGTGGTCGAACACGCCCTTGGGCAGGAAGGTGTCCTGCAGCGTCACCGGCGCAACCTTGAAGGCGAGGCTCTGCGGCGTCGGCGGCGGCTCCACCACGTGACAGCCATAGCAGGCGCCGCCCTGGGCGAAGATCGCCCGGACGCGGGCGCCGGCGCGGCCGCCCGCCTGGGCGAAGGCCGCCTCGCGCAGGCCTGCGGAGCGCTGGCCGATGGCGCCGGGGCGGCGACGGTCCTCGCCGCCATCGCCCACCGCGGCGCCGACGACGCGGGCCTGGTAGAAATCGAGCAGCGTGGCGATCACGTCGTTGGTGCGCCCGTGGCGCAGCTCCCGTTCGAAGCCACCCACATTGTCGAACACCAGCGAGTGGCAGGTCGAGCAGTTCTTCTCCATGCTGACCTGCTGGAAGCCTTCGCCGTCCTCGTTGGGCGTGTGGCAGTCCTTGCAGACAAGATGGTCGCCGTAGCCGGCCTTGGGGCCGAGGTCCTGGGCGATGGCCGCGACGCAGGCGTTCTCCGCGAGGTGCACGTCGTGCGGGAAGACGAGGCCGGAATCGTCGCCGGCGCGCGCGCTTTCCGGCAGGCCCGCGCCGCGGCCCGCATGGGGCAGGCCGCGGAAGTTGGGCTGGCCGATGGCGAAGCCGTCGCACGTGGTCGGCGCCGGCGCCGTCTTGATGAGGGCCTCGCGTTCCGCGCGGGCGCGCTCCAGCTCCGGCACCGTCCAGGCCCGGGTCAGCTTCGGCGTCTCCAGGTCGGCGATGGCGACGACGGTGGGGCGGAACTCCGGGTGATCGCGCCCGAAGTCGGACGCGTCGGCCACCTGCGCGTCGGGCAAGCGTTTCGTCATGCCGTCATGGCAGTTGGTGCAGGAGCGTTCGCTGGCCGGGGCGATGCCGTCGGCGCCGTTGTGCTCCATGTGGCATTCGGCACAGCGCCCGGCCGGCTTGTTGAACGTCTCCGCCACGACCCGCAGGCCGCGCTGAGGATAGTTCGGCAGGATGCGCGCCTCGATCATCCGCGCGGAATCGGCGTGGTGGTTGGTGTCCTCGTGGCAGGCGATGCACGTCTCGTCGCGCACCGACACGAAGGCCGCGTCGTGGCAGGCGGCGCAATCCCTGGCGAGCATGCGGTGCGGGCCCGACAGCTCGCCCGACAGCCACAGCTGTCCCGCCTGCGTGCGCACAGCCTCCGGCACCGCTTCCTTGCGGAGCGCGTAGGTGGCGATGGGAAAGGCGAGGAAGATCGCGCCGATCAGCAGCGAGAACGCCCACGATGCGCCGCGCTTGGACAGCCATGTCTTCTTGAGGGAGAACACCTTCTCCGGGTCGCCGTGCGTCACCGGCGTCGCCTGCTGGACCCGCTCCACGTCGATCACGAGGCGGCCGGCGGCCTCGGTGAACTTGAGCGTGTAGGGGCCGAACTGCGCCTGGGCGCCGGCGCCCAGCCGCGCCTCGAACTTGCGGACCGAGCGTCCGTTGACCTTGAACTCGTTGTCGCCCTCGGCCTCGATGAAGAAGGCGCCGTCGGTGATGGTCAGGCGGGCGTGCTTGAGCGCCACGCGCAGGTCCGGCAGGTGCACGTCGCAGGTGGTGTCGCGCCCGATGGTCAGCAGGTTGCGCGGGACTTCGACGGTGCGTGTCGTCTCCCGACCGTTGGCGCGTCGCGTGATGGTGCGGATGGTGGCCGTCATGGCGCCCTCACCAGAAGTAGAACACGCTCACGATGTGAGCGATGAGTGCGGCCAGGAGGGCGAACGTGATCGGCACGTGGATGTAGAGCCACAGCTCCAGCAGCGCCCGGTAGCGGACGTGCCGGCGCGCCCGCTCCAGCAGCACGCCCTTGCGCTCCAGCACCGAAAGGATGGGGCCGAGGTCGTCGCCGCCGGATTTGCGGCGCGCCTTGAGCTCGTTCATCGCCTGCAGCGTGGCGCACTTGGGATGATTGCTGCGCAGGCGCTCCAGGACGCCGCCGCCCAGCTTCGTGTTGTCGATGGCGCGCTGGACGACGATGGCGTTTTCGCTGGCCAGCGGCTGGGCGGCCTCGCGCAGGTCGTTGTCGAGGGCGGCGATCTCCTCCAGCATCTGGGCGGTGCTTTTCTCCGCGCGGTTGTCGCTCATCCGCTGCGGGATCGTGGCGTAGAAGAAGATGCCGAACACGCCGGAGACGATGACAATCATCATCAGCACATAGGCCAGCGTGTGCACGTTCAGCCCGAACTGGAAGCCCGTGTGCAGCGTGGCCACCACCACGAGGGAGAGGCCAAGGTAGATGTGCGCCGAGGTCCAGCCCTTGAGGCTCCATTTTCCCGGCGTGATCGCACGCTTGCGCATGCCCAGCGCGGTCAGCCATACGATCAGCACCGCGCTGATCGTGCCAAGGGTATAGCCAAGCCAGGTGCCGCCGTTGTGACGCGGCACAGGGCTGAAGAAGATGTAGGCGACCGTGGAGACGAGGCACAGCGCGACGGCGAGCTTGAGGTACAGGTAGTTCTGGTGCCGCAGGAAACTCTCGTGCGTGGCGCCGGAGCGCCGGTCCGTCAGGGTGTTGCCGCGGGCCATGGGCTCAACCCTCCGCGCCGGCGGCCTGCGCCACGCGCAGGTAGCCTTCCGGCGAGACGCGGATCGCAGCCCCCGTGGGACACGCCCGCACGCAGGCCGGCCCGCCCGCGATGCCCTTGCACATGTCGCACTTCACGGCGACCTTCGGGGCCTCCGTGTGCTTCTTGGCGAGTTGCTTGTCGATCCAGTCGTGGTCGGCCTGGCCGGGGCCCGGGCCCATGCCCAGCAGCAGCCACGACAGCAGGCCCGGCTTCTTCGGCGGCGTCTTTTCCATCTGGATCACGCCGTAGGGGCAGTTGCGCTGGCAGTTGCCGCAGCCGATGCACTTCTCGTCGATGAACACCTCGCCGTCCGGCGCGCGCCGGATGGCGTTGGGCGGACAGTCCGTCATGCAGTGCGGGTTCTCGCAGTGGCGGCACGACGTGGGCACGTGGATGTGCGCGTAGGTGTGGCCCGCCTCGCGGTCGAGCCGCGAGATGCCGTCATGGCTTTCCGCGCAGGCGGTCTCGCAGTGGTCGCAGCCGATGCACAGCGTCTCGTCGATCAGCAGCGCGTCCGTCGCTTCGCCGAGGCCCTGCTCCACGAGGAAGTCCGCCACGGAGGTGTACATGTCCACCACGCCGGAGAAGCCGGCCTTCTGCGCCTCCACGTAGTCGGTCACGCGGCGGCGGTTGGCGATCTGCTCCTGCACGCGCTTGGCGGTGTTGGGCTGGGCGGCCAGCATTTCCTTGAAGAGGTCGCCCGGCATGGTGATGATTTCGGTGTTCACGGTGGCGCGCACGGTGGCGTTGCGGCGGCCGTTGTCGAACAGCGCCATCTCGCCCACGTACGCGCCCGCCGGCACATAGGAGAGAAATACGTTCTTGCCGCCGACGTTCTTCTCCACCACGAGCGAGCCGGACCGGATGACGTAGATGTCGAAACCCACCTCGCCTTCCGTGATCAGCGCTTCCTGCGGCTTCAGCGTGCGCAGCGTGGCGGCGTCGAGGATGCGGTTGAGGCGGGCGGGGTCGATGTCGCCGCCGAAGATGATCTTCATCATCCGTTCGGTGGTGATGCGGTCGATCCGGCGCTTCACGCCCGGCACCGTGCCCATGAGTTTCAGCGCCGCGCTGCGCGGCACCTCCACGCACAGCGTGTCGCCGGCGGCGCGGATGGTGGCCCCGCGGCGGCGGCCCGAGATCAGGCCCACCTCGCCGAAGATCTGGCCCGCAGGGATCGGCACCGTGATGCTCGGATCCTCGGGATTGATCTCCACCAGCACGGAGCCCTGCGCGATGGTGAAGAGCGAGGAGCCCACGTCGTTGCGGGTGATGATGCGGTCGTCCTTGCGGTAGAACCGGACGTCCGATTCCAGCATGAATTCGCGCATCTGCAGCGGCGAGAGGTCGTTGAAGATCTCGATCTCGCGGCGCAGGAACTCCAGCCATTCGTCCACCGAGCGGCGCATGGGCAGGTGGGCGAACTTCGCTTCCAGCAGCGGCTCGTCCGCCGGCTTCAGCGCGGTGTTGCCGGCGAGATACTCGACGACGTCGTAGCCCTGGTTCATGCAGTGCTTGATGAGCGGATAGCCCGCCAGCGCGCCGATGATGTAGAGGCCGGGCACCGTGCTCTCGAACGAGGGCGACAGCTGCGGGAAGGCCTCGCGGTCCGGCCCGGTGAACTTCGCGCCGCAGGCTTCCACGAACTGGCGCGGCGGCACCGAGCCGAGGCGCGCGATCACGCGGTTGCAGGGCAGACGCAACTCGCCGTCCTTGGTGTCGATGATCATCAGGCCCGGTTCGAGCGACCGGGGCGCACACTCGGTGATGTAGTCGAGCCGGCCCTGCTCCTTGGCCTGCTCCAGCAGCTGGACGTTGGCGGCCTTCGCCCGCGAGAAATCCGGGCCGCGCTGCAGCAGCGTGACGCGGTTGGCGAGTTCGGGGTCTGCGAGGCCCAGTGCGTTCTCGATGCCGGCATCGCCGCCGCCGACGATGACGATGTCCTCGTCGAAATGGGCGCGCGGATCATCGAGCGTGTACTGGACGAAGTCGAGATCGCCGCCGGGAATCTTGAGTTTGTTGGGATTGCCCTGCGTGCCGATGGCGAGGATCACGGCCTTGGCCTGCAGGGTGGCGCCGTCGGCCAGCTCGATCTGGAAGTCGCCGCGCTGGCCCTTCACGGCCTTCACCTCGCTGCGCAGGCGCACATTGATGCGGTGGCGCGCGGTGTCCTTGTCCCAGTTGGTGAGGATGACTTCCCGCTTGCCGGCCTCGAAGGGCATGTCGCTGCGCAGCACCAGCTGCGACGGCGTCGCCATGATGTGCTTGCCCTTCTGGTACTTGTAGATCGTGTCGGAGAGGTGGTCGGTCTTCTCCAGCAGGATGTGCGACATCCCTCGCTGCGCCGCCCGCGCTGCGGCGCTGAGGCCGGCGGGGCCGGACCCCAGGATCGCCAGATCCACACTCACCGTCGACATGCACATGCCCCCGCACGTTATGATCAAGGATCGCATAGCCCCGTCGCGGCGGCAATGCTTTCGAATTCGAAACGTCGGGAGAATTGTTCCGCTGGCGCCGGGTCGGCCTTTCGGTTAAGGATTCCTTGAAGGTTGATCGGGGTCGCGCAGCGCGCTGCATGGCCGGCGTGCAACTTCTCCGGGGGGAGCAACGCATATGGCGCGCGGCTTTGCGCTCAGGTTCGTGGAGATCGGCCGGTTCGCCCGCCGGGGCGCCTTCGCCCTGCTGGCGATCATCTGCCTGCATGCCACTGAAGTGCAAGCGCAATCCGTGATTCCGCGGTTCGACGGGCAGGTGCATCTGGGCGTCGCTTCGTGCGCAGGCCCATGCCACGCGCGCCAGTCGGCGCTGGGCGTCGCGGCGGGCGCGGCCATGCGCGGCAGCGAGATCGTGGTCTGGCAGGATCAGGACTCCACGCGCGGCCGGCACTCCCAGGCGTACAATGTGCTGCTCGAACCCCGCGGGCGCGACATTGCCCGCAAACTGGGCATCGGCGCGCCGGAACGGGCGGGCGAGTGCCTGTCGTGTCACGCGGACTTCACAAGCGCGGGCAAGCGCGGGGCCCGCTTCCAGCTCGCCGACGGGGTGAGTTGCGAGTCCTGCCACGGCGGGGCCGAGAAGTGGCTCAACTCGCACTACGCGCCGGGGGCGACGCACGCCCAGAATGTCGCCAACGGGATGTTTCCCACCGACAACATCGAGGCCCGCGCCAGACTGTGCGCCAGCTGTCACGTGGGATCGGCCGCGGCGGACCAGTACGTGACGCACCGCATCATGGGTGCGGGCCACCCGCGCCTGTCGTTCGAGCTTGAGCTGTTCACCTCGCTGCAGATGCACCACGTGGAGGACGCCGATTACGCCGCGCGCAAGCCGATCCAGAGCCGGGCGCGAGTGTGGGCGGTCGGGCAGGCGGTGGCCATGCGCACGGGCGTGGACCTGTTCCTGCGCTCCGAGAAGGCGCGCACGTCGATCTTCCCGGAGCTGACGTTCTTCGATTGCCATTCCTGCCACCGGCCGATTTCGGACCGGACGGACTACCGCTCCAAATGGGCGCCCAATCCCGCGCGCCCGTTCGGGCCGGGCGTGGCGCACTTCAACGACGCCAACCTCATGGTGCTCACCGCCGCCGCCAAGGCCTTCGCGCCGAGCCTCGCGGCCGACCTCGAGGCGAAAGGCCAGGCGTTCCACGCGGCGGCCCTCGGCACCGCCGAGGAGCGCCAGCGGACCGGGGAGGCGCTCAGCCGGTCGCTATCGCAGCTGATCGGCGCGTTCGGCGCGGCCGCCATCTCGCCGGACCGGACGGAGGCGGCCCTGCGCGCCATCGTCGACGCCAGCCAGTCCGAG
>JAIYAO010000003.1 GCA_027488965.1 Alphaproteobacteria bacterium
CGCCTTCACCGCCAACGTCACCGGCACCGGCGGCCTCGACCGCCTCACCATCCGCGAAGTGGCGTCGCAAGGCGCCGACGGCCTCGGCGCGCTCCTCGACAACTTCAGGCTCGTGGCCGACACCGTCGCGCCGGCGGCGGTGGAAGCATCGGCGCTGGCGGCGGACGACTTCGTGTTTGCGGCGCGGATGGCCGCCCTCCCGGACATGGCCGACTTCTTCCCCGCCGACACCGGCGCCGAGGCTGGCCTGCTGGACGTGACACCGGAGCCGGGGCCTGAGGCGTTGACGGTGAGCGACCCCGGTCTGTTCGACACGGCCGGCCCGGGCTGGATCGATTCCGGTCAGGGCGCGCCAGACCAGGTCCGCCTCGATCCGTACAGCTACCTTCTCGGCGCCTGACACTACGCGGCGATGATCGCGGCGAACTGGACGGGATCGACGTTGCCGCCGCTGGCGAGGATCGCCACGCGCTTGCCCTTGAGATCGACCGCGCCGGTCAGCGCCGCTGCGAGCGCGATGGCGCCGCCGGGCTCCAGCACGATGCGCAACTCGCGGAAGGCAAAGCGCATGGCGTCGCGCACGGCGTCGTCGGGAACGGCCACCGCGCCGGCGAGCCTTTCGCGCGCAATGGCGAAGGGGATGGCGCCCATCCGGTCGCTCAGCAACGCGTCGCAGATGGATCGCACGCCGGGCGCGTTCATCTCGCGCGCGCCGGAGGCCAGCGAGCGGACCATGTCGTCATGCCCCGCGGGCTCCACGCCCCATACCGCCACGCCCGGCGCCCGCGCCGTCAAGGCCAGCGCCACGCCCGTCACCAGCCCGCCGCCGCTGCCGGGCGCGAGCGCCACATCCACGGGACCGAAGTCCTCGAAGATCTCAAGCCCTGCGGTGCCCTGACCGGCAATCACGAACGGATCGTCGAACGGTTTCACGAGGGCGAGGCCGCGCGCCGCCGCCAGCGCAAGGCCGATGGCTTCGCGGTCCTCCGCAACGCGGTCGTACAGCACGATTTCGCCGCCGAGCGCGCGCGTGTTGTCCACCTTCACCCGCGGCGCGTCCGAGGGCATCACGATGACGGCAGGCACACCGAACGTGCGCGCCGCGCCCGCCACCGCCTGCGCATGATTGCCGGACGAGTACGCGATCACGCCGCGGGCCCGCTCGGCCTCCGTGAAGCTCGCAATGCGATTGAATGCGCCGCGCGCCTTGAAGGCGCCGAAGCGCTGCAGGGACTCTGCCTTCACCACCACCGTGGCGCCGGTGATGGCGTCCAGGGCCTCGCTGCGCAGCAGGGGCGTGCGGCGGACGTACGGGGCGATGCGCACCTGTGCGGCTTCCACATCGGCGATGGTCGGCGGCTGCATCAGCTTCCTCTCGGTTTGGCCCGGCGCGTGGGCGGCGCGGCCAGCGGGTCGTCCGGCCACGGGTGTTTCGGGTAGCGCCCCTTCATCTCGCTCTTCACCGCAGCGTAGGAGCCGCGCCAGAATCCCGGTAGATCGCGCGTGGTCTGCACCGGGCGACCGGCGGGGGAGAGGAGTCGCAAAAGCAACGGGGCCCGCCCGCCCACGACGGCGGGATGCGTCGCCATGCCGAACAGCTCCTGCAGCCGTACATCGAGCGCAGGTCCGTTCGCCACGGCGTAGTCGATGCGGTGGTCGGCGCCGGCCGGCGTGCGAAAGCGTTGCGGCGCCTCTGCATCGAGGCGACGGCGCAAATCGAACGGCAACAGTGCGGACAGCGCCTGCACCAGCGCGCCGGCGTCGAGTACGTCGAGCCGCATCACGCCGTTCAGCGCAGGCGCGAGCCAGTCCTGCACGGCGGCGAGCAGCGCTGCGTCGGACAGATCGGGCCATTCGGCGCCATCGAGCGTGCGCATCAGTGCCACGCGCGCGCGCAATTGCACGGCGTCATCGGGCCACGCGAGCACGTCGAGCCCATGGATGCCCACGCCCTCCAGCAACGCCGCAAGCACATGGTCAGCATCGGGACGCTCCAGCGGAGCATCACCCAGCACGAGGCGGCCGAGGCGGGTGACGCGGCGCGCACGCACGCCGCGCACGGCGGGATCGAACGTCACGGCATCCTGCCGCTCGATCCTGTGGGCGAACGCCGCCTCCACATCGGCCCGCGTCACGGGCGCTGCAGACAGGATGGTGGCGCGGTCGGCGCGGCCGGCCACTTCGGCGACGGCGAGAAACGCCTCGCGCGCCAACGCATCGGTCTCGGCCACGGCGCCCGCGCGGCCGTTGGCCATCACGAACTCGCCGCGCGCGCCACGGGCCTTTGCGACGCGCTCTGGATAGGCATTGAGCAGGAGCGGTCCCGCCCGCGCGGGATCGACGGGCGCATCGCCCGCACCGAGCCGCCGCGCGATGCCTTCGGCCATCCGCCGGGCCGCCGTCGCGCGCGGAGAGCGATCCTGCATGAACTGCGCGAGACGGTGGCGCAGGTCGGGATCCATGCCGCCGAGCCCCTGCTCGCTCACCACCATCGCCAGCATGGCGGCCGCCTGCGCCTCGCCCGACTCCTTTGCCCGCGCCACCATGTGCGCGAGACGCGGATGCAGGGGCAGTGCGGCGATGGCGTGTCCTGCCGCCGTCAGGCGTCCGTCGGCGTCCAGCGCATCGAGATCGCGCAGCAGGGCGAGCGCTTCGGTCCATGCAGGCCGCGGCGGGGGATCGAGCCAGCGCAACGTCATGGGATCGCCGACGCCCCAGGCGGCGAGATCGAGGGCGAGGCCGGCGAGGTCGGCTTCCAGGATTTCCGGGCGATCGAACGGCGCCAGCGCGCGCGTCTCGCCTTCCTCCCACAGCCGCCAGCAAACGCCCGGCCCTGTGCGGCCCGCGCGGCCCTTGCGCTGGTCCACCGACGCGCGGCTTGCGCGCACCGTTTCGAGCCGCGTGAGACCGGTGGCGGGTTCGTACTTCGGACGTCGGGCAAGGCCGCTGTCGATCACGATGTGTACGCCGTCGATGGTGAGGCTCGTCTCGGCGATGGAGGTGGCCAGCACCACCTTCCGCCCCCCCGCAGACGCAGGGGCGATGGCGAGATCCTGCTCGCGGGGATCGAGGGCGCCGTAGAGTGTGTGGATGGCGGCGTCGGGGCTGCGCGCGCGCAGCCGTTCGGCGGTGCGCTCGATCTCGCGCGCGCCCGGCAAGAAGGCGAGCACGCTGCCGCTTTCCACGGCGAGCGCCGACACGATCGCGTCCGCCATCACCTGCTCCACCGGCGCGCGGGGATCGCGCCCGAGGTATCGCACCGCCACCGGGTACAGGCGTCCTTCCGACACCACCTGCGGCGCATCGTCCATGAGAGCGGCCACCCGCGCGCCGTCGAGCGTGGCGGACATGGCGAGGAGCCGCAGGTCCTCGCGCAGCCCGCCCTGCGCGTCGAGCGCAAGCGCAAGGCCGAGGTCGCCCTCCAGACTGCGCTCGTGGAACTCGTCGAACAGGACGGCGGCGACCCCTTCGAGCGCGGGGTCATCCAGGATCATACGCGTGAACACCCCTTCGGTGATCACCTCGATGCGGGTGGCGGCGCTGACGCGACTTTCGAGGCGCACGCGGTAGCCTACCGTGCGGCCCACCGGCTCGCCCCGCTCCGCCGCCATGCGCGCCGCCGCTGAGCGTGCAGCAACGCGCCGCGGGCAAAGCACCAGGATGCGCCCGCCCTTCACCCAGGGTTCTTCCAGCAGGGCAGGCGGCGCACGCGTGGTCTTTCCGGCCCCGGGCGGCGCCACAAGCACCGCCGACGTGCGGGCCAGAAGCGCGGCGCGGAGCGCCGGCAGGACATCTTCGATGGGCAACCGCATGGAACCCGCCACACCTAGTCCAGCGGCCCGGGACCGCCAAGCTGCACCATGCCAAGCTGCACCAGGAGGGACGCGCCACTGGCGGGACCTGCACCCGAACCGCTATATTCCGCCCTATGGTGAGGAGACGAATGATGCCGGGTTCGAGAGGCGCGTGGCAGTGTGCCGCGGTGGCGCTGATGGCGCTTGCCGGCGCGTGCGCCTCCGACAAGCCTGCCCGGGAAGCGGCGCCGGCCACGCCGCGCGTCGATCGCAGCGACCAGGTCCGGCGCGGCGTGGCGGACGCTGCCACCATGCCGCTCAGGGACGTGGGCCTCATCCGTCCGGACATTCCCGCGCCGCTGGCCGGCCTAAATTACCCCTATGAATCGCAGCCGTTGCTCGCGGGCTGCTCGCAGGTCCTCTACGAGATCGGCCAGCTGGACGCCGCCCTCGGCATCGAGAGCTACCAGCCGGGCGGGGACAAGTCCCTGGCCACCCGCGGCGCCGATGCGGCCGTGGGCGGAGCCGTGGGCTATGCCCGGGATGCGGCGGGCGACGTGATCCCGTTCCGCGGCTGGGTGCGGCGCGCAAGCGGCGCCGCCAAGGCGGAGCGCGAAGTGGCGCACGCCATCGAGATGGGCCAGACGCGCCGCGCCTTCCTGCGCGGCTACGGCGCGGCCATCGGCTGCATGAACGTGGTGCCGGCCCCGCCGCCGCCGCCGGAGACGGCACCGGTCCAGCCGGGCACGCCGCCGCCCGCGGGGCGCGACGTGCGCCCGCCGCGCTAGCTCTCGCCGGCGCCTTTGCGCAGGCCTTCGCGGAAACGCTCCACGAACGCAGCATAGACGCCCTGCGCGATCGCTGTGCGGATGCGGGCCATCAGGCTCTGGTAGTAGGCCACGTTGTGCCATGACAGCAGCACCTGCCCCAGGAGTTCGCCGGACTTCACGAGGTGATGCAGGTAGGCCTTCGAGTAGTCGCGGCTGGCGGGACAATCGCTCGTCGCATCCAGCGGCGCAGCGTCTTCAGCGAAGCGCGCGTTCTTCAGGTTGACCGGCCCCGCATCGCTCCACGCCTGGCCGTGGCGGCCTGAACGGGTGGGCAGGACGCAGTCGAACATGTCGATGCCGCGTGCGCACGCCTCGACGAGGTCGATGGGTTTGCCCACCCCCATGAGGTAGCGCGGACGCCCTGCCGGCAGCAGCGGCGTGGTGAAGGCAAGCGTGCGCAGCATCGCCTCCTGCGGCTCACCCACGGCAAGGCCGCCGATGGCGTAGCCGTCGAACCCTTCCGCCACCAGCGCTTCGGCAGATTCTTGGCGCAACGTCTCGTCCACGCCGCCCTGCACGATGGCGAAGAGATTTTGCGTGGTGCGGTCGCCGAACGCCGCCTTCGAGCGCACCGCCCAGCGCAACGACAACTCCATCGCCCGTCGCACGTCCGTTTCCGGCGCGGGCAGCGCGGGACACTCGTCGAACTGCATGGAGATGTCGGCGCCAAGCAGATCGGCCTGGATGGCGATGGAGCGCTCCGGCGTCAACTCGTGCGTGCTGCCGTCGATATGGCTCCGGAACGTGACGCCCGCCTCCGTGATCTTGCGCAGGGCCGAGAGCGACATGACCTGGAAACCGCCCGAGTCCGTGAGAATGGGATGCGGCCAGCGCATGAACTGGTGCAGCCCGCCGAGGCGACGCACCCGCTCTGCGCCGGGGCGCAGCATCAGGTGGTAGGTGTTGCCGAGCACGATGTCGGCGCCTGTGTGGCGCACCTGGTCCACCAGCAGACCCTTCACCGTCCCCGCCGTGCCCACAGGCATGAAGGCAGGCGTGCGGATGGCGCCGCGGGGGGTTTCAAGCACGCCGGTGCGTGCGAGGCCGTCCGTGGCGGAGACCGTGAAGGGAAACGCGCTCATGACGCGGCTTCGCGGAAGAGAAGGGAAGCGTCTCCGTAGGAGTAGAAGCGATAGCCCTGCGCAATGGCATGCGCATAGAGCGCGTGCGCACGCTCCAGCCCCACGAACGCGGACACCAGCATGAACAGCGTCGAGCGCGGCAGGTGGAAGTTGGTCCACAGGCCGTCCACCACGCGAAAGCGGTAGCCGGGCGTGATGAAGATGGCGGTGTCGCCGGCCGTGGCGGCGATACGGCCCTGGACATCCGCCGCGGATTCAAGACTGCGCAGCGCCGTGGTGCCCACCGCGATCACGCGGCGCCCATCCGCGCGCGCGCTGTTGACGGCGTCTGCCGCCGCCTGGGGGATTTCGCGCCATTCCGCGTGCATGGCGTGGGCGTCCGTGTCTTCGGCCTTCACCGGCAGGAACGTGCCTGCGCCCACGTGCAGCGTGACGGTTGCACGCTCCACGCCCAACGCATCCAGCCGCTCCAGCAGCGCGGGGGTGAAATGCAATCCGGCCGTCGGCGCGGCCACCGCGCCGGCGCGTTGCGCGAACATCGTCTGGTAGTCGGCGGCGTCGGCGGCGTCCGGCGCGCGCTGCGCGAGAATGTAGGGCGGCAGCGGCATGGCGCCGACGCGGGCGATGGCGTCATCGAGGTCCGCCCCCGCGCAATCGAACGCCAGCGTCACCTCGCCGCCTTCGCCCTTCGCCGCGATCCGTGCCGACAACGTCTCCCCGAACGCGATCACGTCGCCTTCGCGCAGGCGCTTGCCCGGCCGGGCGAAGGCGCGCCAGACGCCGGCGTCCTCGCGCTTGTGCAGGTTGACCTCCACGCCGATCGCTGCGCCCTCGCCGCGCGCGGCGCGCACGCCGACGAGCGCGGCGGGTATGACGCGCGTGTCGTTGACCACGAAGAGATCGCCCGGGCGCAATAGCGACGGCAGGTCCCGCACGATGCGGTCCTCCATCTCCCCAGACGCCGGTGCGTGCAGCAGACGCGCGCTGTCGCGCGGGCGCGCCGGATGCAGCGCGATCCGGTCGGGCGGCAGGTCGAAATCGAACAGGTCCACGCGCATGAGGGACGGCGGTCTAGTGCGATTGCGCCACGAACGCCATGGGCTATAGACGGCCCATGCAGCTCTCCCGCTTCCCCCGCCGCCGCTACACGCCTCATCCTACGCCGCTGGAAAGGCTCGACAATCTCACCCGCCATCTCGGCGGCCCCGACATCTGGATCAAGCGCGACGACCTGCTCGGCCTCGCCGCCGGCGGCAACAAGACCCGCAAGCTCGAATTCCTCGTGGCCGACGCATTGGCCCAGGGCGCAGACACCCTCGTCACCGTGGGCGCGCCGCAATCGAACCATTGCCGCCTGACGCTGGCGGCGGCCGCAAAGGAAGGCCTGAAGTGCCGCCTCGTGCTGGAAGAGCGCGTGCCCGGCAGTTACCGGCCGGACGCCAGCGGCAACAACCTGCTGTTCGACCTCATGGGCGTGGAATCCACCACCCTGGTGAAGGCGGGGACCGATCTGGCCGCCGCCATGGCCGCCATTCTTGACGACCTCGCGCGCGCGGGACGGCGCGGCTACGCCATTCCCGGCGGCGGGTCCAATCCGCTCGGTGCGCTGGGCTACGCCGCGTGCGCGCAGGAGACCATGACCCAGGCCTTCGACCAGGGCGTTGCGTTCGACAGCATCGTCGTGGCCAGCGGCAGCGCGGGAACGCATGCGGGCCTGCTGGTGGGCCTTGCTGCGCTGAACGCCGGCGCGCCGCTGATCGGCGTCAACGTGCGCCGGCCCCGCGCGGAGCAGGAAGGCAACGTCTTCGCCCTCGCCGAACAGACGGCGGCGTTCGTCGGCCTGCCCGGCATCGTCACGCGGGAGATGGTGACGGCGCGCGATGAATGGGTGGGGCCCGGCTACTCGCTGCCCACACCGGAAATGGTGGAGGCCGTGCGCCTGCTGGCGCGCCTTGAAGGCGTGCTCCTCGATCCCGTCTACAGCGGCAAGGCGATGGCGGGCCTGATCGGCCTCGTTCGCCAGGGCGCGTTCAAGCGCGGCGAGACCATCCTGTTTGTGCACACCGGCGGCGCACCCGCGCTCTACGCCTACCAGCGCGACCTGCAGGCGTGAGGGCCATCGGCATCATCGGCGGCATGGGGCCGGCGGCGACGGTCGATCTCCACGCCAAGATCATCGCCGCCACCGGCGCCGCGCGCGATCAGGACCACCTGCGTGTGCTGATCGACAGCAATCCCGCACTGCCCGACCGCAACGCCGCGCTGGAGGGCGCGGGACCATCCCCCGGCCCCATGCTGGGCGCGATGGCGCAGGGCCTTGAGCGCGCGGGTGCCGGCGTGATCGTGATGGCATGCAATACGGCGCACGCCTTCCAGGGCGATATCGAAGCGGCCATCGGCGTCCCGTTTCTCAGCATGATCGACGCCACGGTGGACGCCACGCTGACGCGCGCGCCGGAGGCGACGCACGTGGGCGTGCTTGCCGCAACCGGTTGCCTCCGTGCGGGCCTCTACCAGCGCGCCTTCGCGGCGCGGGGCGTGACCGCGCTCGTCACGCAGGGCGATGCGCACACGCGGTTCATGGACGCGATCTACCGCATCAAGGCCGGCGATACGGGGCGCGATGTGCGCGACATCCTGCGGGCGATCGCGGAGGCGCAGGCGCGCGCGGGCGCCGCCGCCATCGTGGCCGGATGCACGGAAGTGCCGCTGGTGCTGACGCAGGAGGATGTGGCCGCGCCGTTCATAGATTCCGCCGCAGCCCTCGCCGCACGCGTGACGGCCTTCGCCCGCGCCTGACTTGGCGTGCGCATGACTTCGCGTGCGGGGGGAATGCGGGCGTGGGCGCCGCCAACCCCTTGCCAGCGCAAGGCAAAATCGGTGAGATGAATGAACGCAAAACTCGGGGAGCGGCACTTGCACAGATGGACATTGGGCGTCGCCGGCGCCCTCGTGGCGGCGACCATGGGCGCCGCCGCCCTCGCCGATGAGGCGTTCCGGACCGTTCGTCCGCCGACGTCCCCGTATCCCTCCACCTATGTCGCGCGCCCTTCCGCGCCCATCGTGATCCGCGGCGCCACCGTCATCGACGGCGAAGGCGGGGAACTGTCGGGCGCCGATCTGCTGATTGCAGACGGCAAGATCGCCGCCATCGGCACGGGCCTCGCAGCGCCGGCCGGCGCGCAGGAGATCGACGGGCGCGGCAAGTTCGTCACCCCCGGCATCATCGATGCCCACTCGCACCTTGGCGTCTATCCCGCGCCCAGCATCCCGGCGAGTTCGGACGGCAACGAGGCCACGCAGCCGAACACCGCCGAAGTCTGGGCCGAGCACTCCGTGTGGCCGCAGGACCCGGGCTTCACCCGCGCCGTGGCCGGCGGCGTCACGACGCTGCACGTGCTGCCAGGCTCCGCCAACCTCTTCGGCGGCCGCGGCGTGACGCTGCACCCCGTGCTCGGCGCGCGCACGATGCAGGAGATGAAAGTCCCCGGCGCGCCCTATTCGCTCAAGATGGCGTGCGGCGAGAACCCCTCGCGCCTCTACGGCGGCCGCAACGCCTCGCCCGCCACCGGCATGGGCAACGTGGCCGGATGGCGCCAGGCCTTCTCCAAGGCGCAGGAGTACGACCGCAAGTGGAAGGACTACTGGCGCAAGGCCGCCCGCTTCGAGCCCAAGACCGACGCCGAGGCGCCGCGCCGCTTCGGCCGCAATCAGGCCGAGAAGAAGAAGGGCGCCGGCGACCCGCCGACCGCGCCTGACCGCGACCTCGAAATGGAAACGCTGGCCGCCGTGCTCAACGGCGAAGTGCTGGTGCAGTGGCACTGCTACCGGGCCGACGAAATGATCGTGGGTCTCGATGTGGCGCGCGAGTTCGGCTTCAAGGTTGCGGCTTTCCACCACGCGGTGGAGGCCTACAAGATCGCCGACGTTCTCGCCCGCGAGAACGTCTGCGCGGCCATCTGGGCCGACTGGTGGGGCTTCAAGCTGGAGGCCTACGACGGCATCCGCGAAAACATCCCCTTCGTGCATGCAAGGGGCGGCTGCGCGGTGGTGCACTCCGACAGTGAAGTGGGCATCCAGCGGCTGAACCAGGAAGCGGCCAAGGCGCTCGCGGACGGCCGCCGTGCGGGCCTGCAGATTTCACGCGCCGACGCCTGGCGTTGGCTCTCGCTTAATCCCGCCAAAGCCATCGGCATCGCCGAGCAGACCGGCAGCCTCAAGGTCGGCAAGGCGGGCGACGTGGTGATCTGGTCCGCCGATCCGTTGTCCAGCTACGCCGTCGCCGAACGCGTCTTCATCGACGGCGCGCAGATCTATCAGCGCGGGCAGGCCATCGCGCCGCCCTCCGACTTCGAACTTGGCCAGTCCTTCCGGGAGCGTGCACGATGAACCGTCTTGCCGTCTTCATCCTGGCCGCCCTGCTGGCGACCCCCGCAGCGGCGGACTCCGTTCTCGTGCGCGGCGGGCGCGTGGTGACCAACACCGGCGCAATGCTGGAGCGCGGCGACGTGCTGTTCACCGACGGCCGCATCGTGGCCGTCGGCGCGCAGGTGGCGGCGCCCGCGGGCGCGCGCGTGATCGACGCCTCCGGCAAATGGGTGACGCCCGGCGCCATCGCCGCCATGACCGAGGTGGGGCTGTCCGAAATCTCCGGCTCCGGTGCGCCCAACGACGCCTCGCTTTCGGGATCGAAGATCTCCGCCGCCGCCGAAGCCGGCCGCGCGTTCGATCCGGCGGCTTCGGCCGTGGCCATCACGCGGCTGGAGGGCGTGACCCGCGCGGTCATCGCGCCCAACGCAACGGGCACTATCTTCGCGGGCATCGGCGCCATGGTGTCGCTGGACGGCGGCCCCGACAGCGTCAAGCGCGACCGGCTGTTCCAGGTGCTGGAACTGGGGGAAACCGGCGCTGAGCGCGCGGGCGGTTCGCGCGCGGCGCTCTGGCCCTACCTCGAGGCGGCGCTGCAGGACGCCCGCGAGTATCCCGCCCGCTACACCTCCGGCCAGGGCGGCGCAGTGCTTGAGGAAATTGACGCGCGCGCGCTGAAGCCCTTCGCGCTTGGCCAGGGCGTGTTCCTGGTGCGCACGGAGCGCGCCTCCGACATCCGCGAGCTGATCCGCTTCAAGCGCGCGAACCCGACCCTGAAATTCGTCATCCACGGCGGCGCCGAGGCGTGGCTGGTGGCCGACGAGATTGCGCGGGCGAACATCCCCGTCATGGTCGATCCCATGGTCAATCTGCCGGAGCGGCTGGAGAAGCTCGCCGCGCGGCTGGACAATGCAGCGCTGCTGGAGCGCGCCGGCGTGAAGATCGTCATCGCACCGGGGCCGGGCAACGTGGACGGCCAGCAGGCGCGTCTCGTGCTGCAGCTGGCGGGCAACGCGGTGGCGAACGGCCTGCCGTGGGAGGCGGCGTTCCGCGCCATCTCCCGCGCGCCCGCCGAGACCTTCGGCGTCGGCGGCGAGGTGGGCTCGCTGGCGCCCGGCCGTGTGGCCGACGTGGTGGTCTGGGACGGCGATCCGCTGGACGTGATGAGCGCGCCGACGGCCGTGTTCATCGCCGGCGCAGAGATGCCCCTGGTGTCGCGCCAGACCCGGTTGCGCGACCGCTACAGCCCAGTGGCGCGCTGACGTCCGGGCGACGCGTCAGCGGATCGGGGCGGCGCCCGTCCGCAGTGCGCGCCGGAGGGTGCGGTCCCGCTTCAGGGCGCATTCACGGCGCATGGCCAATTGCGGTGTATCGCACCGCTCCAGGTGGACAAGGTCCCAGCGACTGCCGCGCGTGAAGCGCGCCCCCGTCCCGGCGTTGTGCTGGGCAAGCCTCCGGTCGATGTCGAGCGTCCAGCCCACATAGGTGCGCGGGTTCGGGCCGATGCTGCGCAGGACATAGACGAACGCGGTCACGCCGCCCGGCTACGCAGGAATGGTGAACGAACCGCTAGTCGCCCGTCGAGGGCGGCGGCGCGGTCGGTCGCGCCCAGCGCTCCACGGCCTCGGCCAGCATGTGCACCGCAAGCGGCGACGTCTGCGGCGACCGGGCGGCAAGGAACGCCGCCCCGAGGGTCAGCGCCACCCCTGCGATGGGCGAGCGCTCGCCCAAAAGGCTCGCGCTGTGGGCAAGCCGCACCAGCGCGTTAACGTCCTGCGGCGGCTCCTCCTTCTCTTCCGGCTCCGACTGCGGGCGCGGGGAAGCGCGATGGCGCACGAGCATGAAGAGGAGCGGCGCAAGCGCCACGGCGCCCACGATCGCCATGGCCGCCTCCGGCACGAGGACTGTCTTGAGCAACGTGAACGCGGCGATGGAGAGCCAGACGATGCCCATCAGTGCGAGGCCGATGGCGAACGCCATGGCGCTGCCGGCGGCGGCCGCGTTCTTCAGTTTTTCCCCGAGACCGAACATGCTTGCCTGCCTGACCAGCAGCCAGTCTGCCGCGGGACGGCTCCACGCGCCATCGCGCACAACCGCCAGACCTCAAAGACGCCGAACCCCGCCGCCCGGTTCCCTTCACCGAATATCCAGCTACTTCCGGGCCTTGCGGGCAGCGTAGCGGGCGTCGCGCTTCTCCTTCTGGAGCCGGCGATCCTCCTCGGCCGCCCGTTCGGCCTCCAGCAGCGCGGCCTCCTGGGCGATCCGCTCTGCTTCGGCGGCGGCGGCGCGCGCCGCAGCCTCCTCCGCGCGCCGGACGGCCTTCTCCGCCTCCTGGACGGCGCGGCGGGCCTCGCG
This sequence comes from Alphaproteobacteria bacterium, assembly GCA_027488965.1. GTDB lineage: Bacteria > Pseudomonadota > Alphaproteobacteria > Caulobacterales > Aquidulcibacteraceae > VFBF01. The sequence continues at coordinate 12,430 of JAIYAO010000003.1, forward strand.
TTCCTGGTCGGCCTTGGCCTTCTCCGCCCGCCGGGCGGCGATTTCAGGATCGGTCGCGTCGGTGCCGGCCTTGTAGCGAGCGAGCATGGCCTCGCGGGCCCGGGCGGCGGCGCCTAGCCGATCCTCCAGTTTCGGGCCTTTCTTGAAGTCACGCATGTATGGGTCCTGCACGGAGAAATCCGGGGCGTCGGCATAGCCCTCCCGCACGCGGAGATCAAACCCGTTCGCGCATGACAGGGAGCGCGGGAGGGCGCGGTAAGTTCCGCCACGGCGCTGCGGCGCGCGCATTTGACCGCACGCTCGGCTTTATGGCACTGGCAATGCCACTATTGAGGCGCGCGGCGCGCCCGGAGATGGCCATGAAAATCCTTCGGTGGGTCCTGCTGCTGGCGGTCCTCGGCGCCGGCGCGCTCGCGTTCGCCTTCCGCGGCGATCTGGCCGTCATGGTCATGCAGCGCATCGCGCCGCGCGCCATGGCCGCCGACATGATCGCCACGCTGCCCGACGGCTTGCACGTGGGACTGTGCGGCACCGGGTCGCCCTTGCCCGATCCCCTGCGCAGCGGCCCCTGCACCGCCGTCATCGCCGGCAAGCGCCTGTTCATCGTGGATGCGGGCGACGGCGCCGCGCGCATGACCGCGCGCATGACCTTGTCGGCGGCCCGCATGGAGGCCGTGCTGCTCACCCACTTCCACTCCGACCACATCGACGGCCTTGGCGCGCTGGCGCTCATGCGGTGGGCCGGCGGAGGCGGACAGGCGCGGCTCCCCGTACATGGCCCCGCCGGCGTCGAGCGCATCGTGAACGGCTTCAACGAGGCCTATGCCTTCGACGCGGGCTACCGCGTGGCCCACCATGGCGCCGACATCGTCGCGCCGCAGGGGGCGGGCATGGCGGCGGCTCCCTTCGTGTTTCCCGAAGGCGTCGATGCGGTGGTGGTGATGGAAGGCGACGGCCTGCGCGTCACCGCGTTCCGCGTCGACCACGCGCCGATCTCGCCCGCCGTGGGGTACCGCTTCGACTATGGCGGGCGCAGCGTGGTGATCAGCGGCGACACCGTGCGCAGCGGCACGCTCGAGGCGGCGGCGAAGGACGCCGACCTGCTCGTGCACGAGGCGCTGGCGCCCGGCCTCGTGGCCCTGCTGGAGACCGCCGCCCGCGACACCGGCCGCACCAAGCTCGCCAAGATCTTCAAGGATATCCCCGATTACCACACGTCACCCGCGGACGCCGCCGCCAGCGCCACAGCCGCCGGCGTCAAGGCGCTGGTGCTGACGCACATCGTGCCCGCCATGCCCACCCGCGCCCTTGAGCCCGCCTTCATGAACGGCGCGACATTCTCCGGCCCGTTCTGGATCGGACGTGACGGCGACTTCATCTCTCTGCCCGCGGGATCGCAGGCGATCACGCGCCGCAATCTCCTGTGAGTGCGGGCCGCTGCTACGGCGCGCGCTGGCCGGCGGACCGACACGGCCGGGCCATGGGCCACCGGCGGCGCGATCCCCTGAAACACCCATTGGATTTCCCGTCCCCTGATATGCGATAGGGGAATGGAGCCTTCGACGCTGCGGCGCGGGGGACGGCGCGGGAAGATGCGGGCATGACCATGGCGGGCGAGAGCGGCGGCCCTTCGGCGGCGCGGATGTGTATTGATTTCGGGACCGCCCTATCCAAGGTCAGCGTCTGCATCGATCCAAGCCTGCCGCTGACCCAGGGCGTGCGTCCGCTCGCCATCGGGGCGGTGGCGGGGGCAGAGCATCCGCTGCTGACGCCCTCGGTGCTGTTCGTGGACGGCGGGCGTCTCTACTTCGGGCCGACGGCGTTCGCCCATGCGCACAACGGCGTGGCTGCCGATCGCGATCCGCTGCTGTCGTTCAAGACCGTGCTGGGCGCCACCAATGTGCACGCGGCGCTGGCCGCGCACATACCGCCCTCCATCGACCCCACCGGCACGCTGCGGGAGCGCGACGCGCTGGTGCTGTACCTTGCGTATCTCGACCAGCTGATCGTGGAGGCGGTGCACCGCTCCGAGCACATGCCGCGGGGCGTCGCCTCGGCGCCGCGCCGCTATACAAGCCCCGTGTGGCGCGCGGGCGGCAGCGTGGACACCGTGTTCGAGGCGATCTTCAACGAAGCTACGGCGGTGTCCCACAAGCTGGGCAAGCTGTTCCTGTCGAGCGACGGCATCTCCATCGCCCAGTGCAAGGACGCCCTCGACAAGGCCGCCGCGGCCCCCGGCAACGCGCGCCTTGAGACGGGTGTGTTCGAGCCGCACGCGGCCGCCGCCACGGCGCTCGCATTCACCAACGAACCGACACGTTTCGTGCTTGTGTTCGACATGGGCGCCGGCACCACCGATCTCGCCGCCTTCGACTTCAACGAGCGCGCCGATCCGCCCTCGCTCACCGAGATCACCGAGGCGCGCCAGTGCAGCGCGCTGGCCGGCGACGAGATCGACCGCATCCTGATCGACCTCATGTTGCGCAAGCGCGGCGCCCGCGAGGCCAGCGTGGAAGAGGCCCAGTTCCTGCGCGCAAGCCGGCTCAACGCACGCGAGATGAAGCGCGAACTGTTCAGCGAAGGCAAATGCGCCCTGCGTGAGGGCTGGCGGACCACGTCCGTGCACATCTCCGACCTGCTGGTGGATCCCGCGTTCCGCGGGTTCCATCACGCGCTGGGCGAGACCATCGCCGCAAGCCTTGCGGTGGTCGCCGCGCGCGCACACGCGGCGCGGGCCGACGTGGTCGATGTGGTGCTTGCGGGCGGCGGCGCGCAGTTGCCCTTCCTTGCAGACCTCGTGCATGCCGCTGCGGGCCCGCGCATGGGCGGCCTGCCGCTGCGCATCGAGCCGCTTTCGCCCACAAGCGCGCTCTATGACGGCATAGACCCTTACTTCAACGACGTGTTCCCGCAGCTGGCCATGTCCATCGGCGGCGCTCTCGTTGAGATTCTCCCACCGGGACGCTGACCGGGTTCCCGCACGCCGATGACAATCGCCTCATGTGCGATGAAAGGCGTTGCACAGTGCGGGCGCGGTGGCGTGCGCGTGCAAAATGCCGCATCCGGTCCCCACACGATTGCACAAAGAACAGAGACGGCGCGCGATTGGCGCGCTAGGTAGCGGCGGGGACGCGATCAAGCTGGCGCCAGAGATCGGAACTAGAGTTGAATGGCAAAGTCTCCCAAGAATCACAGGATGCCCTGGACGACCCAGGAAGACCGCCTGATGCGCAAGCTCGTGCGTGACCAGAAAACAGCCGCTGCGATCGCCAAGGAACTGGGCCGCAGCGCCGCCGCCATACAGCAGCGCCTGATGATGTCCGGCATTTCACTGCGCGCCGCGCGCAAGGGGAAGCGGCGGGTCAGCGCCTGAACCCGTGGCCGGCCAGCGGGGTCGCGGCTTCGGCCGGCGGCCCCCGCTGGCCGCCGCAGGCCGTCACATGCGCTCGATGCGGGTCATGAAGATGGTGCGCGCCTGCTCGTCGGGAATGCCCAGCGCGCGCCACAGGTAGCGGACGACCTCGGGCTCCCGGCCCTCCAACTCCTTGTCGACCACCGCCAGTTCCGTCGCCAGTTCGAAGATGGACACACGGAACCGTTCCGGCACGGCGACCGCCCACTCGTCCAGGAGTTTGCGCCAGGATTCCTTGCCCAGGCGCTGCTTCACCCGCTTGAGCATCGGATTGAAGGACTCCGGCGGGACATCGGCGAACAGCGGGTGGCGGTGCTGCACCGTCTTGAACCAGATGAACTCATCCTGGGAGTACTTCCCGTCGGCCATGATGATGGACATCACGATGCCGATCCCCGCTTCGACGAAGGCGCGATGCTCTGGCGTCGGAACACTGTCTGCCATCGCCAACTCTCCCGTTGCCGGACAATCCTATCAGCCGCGCGCTGGAGCGTCACGGGCCGGGCGGACGTCGCACGCTGCGGCGGGGACTGCGCCCAAAGGCGAGGCGCCTAGCCGAGCATCCCGTTCAGCTTGCCCATGAAGATCGTGCGCGCCTGTTCCTCCGGCAGGCCGAAGGCTTGGCCGAGACGGCGGATCACGGCGTTCTCGCGGCCCTGCAGTTCCTTGTCGATGACGGCGAGTTCCGCCGCCAGTTCGAACACGTTGACGCGGAAGCGCTCCGGCACGGCGGCGGCCCACTCGTCGATGAGCGCCTGCCACGACTCCCGCGTGAGGCGCGACTTCACGCGTTCAAGCATGGGGTTGAAGGCGTCGGGCGGGACATCGCTGAACAGCCCGTGACGGTGCTGCAGCGTCTTGAACCACACGAACTCTTCCTGGCTGTACTTCCCGTCCGCCATGATGATGGCCATGAGGATGCCGAGGCCTCCTTCGACGAAGGCGCGGTGTTCGGGGGTCGGACCATTGCCGGACATTGCGGTGCCTTCCTTTGCAACAGGGACGGGGGCGCAAGCCGGCGCGCGGCGCCGGCCTGCCCCTGTATGACCCGACGGAGCCGTCTCGCGGCTACGGGGTCTGCTTGAACGCGTCGTAGCCTGCGGGCCGGGTGGCGGGCACGACCGTGCGGCCGGGCGTGCGGCGCTGGATGTTCTCCAGCTGCAGGTCGTCGATGTACTTCTGGCGTTCCGGCGGTCGCGGCGGATAGGGCGCGGGCCGCTGGCGGTTCTTCAGGGCGAGATTGTCGGCCTCCAGTGCCGCCACATAGTCCATGTCGTCGCGGAGCGAAGCGGTGGCGCGCACCAGCTTCTCCTCAAGCGCCTTGACCTCGGCCACGTGGGTCTTCTTCAGGGCTTCCACGGCGACCGTGTTGGCCTTGTTCACGCTGTCCACGCGCATCATGCTGTAGGCTGCGATGCCCAGCGAGATGATCAGCGCGCCGACGAGCAGCGCCATTGTGATCTTGCCGCCGCCGCCGCCACCGGAGCCGCCGCCGCCCGGCGCCATGATCACCATGGGCTGGCCCTTGCTGTCTCCGTCCCACCCCGCGAAGGGATCGCTTCCACTACCCGCCATACTGACACGCGCCTCCAGCTGAACTTGCTACGTTAGATCCGACGCGACGGTGCGCAGACCCGGACGTTGTATCGATCGAAAAAGTCCCGTGCATCGCCGGCAAGGCTCACGGGCACGGAGCCGATGGCGTCGAGCCCCAGCTGACGCAGGCCGCTGCACCCGAGCGCCAGGCCGCGTCCTGTGACGAGGCGCGCACGCAACGGATTCCAGTCGCCGCCGATGCCGCGCTCCTGCAGGTAACGCTCCCCCTTGCTGAACGCGAGCAGCGCGTATTCCCAATCGCTGCTCTGCTCAAGCGCCGTCTTGGCCGTCTTGGCCTTGCTGAGGAAGTACATGCCCTCGTGCAGCAGCGCCAGCGGGTAGTTGGGACCGTCGCGGCTTTCGTTGGCCACGCAGTATTGCGTGCCGCCGCCGTCGGCGATGCCGAAGGTGAGGCGCACTTCGCAGGCCTGCGTGAAATAGGTGGGGCCGCGTTGTTCGTCGCCCAGTTCGGCGGCGCGGTCGGCGTTGCGGACGGCCTCGCGGCGGTTCGGCGTGCCGCGTTGCGCCTGCACCTTGCGCACCTCGTAGCGGCTGAGCAGGTAGTAGGCCTCCGCCTTGAGGCTGGTGTTGTCGCGGGCGAACTGCAGCGCCTTGTTGAGATTGGCGCCGGCGCCGTCGGCGCCTTCGAGGCTGAGCTTGCGGCTGAAGTCGCCCTCGCCAAGCTGCATCATGCCGAGCCGCAGGTAGGCGTCCGCCTGCGTGGGGGCGAGCGCGATGGCGGCGCGCAGATTGGATTCCGCGTGATTGACCACCGCCGCCTTCTCGCCCGGCGGGATGAACGGCGAGGCGAGGTAGGCCAGATCCACGTCCGCAAGCTCGACCCGCACGCGGGCCTTCGCGGCCGGCTCCACGCGCAGGGCGTTGGCGGGCGCATCCATGATGGCGATGGCGCTTTGGAAGCTCGCGCGCGACTGGCGCCAGCTGCCGGCGGGATCGAGGCTGCCCGGCGTCGTCGCTTCGCGGTACAGCGCGCGGGCCAGCGAGAGCTGCGCTTCGGCGGTGTTGGAGTTGAACGCCGTCGCCTGCCGGAAGCTGGCGACCGCGCCGGCGAGGTCGCCCAGCGCCAGCTGCGCGCAGCCGGCCCAGCGCTGGCCTTCGGCGGTATCTGAGGCGCGCTGGAAGAGTTTCAGCGCAGCGTCCACCCGCTCGGTCTCCGCCGGCCGGCGGTCGCAGCCGCGCGGGGTGTCGGGGCCGGCAAGCTGGGCGGATCCCATATAGACGCGGCCGAGGCTGACGTAGAGATCCGCCATTGGCGCGCCGGCCGCCTGGCGGTTGGCCGCTTCGCCGGCCTCCAGCGCCCGCTGGAAGTAGTCCTGCGCGCGCCGCAGCGATTCCGGGGAGCCGATGGCCAGTTCGGAGGCGCCCAGGCGGCGGCCGATCTCCATGATCTGGCCGCGGGCGGCGGCGGCGTTGGGGTGGTTGTCGAGGTTCTTGTCCGTGAACACCCGCAGGGCGTTCATCGCCGAGATTTCGTCAGACGGGACCTGCGCGAGGTAGATCGCCGCCAGCGCGAAGCTGCTGCTGACGCGCAGGCCGTCGGCGTCGGCCTTGAAGGCCGTGTAGTTGGGGTTGGCGGCGTAGGTGCTGTAGAGCGCGATGGCCTCGCGGGACCGGCGGATGGCCTCGTCGCTGCGGCCCTGGCGGCTCAGCACGAGCGAGAGCTCCAGCACGGATTCGATGCGCGTGAGTTCGAAGCGCAGGTCGCCCTGCGTGGCGCGGTCCGGCGCGCGGGGGCCGTTGAAGTCAGCGACGTCGCGCAGTGCGGCCTCGGCGTCCTTCCAGATTTGTCCGGCCTGCGGCTCGTTCACCCGTTCGCCGAGCCGCCGCCAGGCCTTGCCGGCGTAGAAGTTGGCGTACAGCGTCTCGCGGCGTGGGCGGGACGCGTTGCCCGCGAGGCCGCGACAGCGGACGGCGACGGCGCGCAGCGCCTCATCGCCCATCGCGTCCAGCGACGCGCGTTGGCCGCCGAAATCGTCGCGGTAGCAGTCCACCGAGGACGGCGACGGTTCGCGGGAAAAGGCGAGCGTCCCGCACCCGGCGATCACCACCGCCAACGCCAGCGCCGACAGCACCCTTGTCCGACCGCGTTCCGCGACGTCCATGCATTTTCCCCGCAGTGCGCGCCCGGGCCCCTCGCCCGTTCGTTAATCTTTCGATAACGCATTCACGCATCGGTCGATAGCCCCGACCGGCCAGTTGCGCACCCCATCGGCGGGGCGGTGGGGTGACGAATGCTGCGCATGTGGCGAAAAGCACACACCGAATACTTCCTGTAAGGAACGTATGTTCGCCCTGTACTGAAGGCCGGCGGAGACGCAGGGATTCGAACCCTGGGTACAGTATTCCCGTACAACGCCTTAGCAAGGCGCCGCCTTAAGCCACTCGGCCACGTCTCCAGCGGGGGATTTCGATAGCGCGTTCGCGGCCTCCGGGGCAAGCGCTGCGGGCGAAGGGGCCGCCGGTGCGGCCATGGGAGGTGCACGTGCGGGCGCCTGGGACAGGCTTCACTGCGACGCCCGCCGGCGGCCTGCGGGCGTGGCTGCGCCGTGACCGCGTGCGCCGCGCCGTGGCCCGCCCCGCGGTGCTGCGCCCGGCGCGCCCCATCGTGACCTTCACCTTCGACGGCTTCCCCCGGTCCGCAGCCCGCGTAGGCGCGGCCCTCATCGAGAACGTGGGCGGGCGCGCCACCTTCTACGCCAGCGCCGCCGGGGCCGGGCAGCCGGGCCCGTCAGGGCCGGGCTTTGACGCGGGCGACGTGAAGCGGCTGCTGGAGGGTGGCCACGAGATCGGCTGCCGCACCTTCTCCGGTCTCGACTGCGCCCACGCCCCCGTCGACGCCGTGTTCTCCGACATGGTCCGCAACGCCGATGCGCTTGCCGCACTGGGCATGGACCAGCGGCTCATCTCGTTCGCCTATCCGTTCGGGGAGACGACCGCCGCCCTGAAGGCGCAACTGCCCTCCAGGTTCACCAGCGCCCGCGGCGCTGCGGGCGGCCTGGCGAGCGGCAGGGCCGATCTTGCGCAACTGCGGGCCAACGCGATGTTCGGGCCCCATGCGCTGCAGCGGTGCCTCGCGGTGCTGGAAGCCGCGCGCCGCAAGCCCGGGTGGGTGATCTTTCACACCATGGACGTGGGCCCCAGACCCGGCCCCTCCGGCGTGCCGAGCGGCCTGCTGGAGCGCCTGTGCGGCGCGGCCTTTGCGGGCGGGATGCGCATCCTGCCGATGCGGGAGGCGGTGGCGCGGGCGCTGGAGGAGAGCGGCGGCTGATCGCGGCGCTTATGGCAAACGAATCTTAACCATACCGGCGCACCGTTCAGGCGCGCCGCTTCGGGGGGAATTGCACCCCGGCGCTTCGCGCAGGCGTGGCACGGGGCTTGAAATCGCTTCGGGCCAGCGAAGGTCGGAGACGGTTCATGTCCAGCAATGCAGTGGCGGCTATGGCGGTCATTCTCGTTTCGGGATTTGCGGGGTGCGCAGCCACCGCCCGCGCCGCCGATGCGACCGTTTCGGCGCAGCCCTCGCCTGCCGCGTCGCACCCGGCCGGCGAAGCCCGCCGCGCCGCGCCCGCCCCGTGGCGGGGCGCCGGCGTCTTCGTCCGCGGCCATGGCGCAAACGTCCCGGCGGACGGCTGCGTCCATTTCACCACCGCGTAAACCCTACCCCGGCCGCAGCCGGCGCAGGATGGCTAGTGGATCGTGGTCTTGTTCAGCCACTCGCGCGCCGCGCGCTGGGCGGCGGCCACTTCCGACGTGGTCATCTGGTCGGCCAGCTCCTTGCGGCATTCCTTGGCGCACTGCGACCCGCGCAGCGCCGCCAGGTTGAACCACATGTGGGCCTGGACGAGGTCGATGTCTGCGCCCTGTCCCGTCGAATAGATCAGGCCGAGCTTGTAGAGATCCTCCGGCTGGCCGGCCTGGTTGGCCGCTTCGCGCGTCGCCGCGATCTCTGTGTCCGTGAACGCCATAACCCCAACTCCCGTGCGATTTTTTCGCTTTGGTGCGGCGGGCGTTTCGCCCGTCCGTTCATGGGGGAAACTTGACGTGGGTAACTTGAGATAACGTAAAGAGCGGCAACCAAATCAAGCTTTTTGATTGATCCTCTTCATAATTTACTTGCACTCAATTGTCGTTGCGATCGATCAATACATGTTGACCGAAATTGACGCTGCGCCGTGCATGGCGGCGCGGATTGGGCCCGGCGGCGAGAGCTGTGGATAAAGCGCCCTGCGCGGCCGCACCGGGGCAAAGGCAACGAAGCTTTAACTGGGGGCCGGGCCGCCCCTTCGCCATGATCGGGGCATGGAAAATCATCTGTCGAAGGTTCCCGCCCACCTGGTCTCGCTTGCGGGGGAGCGCGTGGTGCGCATGCGGGTCGATCCCACCGCCGACACGCCGCTCGCCGCCCCGCTCACCGTGGCCCCCGGCGAGCGCCTGCCGTTCGCCACCGTCGACCTGGAAGCCCTGCGCTGCCTGCGCGGCGTGGGCGCGGCGCCGGAGTAGCCGCGCCGCCAGCCCGTCGCTCAGGCGACGCCGAGCTTCTGCTTCAGCAGGTCGTTCACCACCGCAGGGTTCGCCTTCCCGCCGGTGGCCTTCATCGTCTGGCCCACCCACCAGCCGAACATCTTCGGCTTTTCCTTCGCCTCGGCCACCTTGTCGGGGTTGGCGGCGATGAGGTCGTCGATGGCCTTCTCGATGGCGCCGGTGTCGGTGACCTGTCTCAGCCCCTCGCGCTCGACGATCACGGCCGCGTCCTCGCCGCTGTCGAGCATGCGGGCGAACACGTCCTTGGCGATCTTGCCGTTGATGTCGCCCGAGGCGATCAGGTCGATCAGCCCGCCCAGTTGCGCGGCGCTCACCGGGCTATCCGCCAGCGCAAGCTCGCGCTTGTTGAGCGCGCCGAACAGTTCCTGCGTCAGCCAGTTGGCGGCGAGCTTGGCGTCGCGCCCCTGGGCGACGGTCTCGAAGAACACCGCCGTCTCCAGATCGCCGGCGCTGACGCCGGCATCGTAGGCCGACAGGCCGTAGGCCCCCATGAACCGCGTACGCTTGGCGTCCGGCAGTTCCGGCAGCGTGGCGCGGATCTCCTCGATCCACTTCGGATCGAGCTCGAGGGGCAGCAGGTCCGGATCGGGGAAATAGCGATAGTCGGGCGCATCTTCCTTGCTGCGCAGCGCGCGCGTCTCACCGGTCGTCGCGTTGAACAGGCGCGTCTCCTGCTTGATGACGCCGCCGTCCTCCAGCACCGCGATCTGGCGGCGCGCCTCGTAGTCCACCGCCTGCGCCACGAAGCGCATGGAGTTCACGTTCTTGATCTCGCAGCGCGTGCCGAACGGCGTCCCCGGCTTGCGCACCGACACGTTCACGTCCGCGCGCATGGAGCCTTCGTCCATATTGCCGTCGCAGGTGCCGAGCGCGCGCACGATGGCGCGCAGCTTGGTGAGATAGGCCGAGGCCTCCTTGCCGGAGCGGATGTCGGGGCGTGAGACGATTTCCATCAGCGCCACGCCCGCGCGGTTGAGATCCACGAACGTCTCGGTGGGCGAGAGGTCGTGGATGGATTTCCCGGCGTCCTGCTCCAGGTGGATGCGCTCGATGCGCACGGTGATGGTCTCGCCGTCGTCGGTCTCGACGGGGATTTCCCCCTCGCCGACGATGGGGTCCTTGTACTGGGAGATCTGGTAGCCCTGCGGCAGGTCCGGGTAGAAGTAGTTCTTCCGGTCGAACCGCGACCAGGTGTTGATCTTGGCGTTCAGGCCGAGGCCGGTGCGCACCGCCTGCTCCACGCACCTGCGGTTGATCACCGGCAGCATGCCCGGCATGGCGGCGTCCACCAGCGAGACGTTGGCGTTGGGCTCCGCGCCGAACGCCGTGGAGGCGCCGGAGAACAGCTTGGCGTTCGACGCCACCTGCGCGTGGACCTCGAGGCCCACGATGATCTCCCAGTCGCCGGTGGCGCCGGGCACGAGCTGGTCCTTGCGGGCGGAGCGGACGTCGAGGTTTGCTTCGGTCATGCGCTCTGGATAGGCGCCGCCGCCCGGCGCTTCAAGCCTGCGCCGCCTAGCGCTTCCAGACCGGCTTGCCGAGGTAGATGTCCTCGCGGTCGGTGACGTAGCCCGCCGCCGCCCCGCCGACCGCGCCGACCGCAGCGCCCACCGGCCCGACCACCGCGCCCGCGCCTGCGCCCACCATGGCCCCGGACAGGGTCCGGTCGGCCTTCACGGTCCCGCAGGCGCCGAGGCCCGACGCCAGCGCGATCGCTGCTGCAACCTTGAGCTTCATGGGATTGCCTCCGTACCGGCCGCCCGGGCGGCCCTTCAACCTTGGCCTGAGAACGACAATCCGCTTAAGGAATCAACAACCTCGTCGCCGCAGCGCCGCCCCGGCCGTGACAAGCGGCGAGGGCGCCCCTAAACGCTGCCATCATGACTCACCCCCACCTCGCCCCCGCCACAGAGGCGCAGGCGCTTGAATTCGGGCTCTCCGCCGAGGAATGGCGCCTCGTGCTGGAGAAGCTCGGCCGCACGCCCAACGTCACCGAGCTGGGCATCTTCTCGGTCATGTGGAGCGAGCACTGCTCCTACAAGTCGAGCCGCGTGCATCTGGCGAAGCTGCCCACCAAGGCGCCGCACGTGATCTTCGGCCCCGGCGAGAACGCCGGCGCCATCCACATCGGCCCGGGCGCGGACGGCGAGCCGCTTGCCTGCATCTTCAAGATGGAGAGCCACAACCACCCGTCCTACATCGAGCCCTACCAGGGCGCGGCCACGGGCGTGGGCGGCATCATGCGCGACGTGTTCACCATGGGCGCGCGGCCCGTGGCGCTGTTCAACGCGCTGCGCTTCGGCGACCCCGCACATCCCAAGACGCGCCGCCTCGTCGATGGCGTGGTGCGCGGCATCGGCGGCTACGGCAACTGCGTGGGCGTGCCGACGCTGGGCGGCGAGACCAACTTCCACCCCGGCTACAACGGCAACATTCTCGTCAACGCCATGTGCGTGGGCATAGCCCGCGCCGACCGCATCTTCACCAGCGCCGCCAAGGGCGCGGGCAATCCCGTGGTGTACGTCGGCGCCAAGACCGGCCGCGACGGCATCCATGGCGCCACCATGGCGTCAGCGGAGTTCGGCGACGACACCGAGGAGAGCCGCCCCACCGTGCAGGTGGGCGATCCGTTTCTCGAGAAGCTGCTCATCGAGGCATGTCTCGAGCTCATGGAATCGGACGCCATCATCGGCATCCAGGACATGGGCGCCGCGGGCCTCACATCGTCGTCCGTCGAGATGGCGTCGAAGGGCGGCGCGGGCATCGAGCTGTGGATCGACGCGATCCCCGCCCGCGAGGAGGGGATGACGCCGTACGAGTTCATGCTGTCGGAGAGCCAGGAGCGGATGCTCATGACGCTGAAGCCCGGCCGCGAGCCGGAGGCGCAGCGCATTTTCGAGAAGTGGGGCCTCGACGCCGCCACCATCGGCGTGACCACAACCACCGACCGCCTCGTGCTCAAGTGGCATGGCGAGACCGTGTGCGATCTCCCGCTCGGGCCCCTGGCCGACGAGGCGCCCAAGTACGAGCGCCCGTTCGTAAAGCCGACGGCGAAGGTCTCCGGCCCGCAGACGATCCACGGCGTGCCGTTCGCCGATGCGCTGGTGAAGCTGATGACCTGCCCCGACATGGCCTCCAAGCGCTGGATCTGGGAACAGTACGACCGCGACGTGATGGCCGACACCGTGGCCGCCTCCGGCGCCGCCGACGCCGCCATCGTGCGCATCCACGGCACCGAGCGCGCGCTCGCCGTCTCGTGCGATGTGACGCCCCGCTACGTGGAGGCCGATCCGTACGAGGGCGGCAAGCAGGCGGTGGCGGAGTGCTGGCGCAATCTAACGGCGGTGGGCGCAACGCCGCTGGCGATCACCGACAACCTCAACTTCGGCTCGCCGCAGCGCCCCGAGATCATGGGCCAGATCGTGGCCGCCATCGAGGGCATGGCGGAAGCGTGCCGCGCGCTCGACTTCCCCGTCGTGAGCGGCAACGTGAGCCTCTACAACGAGACCAACGGCGCAGCGATTCCGCCGACGCCTGCCATCGGCGGCGTGGGGTTGCTGGAGGACATGTCCGCGCGCGCGGGCTTTTCCGGCATGGCCGAGGGCGACGTGCTGATCCTCATCGGCGAGACCACGGGCGCCCTGGGCGCCACGCTTTATCTTCGCGAACTGCACGGGCGCGAGGACGGCGCGCCGCCTGCGGTGGACCTCGCGCTGGAGAAGCGCCACGGCGATCTCGTGCGCGGCCTCATCCGCGACGGCTTCGCGAAGGTGGTGCACGATCTCTCCGACGGCGGCCTCGGCTGCGCGGCGGCGGAACTGGCGCTCGTCAACGACATCGGCGTCTATCTGGAACCCCGTCGCGGCGTGCATCCCGATGCGTGGCTGTGGAGCGAGACGCAGGCGCGCTACCTCATCGCCGTGCCGGCGGCGGAGGCGGAGTTCATCTACACGGCGGCCGACGAAGCGGGCGTGACGGCGGAGCCTGTGGGCATCGTCGGCGGCTGCGAGATCGCCTTCGGCGCCGACGCGATGGATCTCGCCGCGCTGCGCGCGGCGTGGGAAGGCTGGCTGCCGGGCTACATGGCGCAGGTGGCGTGAGCCAGCGCCGATAGCCGCACGCGCGTCTGCGCTGCGGGTGGAGGGCCGGGGACGCGAGGATTGCCTCGCGGCGGTCAAAGCTTTGGAGAAAAGGGCGAAACCGCCCCCGCGTCCCCGCGATC
>JAIYAO010000068.1 GCA_027488965.1 Alphaproteobacteria bacterium
ACCCCGCCTATCTCGCCCTGCTGGCCGACATCCTGGCGAATGGGGAACGCCGCGAGGACCGCACGGGCGTTGGCACGCTCGGCGTGTTCGGCCGCCAGATGCGCTTCGATCTTGTCGCCGGCTTCCCGCTGCTGACCACCAAGAAGCTGCACCGCAAGTCCATCGTGGCGGAGCTGATCTGGTTCCTGCGCGGCGACAGCAACGTCCGCTGGCTGCAGGCGCGCGGCGTCACCATCTGGGACGAGTGGGCCGACGCCAACGGCGATCTCGGCCCCGTCTACGGCAAGCAATGGCGCTCCTGGGCCGCGCCCGACGGGCGCACCATCGACCAGATCGCCGGCGTGGTCGAAAGCCTGAAGACGATGCCGTACTCCCGCCGGCACATCGTCAGCGCCTGGAATCCCGCGGACGTGGACCAGATGGCGCTGCCGCCGTGCCACTGCCTCTTCCAGTTCTACGTGGCGGGCGGAAAATTGTCCTGCCAGCTTTACCAGCGGTCCGCCGACATATTCCTCGGCGTCCCCTTCAACATCGCCAGTTATGCACTGCTTACACACATGATCGCACAGGCCGTGGGGCTGGAGCCGGGGGACTTCGTGCACACCTTCGGGGACGTGCACCTCTACGCCAACCACGTGGAGCAGGCGCAGGAGCAGTTGCGCCGGACGCCGTACCGTTTACCGTTTGTTAAGCTGGCGGAAGCCAAGCGTGATGTATTCGCCTTTGTGCCGGAGGACGTTTCGTTCGACGGCTACCGGGCCCACCCGGCGATCAAAGCGCCGATAGCCGTTTGAGAGACGTAAGGTCGAAGCCGATGAACATGCTTCCCCGATTTGTCCTGCCCGCGGTTGCGACGCTCGGGGTCATGTACCCGGCGTCGTTCCTCGTCGGGATGTGGAAGTCGGCCGAGAATGGGGATCTGGAGGCGCCGGGCGCCTGGATCACCGGCGGGGAGCTGTCGGCCGGCTGGCGCTACGAGGTGTATGAGCGCCACTTCCCCAAGACCTACCGCATCGACATGTCCGCCGCCGACCAGGGCTACGGCTCGTTGTGCATCCTGGAAGTGCGCGGCGGCCCGCAGCCCGTCAGCGCCTCGGCGGGCCCCGGCACGCTGATCTATGTGACCCTGGACAAGCCGCTGCCGGGCTACGCCACCTCGCGGGTGTCCATCGACCTGTCGGAAGCCATGCGCGCGCGCTGCGCCGGCGTGGTGGCGGACGGGGAGCTCTACGCCGGCGGCGCCGCCGGCCCGCTCAATCAGGCCGCCATGATCACGCCGGACAACACCGCCGCGCAGACCAAGGCCCCGCTGCGCAACACCGGCGCCATGCTCGAAGGCGGCCCGCTCACGCCCGTGTCGCTGGAGCCCACCACGGCCATGGGGATGTGAGCGCCACGCTCGCCCTCGTCGTCGCTGCGGCCCGCAACGGCGTCATCGGCGCGGACGGCGCGATCCCCTGGCGCCTCAAGACCGACATGCAGCACTTCCGCGCCGTGACCATGGGCAAGCCTGTGGTGATGGGACGCAAGACGTGGGCGTCGCTCAAGGGACCGCTGAAGGGGCGCGACAACATCGTTCTCACGCGGGACGCGGGCCTGCGCCCCGCCGGCGCCTGGAGCTTTTCGGCGCTCGATGCGGCGCTCGCGTGTGCGCAGGGGCAGGCGGCGATGCTGGGCGTGGACGAGGTGTGCGTGATCGGCGGCGGGGAGATCTATGCGCTCACGCTGCCGCTCGCCGGGCGCGTGTACCTCACGGACGTGGCGGCGGACGTCGCCGGCGATGCGGTGTTTCCAGCCCTGGGCGACGACTGGCGCGAGGTGTCCGTGCGCACGGCGCCGGCAGGTCCGGACGATCAGCACGCCATGCAGTTTCGCGTGCTTGAACGCCGCAGGTGAGGCGCGCTGTTCCCCATCGTCACCCTCGCCGCCGTGTTTGAAACTGCGCTAGGCTCTCCCCAACTACAAAACAGGGAGTGCGGCGATGGATTTCGAGGTTCTGGCGGAAGGCCTGAGGTTTCCCGAAGGCCCGGTGGCGATGCCGGACGGGTCGGTGATCCTGGTGGAGATCGCGCGCGGTACGGTCTCGCGCTGCTGGAACGGCAAGACGGAGGTGATCGCCACCCCGGGCGGCGGCCCCAACGGCCTGGCGCTCGGCCCCGACGGCGCGCTCTACCTGTGCAACAACGGCGGCTTCGAATGGCATGACGTGGGCGGGATGACGATCCCCGGCCACGCGGCGAAGGACTATTCCGGCGGCCGCATCGAACGCATCGATCTCGCCACCGGCAAGGTGGAGCGGCTGTACGACACGGTCGACGGCCACAAGCTCTCGGGCCCCAACGACATCGTGTTCGATCGCGCGGGCAACCTGTGGTTCACCGACCTCGGCAAGAACTATCACCGCAGCATCGACCGCGGCGGCGTGTACCGCGCGCGGCCTGACGGGTCGAAGGTCGAGGAGATCGCCTACGGCGGCACCGGCTTCAACGGCATCGGCCTCTCGCCTGACGAGAAGACGGTCTACGCCGCCGAAACCGACACCGGAAAGCTCTGGGCATGGGATCTGGACGCGGACGGCGCCGTGGCGCCGCTGCCGCCGGGCTTCCTGGGCCGCCACGTGTTCACGTATCCGGGCCATGTCTTCTTCGACAGCCTCGCGGTGGAGGCGGACGGGCGCGTGTGCGTGGCCACCATCCTGCAGGGCGGCGTCACCGCCATCGAGCCCGACGGCAAGTGGGCGCACCACCCGTTCCCCGATCTCATCGTCACCAACATCTGCTTCGGCGGCGCCGACATGAAGGACGCGTTCGTGACGCTGTCGTCCAGCGGCAAGCTCGTGAAGGCGCGCTGGCCGCGGCCGGGGCTGAAGCTGAATTTCGCGCAGTACTGAGGGCGTGTTTGTTTGTTTGTTTGGAAGCCACCACACCTTCCTCATTCCGGGGCATCGCGCACGCGATGAACCCGGAATGACGAGGTGGCGCGGTTCGTAAGGACGTTGCGATGAAAGGCACGGTCATGACCATCAAGGTGCACCACCTGAACGAGAGCCGCTCGCAGCGCATCCTGTGGATGCTGGAGGAACTGGCGCTGCCGTACGAGATCGTCTCTTACCAGCGCGACGCGGTCACGCGCCTGGCGCCGCCGGAGCTGAAGGCGATCCACCCGCTCGGCAAGTCCCCGGTGATCGAGGACCAGGGCCGCGTCATCGCAGAGTCGGGCGCGATCCTCGACTACCTCGCGCGCTGGCACGGCGGCGGCAGCTACGCGGTGCGCCCGGACTCGGAGGACTGGCCGCTCTACCTGCACTGGATGCACTACGCGGAAGGCTCCGCGATGCTGCCGTTGATGCTGCAGCTCTACACCATGCGCCTCGGCGAGGCGTCGGCGCCGCTGCAGCCGCGTATCCAGGCCGAGATCGACAACCACCTCGGGTACATCGACGCCTCGGTGAAGGGCCGCGCGTTCATCGTGGGCGATGCCTTCACCGCCGCGGACGTGCAGATGTCGTTCCCGCTGGAAGTGGCGCGCGCCTTCGGCAAGCTCGCCAACTTCGCCGACGCCAACGCGTATCTCGACCGCCTGCACGCGCGGCCGGCCTACAAGCGCGGCATCGAACGCGGCGGGCCGTACGCGATGGGCGGGTAGGGGCAGTCGGCGCGTTGCAGAACACACGCCCTCCCTCCCCTCACTGGGGAGGGTGGCCTGAGCGCAGCGAAGGTCGGGTGGGGTGCGTGCTGGATGCCGGGGCGAAGC
The DNA here is from genome assembly GCA_027488965.1 of Alphaproteobacteria bacterium. GTDB lineage: Bacteria > Pseudomonadota > Alphaproteobacteria > Caulobacterales > Aquidulcibacteraceae > VFBF01. The sequence continues at coordinate 3,754 of JAIYAO010000068.1, forward strand.
GCGCGAAAGGCAAAGGCGCCCATCGGCGTCTTTCACCCTCTCACGGCGCGAACACCCCACCCGTCGCGCACTGACGTGCGCGCCACCCCCCATCGAGGGGAGGGAGGGACGCCGGCGCTCACTCCGGGATGCGCTCAAGCTCCAGCTGCTCGCTAACCTTCCAGCGGCGGCGCACCACGTCGAAGCGGTCGCCGCGCACCAGCACTTCGGGGATGAGCGGGCGCGCGTTGTAGGTGGAGGACATGGCCGCCCCGTAGGCGCCGGCGCTCATGAACGCCACGAGATCGTCAGGCGACAGCGGCGGCAGCGCGCGGGCGCGGGCGAAGGTGTCGCCCGTCTCGCAGATCGGGCCTACCACATCCATCGGCGCGCGCGGCGCGTCGGGCGCTTCGCGCACCGGCCAGATGTCGTGGAACGCCTCGTACATGGCGGGACGGATGAGATCGTTCATGGCCGCGTCGAGCACGAGGATGTCGCGCTCGGGCCGGGGCTGCAGGCGGATCACGCGGCTCACCAGCACGCCCGCATTGCCCGCGATGAGGCGGCCAGGCTCGAAGGCGAGCGCTGCGGGATCGCCCGCGAACACGCGCGTCACCATGGCGGCGTAGTCAGTTGGCGCGGGCGGCGATGGCTCGTTGAAGTAGGGGATGCCGAGGCCGCCGCCGAGATCGAGCCGCTCCACGGGCAGGCCCTGCGCGCGCATCTCTTCGGCCAGCGTGCGCAGCACCACGAAGGCATCCTCCAGCGGCGCGAGATCGCGGATCTGGCTGCCGATGTGGACCGCGAAGCCCTTCGCATCGATCAGCGGATGCGCGTGCGCGCGGGCGTAAAGCATGCGCGCGGCGTCAAGGCCCACGCCGAACTTCGCCTGCGCCTTGCCGGTGGAGATCTTGTCGTGACCGCCGGCGCCCACGTCGGGGTTGATGCGGATGGCGATGGCCGCGCGCTGGCCGTGCAGGTCGCACACGCGGGCGATCATGTCGAGTTCGGCGACGGATTCGATGTTGATCTGGTGCACGCCCAGCGAGATCGCATAGGCGAGTTCCGCCTCGGTCTTGCCGACGCCGGAGAACACGATGCGTCCGGGCGGCACGCCGGCCGCGAGCGCGCGCTGGATTTCCCCGGCCGACACCGTATCGGCGCCCGCGCCCAGCTTCGCCAGGGTGGCGATGACCGCGATGTTGCCGTTGGCCTTCACCGCGTACGCCACCAGCGGATCGCGCGGCGCGAAGGCCTCCTTGAAGACGCGGTAGTGCCGCTCCAGCGTGGCGCTGGAATAGACGTAGACGGGCGCGCCCACGTCATCGGCGACGGCGCGCAGGGGCACGTCCTCGCAGAAGAGTTCGCCGTCGCGGTAGTGGAAGTGGTTCATGGGTTGCGCTGGAGCATGGGCGCCCTCGCCCATGCGCTTATCGGCAGATGGACGCGGGCGAGGGCGCCCGCGCTCCGGGGTCCAACCCTCACTTCGGCGCAGCCGGCGGCGGCGATGTGGGGGAGGTCTGCGGCAGGGTGATGGTGGGGCGCTGCTTGGCCTTCTCGTCGGCGTCGGCCTTGGCCTTTTCCGCCGCTTCGGCTTTCGCGCGCAGGTCGGCCTCGTAGGCGCGGCGCGCCTCGCCCCATGCGGGCGGCGGGGTTTCAAGGCCGCCCTTGAGGCCGCAGGCGGCAAGGGTCGTCAACGCCAGCAGGGCGGCGGCGGTGCGGATCGGGCTCATTCCTCGGTCTCCAGGTCCAGGGATTCGCGGGCGAGCCGCTCGCGCCAGAGCGCGGCCTGCTCGCGCACGCGGACGGGCGCAGTTCCGCCAAGGCTAGCACGGCTCGCCGCCGATTGCTCCACCGTGAGGAGCGCCCGGGCGGCCTCGGTGATGCGTGGTTCGATGGCCTGGAAGTCCGCCAGCGGCAGGTCGGCCAGCTCCGCCACGCCCGCCTGCTCGGCGCGCTTCACCACCGCGCCGGTGACGTGGTGGGCCTCGCGGAACGGCATGGCCAGGTCGCGCACCAGCCAGTCGGCGAGGTCGGTGGCGGTGGAGTAGCCGCGCGCCGCGGCGGCGCGTAGCGCGGCCCGGTCGAAGGCGATGGTCTCCATCATGCCGGTCATGGCGCGGGTGCAGAGGTCGAAGGCGTCGAACGCCTCGAAGGTGATCGCCTTGTCGTCCTGCAGGTCCTTGGCGTAGGCCAGCGGCAGTTTCTGCAGGATGCCGCTCAGGCTGGCGAACGCGCCGGTGATGCGCGCGGCCTTCGCGCGGATCAGTTCGGCGGCGTCCGGGTTGCGCTTCTGCGGCATGATCGAGGAGCCGGTGGACCACGCATCCGACAGCCGCGCGAAGGCGAACTGCGGGCTCGTCCACAGCACGATCTCCTCGGCCAGCCGGGAGAGATGCGTGGCCGCGATGGACAGCGCCGCCAGCGCCTGCAGCGCGAAATCGCGGGACGCCACCGCATCGAGCGAATTGGCGGCGGGGCCGTCGAAGCCCAGCGCCTCGGCGGTCATGTGGCGGTCGATGTCGAAGCCGGTGCCCGCCAGCGCGGCCGCCCCCAGCGGGCAGCCTTCGCCGGCCGCGCCCGCGGCGCCCGACAGGCGCATGAAGTCCCGCTCGAACATCTCCACGTAGGCCAGCAGGTGGTGGCCCAGCGTCACGGGCTGGGCGGTCTGCAGGTGCGTGAAGCCGGGCATGATCCAGTCGGCGTGGTCGCCGGCGCGGGTTACGAGCGCAGCCTGCAGCGCGCGCACGGCGTCCGCCGCGGCGTCGCAGGCGGCCATGGTCCAGAGCTTGAAGTCCGTCGCCACCTGGTCGTTGCGGGAGCGGGCGGTGTGCAGGCGCTTGCCGGCGTCCCCGATCCGCTCCGTCAGGCGCGCCTCGATGTTGAGGTGGATATCCTCCAGGGCCGCGTCGAACACGAACGCGCCCGCCGCGATCTCCGCGGCGATCTGATCCAGCCCGTCCTGTATCTTCGCGGCGTCGTCGCCCGTAATGATCCCCTGCGCGGCGAGCATGGCGGCGTGGGCCTTCGAGCCCGCGATGTCCTGGCGCCAGAGGCGGCGGTCGATGTCGATGGAGGCGTTGATCGCCTGCATGATGTCGGAGGGCTTCTCGCCGAAGCGCCCGCCCCACATCTGCTGGCCGGCTGCGTCGCGGGATGGATCGGTATCGGAACTGGACATGGCGAACACTGGCGACGCGAAGCCGCAATCCTGGGCGTTGAAGACGGGGCTCGTGCTGGCCCTGATCGGGCTTGCGGGCTTCCTCTATGTGGTTTCGTCGGCGCTGTCCAAGCCGGACGAGAGCGGCTACGGGCGCTTCGCCGTGGGCGCGCTGAAGACGCTGCAGGTCCAGCCCAAGGCGCCGCCGCAGTCCACCCGCACTTTCCAGAGCGCCGACGGCTTCACGTCCTCGCTGGCGGCGTTCCGGGGGCAGGTGCTGGTGGTGAACCTGTGGGCCACCTGGTGCGCGCCGTGCGTGGAAGAGATGCCGACGCTGGGGGCGCTGCAGCGCCACTATACGGGCCGTCCGCTCAAGGTGGTGGCCATCAGCCTGGACCAGCCGCGCCACAAGGAGCGGGCGATCAAGGACCTGGCCAAGCTCTCCGCCGGGGCGCTCACGTTCTACCACGATCCCAGCGCCGGCATCGCCTACGACAGCGCCGCCGGCGCCGGCATGCCCACCACCATCATCTACGCCAAGGACGGCCGCGAGATCGCCCGCCTCGCCGGCGCCGCCGACTGGAACAGCCCCGCCGCCCACGCCCTGTTCGACGCCGCGCTGGCGGAATAGCGCGCCGGGCCCTGGCCGCCTGCCGGGTGCAGAGGCTGGCGCACCGGGCAAATCGCCGTAGAGGTCGCAGCGATCTCAACGGGGAACCCGCCTGCCATGACCACGATCCTCACGCCCGTCCTGGGCCTCGTCTGCTGGACGCTGGTCGTCTGGTTCTGGATGTACGCCACCCGGCTGCCGGCCATCGGCCAGGCGAAGATCCCGCCCGCCGCCGCCAAGCACCCAGGCTCCCTCGACGTGCTCCCGTCCCGCGTCCGCGCGGTGGCGGACAACTACAACCACCTGCTGGAACAGCCGGTGATCTTCTATGCGCTGATCTTCTACGTGGACGTGGGCAAGACGGAGACGTTCCTCAACATCCACCTCGCGTGGGCCTACGTGCTGCTGCGCGTGCTGCATTCGATCGTGCAGTGCACGATCAACCTGGTGCCGCTGCGGTTTGCGCTGTTCGTGCTGTCCACGGCCTGCCTCGGCGTCATCGCGGTGGAGCAGTGCCTCGTGGTGATCGCAAGGCAGTAGGTTCAGTTGCGGAAGGCGTTGGTGGTGGAGTCGCTCGGCGCCGGGGCCTGGCTGATGGCGCCCCACGCCTCGGGGCGGGCCGCCACGTCTACCACCAGCGCCGAGACGAACGCCGCCGCCGCCAGCGTGCCCGCCACCGCCAGCGGCGTCACCGCGCGCTCCCAGTCCCGCAGGCCGCGGATCGGCTCGATCTGGCGGACGCCCAGCCGCTCCGACAGCGGGCGGCGCCGGCGCAGCACGGGGGTGACGGGCTTGTTCGCGCGCAGCGCGCGGAAGATGGCCAGCTGCGTGGCGATGCGCGCGGTGTGATCGGCCGGCGCCTGTACCGCGGTCCATGCCACCACCTTCCAGTAGCCGGCATCGTCGATCTGCGGCCCGCCCGTCCGGGTGCGACGCGGCGGCACGAACAGCCACGGCCGCGAGGACCGCAGCGGCCACGGGCCGTCCAGCGGCGCCACCGTCATCGGCTGGTGGAAAACGGCGCGGGCGGGGTGGTCGGGGGCGAGCGCCGCCACGGCGGGCGAATGCAGCAGCACGCGGGCCTCCGCCGCGCCCGAGGGGGCCATCACGCGCGCGTCCGACAGCGGGCGCCGCAGCACGCACAGGCCCGCCTCCGTGAGGCCCCGGGCGGCGAGATCGGCGGCGCGGGCGTCACGCTCATGGAAGCACAGCTCGACGCATCGCATGGCACTCTCCGCGCTCCCCGCTCTGGGGTAGCGGGGCGGGAGAACGCGCGGAAGCGGCGAAGGAATTAAGTTTCCGACAGCGGCGACGCCGGGCCGCAGCCCCATGCCCCGCGGGTCACGTTGACGGGCGCGCCGGCCCGCCGCATGGTCCCGCCGTTCTGTTTCCGACCGCCAAGAGGCCCATTCCGATGAAAGTTCTCGTGCCCGTGAAGCGGGTGCTCGACTACAATCTCAAGGTGAAGGTGAAGTCCGACCAGTCGGGCGTGGACCTGTCCAACCTCAAGATGGCGATGAACCCCTTCTGCGAGATCGCGGTGGAGGAAGCCGTGCGCCTGAAGGAGAAGGGCGTGGTCACCGAGATCGTGGCCGTGTCCATCGGGCCGGAGCAGGCGCAGGAAACCATCCGCACCGCACTCGCCATGGGCGCCGACCGCGGCATCCTGGTGAAGGTGGACGGCGATGTGGAGCCGCTGGCGGTGGCCAAGATCCTGAAGGGCATCGTGGAGGCCGAAAGCCCGCAGCTCGTGATCCTCGGCAAGCAGGCCATCGACGACGACGCCAACCAGACCGGGCAGATGCTGGCCGCGCTTCTCGGCTGGCCGCAGGGCACGTTCGCGTTCAAGATCGACGTGGCGTCCGACAAGGTCACCGTGACGCGCGAAGTGGACGGCGGCCTGCAGACGGTGGCGCTCAACCTGCCCGCCATCGTCACCACGGACCTGCGCCTCAACGAGCCGCGCTATGCGTCCCTGCCCAACATCATGAAGGCCAAGAAGAAGCCGATCGACGTGAAGGCCGCCGCCGACTACGGCGTCGACACCGCGCCGCGCCTGAAGGTGCTGAAGGTGACGGAGCCGCCGAAGCGCCAGGGCGGCGTGAAGGTGAAGACCGTGGCCGAACTGGTGGACAAGCTGAAGAACGAAGCGGGAGTGCTCTGAGATGGCCGTTCTGGTTGTAGCGGCGCACGACGGCGCCAGCGTGAAGGAATCGACGGCCAAGGTCGTGGCCGCCGCGCAGAAGATCGGCGGCGACATCGACATCCTGGTGGCCGGCGAGAACGCAGGCGGCGCGGCCGCGGCGGCGGCGAAGATCGCCGGCGTGCGCAAGGTGCTGCACGCGGACGGCGCCTCGGTGGGCAAGCAACTGGCGGAGGCGCTGGAAGCGCTCATCGTGCCGCTGGCCGCCAACTATGATGCGATCCTGTTCGCCGCCGACACCACCGGCAAGAACGCCGCCCCGCGCATCGCCGCGAAGCTCGACGTGATGCAGGTGTCCGGCGTCATCGACGTGCTGGGCCCTAAGACGTTCATCCGCCCGATCTACGCCGGTAACGCGCTGACCACGGTGGAGTCCGCCGATCCCAAGATCATCGCCACCGTGCAGCCCACCGCCTTCAAGAGCGCGGGCGAGGGCGGTTCTGCGGCGGTGGAGACGATCGCTGCACCCGGCGCGTCGGCCACGTCGTCGTTCGTCAGCGAGGAGATCGCCAAGTCCGACCGCCCCGAACTGGCCGGCGCCAAGCGCGTGGTCTCCGGCGGCCGGGCGCTGGGCTCCGACGACAAGTTCAAGGCCGTGATCGAGCCGCTGGCCGACCAACTCGGCGCCGCCGTCGGCGCCTCGCGCGCGGCGGTGGACGCAGGCTACGCCCCCAACGATTACCAGGTCGGCCAGACCGGCAAGGTCGTCGCTCCCGAACTCTACGTCGCCATCGGCATCTCGGGCGCCATCCAGCACCTCGCCGGCATGAAGGACAGCAAGGTCATCGTCGCCATCAACAAGGATGAGGAGGCGCCGATCTTCCAGGTCGCCGACTACGGCCTCGTGGGCGACCTCTTCGCGGTGGTGCCGGAACTGCAGGCGGAGCTGAAGAAGATCGGCGTCTAGGCGCCGGTTTTCCACACCCGGCGCATTGCCCGGCTTTGCGCCATCGCTAAGTTGCCGCCATTCCAGATCGCAGTGGGGGCAGACATGAAACGCGCAGTCCTGATCGCCATGGGCGCGCTTGCGCTCTGCGCCGCGTGCGGGCCCATGCCCCACCAGAAGGCGGCGCCGGCGGCGGAAGCGGCCTGTCCCGATGAAAGCCCGCGCCTGCCGGGCACCGGCCTGTGCCAGCGCACCGCCGCCGACCTGATCCAGCGCGCCCCGGGCGCCAGCGAAATCGCCTACCCCGAAGGCTGCACGGCGGCCGTGAACGAAACCATGATGATCGGCGATGAGGCGCTGGTCTATGGCGCGCAGCGCTGCGGGGAAGCAGTCACGAAGCTGGAGTTCGCCGCCGGCGCCCAGACCGCTGAAATCAGCCTGCAAGGCTACGAGGGCGTCGTCATCCGCCTGTTCGGGGTCGATCCGGACCCGCAAGGCGCGCTCAAGGCGGCTATCGCGGACCTGCCGGAGGCCGCGCGCGCGACCTGCGAGATCCGCCCCGCCGGCATCGAGGGCTGGCCAGCGGACGCGCTGGTGATCGCCCCTACGGCGGCCGCGCGCGCCAAACTCCCCAAGGACGAACCTGTCGCCGCCTGTGGCCCGTTCGGCCTCGACGAGGATTCCCGGTCCTACTGGCGGATCCGCCAGGGCCAGGCCTGGTTTTTCGACCTCGGGCAGGACGATCCAGGCTTTGATGCGCCCTCGGTGACGATCATCGCAAAGGACGCCAGCGGCGCCTGGGCGCCGCGGCCCTGAGCGCCGGGGCGCGGGCCCGCCTGCACCCCGCAGCCTGCGAAGAAATGCTGCACCGCACCATTACGTGTGGTACACAGGGGGTTCGCCAAGGGCGCTCCGCCCTTTACAAGACTCGTGGAACTGTCGCCTGTGACCGGAATGAACGATCTTCGCACCGTCGGCATCGTGGGCGCCGGGCAGATGGGCAACGGCATCGCCCACGTCAGCGCGCTCGCCGGCTACGATGTCCTTCTGAACGACCTCGACGAGACCCGGGTGGACGCCGCCCTCGTCCTCATTCGCGGCAACATGACCCGGCAGGTCGCCCGCGGCCTCATCCGCCAGGAGGCGATGGAAGAAGCCCTGCCGCGCATACGCAAGGCCACCTCCCTTAAGGCCTTCGAGAGCGTCGATTTCGCGATCGAGAGCGCCGCCGAGCGCGAGGACATCAAGCACGAGATCTTCGCCACGCTGCAGCCGGTCCTGAAGCCGGACGCGCTGCTGGCCTCCAACACCTCCTCGATCTCCATCACGCGGCTGGCCGCGCGCACGGCCTTCCCGGACCGCTTCATCGGCATCCATTTCATGAACCCCGTGCCGGTGATGAAGCTCGTCGAGCTGATCCGCGGCCTCGCCACCTCGCAGGAGACTTACGAAACGAGCGTCCGTTTCGTCGAAAGCCTCGGCAAGACGATCGCCAACGCGGAGGATTTTCCCGCGTTCATCGTCAACCGCGTGCTGGTGCCGATGATCAACGAGGCGGTCTACACGCTGTACGAGGGCGTCGGCTCCGTGGAGGCCATCGACAAGGCCATGCGCCTCGGCGCCAACCACCCGATGGGCCCGCTGGAGCTGGCCGATTTCATCGGCCTCGATACCTGTCTCAGCATCATGCAGGTGCTGAACGAAGGCCTCGCGGACACCAAGTACCGCCCGTGCCCGCTCTTGGTGAAGTACGTCGAGGCCGGCTGGCTGGGCCGCAAGACGCAGCGCGGCTTCTACGATTATCGCGGCGAAACGCCGGTGCCGACGCGCTAGGCGTCACCAGAGGACGGGCACGCCGTAGGCCCCGAACTCTCGGTCCTTCGTAACGATGATCATGCTACGTCGCATCGCCTGCGCAACGAGCACGCGATCCCAAGGATCACGGTGATGATCAGGGAGCCGTGCTGCGTCAGCGGCATCCTCGGGCGTGACGTCGATGAGGCGGTAGCCTTCAAGCTCGCAGACGGCCTGCAGATTGACAGGCAAATGCGCCGGCATCTGACCGCGTCGTCGCTTGAGTTCGATTTCGTAAAAGCTGACCGCGCTGACGAAGGCGTCGTTTCCAGGCGCGACGATGGTTGCGATTGCGCCCGCTGAAAGCTGCGGGTCGCCCGTCGCCATCCAGATCAGCGCATGCGTGTCGAGAAGAAGGTTCATTCCTTCGGCGGAGGCCCCCGCGGCGGCTCAGCCTCGGCATCCAGTCCCCAGTCAGCCGGATCGTCGTCGTCCATGGCCCAGTCGGGGTTCCAGCCCGTGGTATCGACTACGTCCTTCAGGAAACCGACCCTGCGCGGGCGCGGTCCGGACGCCGCATCATTCGCCGGTTTCATCACCACCACAGGCACCCCGTCGCGCGCGATCACGACCTCCTCGCCCGCCTCCGCGCGGGCCACGAGTTCGGAGAGCTTCGCTTTCGCTTCGGCGATGTTCATCTGCACGGCCATGGCGCCAACATAGTCTGGCGGGGTGGTCCAATCAAACCGGGCGGTTAACCCGGCGCCGTTCCTGCACCGCAGGCGCGAAAGCGTGCCGGAGCGTTGCGATGACATTGTCCGTTGACCAGGATTTCAGCCCGCGGGTGAAGGTGCGTCGGCGCCGGTCGGTGCTGCGGCTGCGCCAGCCGGAGGCGGCGTCTGCGCCCGCCGCGGTGGTGCTGCTGTGCGCCACGGGCCTGATGGGCATGCTGTCGGCCATGGCCGGGATGACGGGCGCCGCGGCCGCCATGGCCCACATGCTCGCCGCGCCCGCGCTGGCGGCCACGGCGGTCACCGCGCTCGCCCTCGGCGGCCGGCTGCGCCGCTATAAGGAACGCAACCACCTCAGCCTTGTGCTGCGCACGGCGGGGATC
>JAIYAO010000024.1 GCA_027488965.1 Alphaproteobacteria bacterium
CTCGGCCGAGATGGAGCCGCCGAGGCTGCGGGCGACGTCATGAACGGCGGCGGCGATGGCCTCTGCAGGGAAGGGCGCGGCGGCGGCGGCGGCGATGGCGGTGTAGTGGATGTTGCCGTCACCGGCATGGCCGAACGCCACGGTGCGCACGCCCGGCGCGAGCACGGCGACCGCCGCATCCGCGCGGCGCAGGAACTCGGGCACCGCGGAGACGGGTGTGGAGGTGTCGTGCGACACCTGCGGCGCCTCCACGGACCTGTGCCCCGCGGGAATGGACTCCCGCAGCTTCCAGAAATCGGCGGCGGCCTGACTGGACCGGGCGATCGCGGCATCCTTGGCCAGGCCCCGCTCGAAGGCGTCGCCGATCACGCGCTCGACGGCATCCTCTAGCCCGGTCGCCTCTGCGCTCTCGAACTCCAGCAACGCCAGCCAGGGTGCCACGAACGGCGCCCGCACGCCGGGAAGCTGCGTGGCGAAGGCGACGCTGGTACGGTTCATGATCTCGAACGCCGACAGCGCGCCCGTGGCGTTGCGCACGTGCTGGAGGAGGGCCATCGCCTGATCTGGCGTCTCAAGTGCGGCCATGGCCACCACGTGGCCCTTCGGGCGCGGAAACAGCCGCAGCGTCGCGGCGGTCACGACGCCCAGCGTGCCTTCGCCGCCGATGAGCAGCTGCTTGAGGTCGTAGCCGGTGTTGTCCTTGCGCAACGCCTTCAGCCCGTGGACCACGGACCCGTTCGGCAGCACCGCCTCGATGCCGAGCACAAGGTCGCGCATCATGCCGTAGCGCAGCACATGCACACCGCCGGCGTTGGTGGAGATCAGGCCGCCGATGGTGGCCGAGCCCTGGCTGGCGAGACTGAGCGGGAAGTGCCGGTCCGCCCCGTGCGCGGCGTCGTGCAACGCGGTGAGGACCACGCCGGCCTCCGCGGTGATCGCGTCGGCGGCGGCGTCGACGGTGCGGATCCGGTTCATGCGTTTCAGCGACAGCAATATCTCGCCCTGCGGGATCTGGCCGCCCACGAGGCCGGTGTTGCCGCCCTGCGGCGTGATGGCGACGCCGGCGGCCGCGCACGCTGCGACGACATGCGCGACATCCTCTGTGGAGGCCGGCGCCAAAAGGAAGGGTGTGTGGCCCTCGCTGCGCCCGCGCCACTCCTGCAGGTGCGGCGCAAGTTCGGCGGCGTCCGTCAGCACCCCGCGGGGTCCAAGGCGCGCCAGCAGCGCATCGCGCAAGGCATCGAGCGTGTTCATGCCGCCAGCTTAACGCGAAACCGCGCCGTGGTCACACCCGCGGTCACACCCGGGTAGCGCTCACGCGGAAGCTGACGGACACGGAAACGGGGATGGTGGCGGCGGGATAGCCTGCGCCGAGGCCGAGGCGTATGCGGTCGAGCGCCACCGTTCCCTGCGCTTCTGCGGCGGCGCCGGTGAGGGAGAGTGCGAACGGCAGCGTCACGGGGACGGCGCGGCCCTTCACGGTGAGGGTTCCGGCCGCCTCGTAGCGCCCGGGCCCCGCTGCGCGGATGCTGGAGGACTGGAAGATCGCCTGCGTGTGGCGCGCGCTGTCGAACCAGTCTGCGGCCTGCATCGACTGGGCGGCGTTGTCCATGTCGGCGCGGGCCGAAGCGGGCTCCACCACCACGCGGATGCGCGATCCGGCAAGGTTTGCGGGGTCGAAACGGATGTCGGCGGACCAGCGCTGGAATGTGCCCTTGAATGCCGACCCGTTCACAGCGCTGGCGAAGCCCAGCGAGGACTTCGCCGCGTCCACGCGCCACTGCGGCGCGGTCGCTGCGGCCGATGCTGTTGCAGCCGCGGGCTGCCCGGCGGCGGGCGTGAGCGTGGCGGCAGAAACCGCGGCAGAAGCAAAGGCCGCGGCAAGAAGCAGGGTGCGCATCGGTGTCAGGCTTTCGGCTTCAGGAAGGGGACCATGCGGGCAAGCACGTCGTCCCGGTCCACGAAGTGGTGCTTCAGCGCTGCGGCTACATGAAGGCCGGCGAGGATCAGCATGGCCCACGCGAGCTTGGAGTGCACGTCCATGGCGGTCTCGCCCACGTCGCGGCGCAGGTCCTCATCGAGGGCAGCGATACCGGGAACATGGGGAATGTTGAACAGCCCGAACCAGCTCGTCGGGACGTCGATGAACATCTTGAACGCCTCTGACCACCCCGCCGAGGCATAGATCCAACCGCTGAGCGGGAGGGCGAACAGGAGGCCGTAAAAAAGCCCGTGCGTGGCGCCGGCCAGCGTGCGTTCCCATCCCGCCATGCGCGCCGGCAGCGGCGGCGGCGCGTGGGTGAGGCGCCACACGAGACGCAAGGCCGTGAGCGCCAGGATGGTCATGCCCGTGGCCTTGTGCAGCGGGAACACTGTGAGCGCCTGGGCGCGCGTGTCGTTGTCCTGGATGGCGTCGCCCATCCACCAGCCCACCGGCACCATGGACAGCGCGAGCACCGCCAGCACCCAGTGCAACGCGACAGCCACGGTGGCGTAGCGTGTGTTTGCAGTTCCGCCGCCGGCCATGGACACGCGCCTATTCCTGGATGAATTCGGCGGCGATCAGGATCTCCGCCTGGTCGCTCACGAAGCCGTCGGCCAGCGGATTGGACAGGGCTGCGCCGAAATCCTTGCGGCTGATCATGGTCCGTCCGGTGAAGCCCATCACGTGCTTGCCGCGGAACGTCACGAACCGGCCGCCTTCGAAGGCGGCGTCGATGGTCACGGGCTTGGTGACGCCGCGCAGCGTCAGGTCGCCCACAATGGTGCCGGTGGTGGGGCCGGTGAGCGCGATGGACTTCGACACAAACCTGATTTCCGGGTTCGCCACCGACCCGAACGCCTGGGTGTGGATTTCGTTGTCGAATGCGCGCGGCCCCTCGCGCCCGGGAACCCCGGTGCTGACGGAGTTGGCGGCGATGGTCACGGAGATGGTGGAGTTCGCCGGGTTGGCGGGGTCGAAGTTGAGTTTGCCGGCGATGGTGTCGAAACGCGCGGCAAAGATGCCCACGCCGCCGTGGCGCACGCGCCAGATCACGCTGGCGTGGCGGCCGTCGAGCGCATAGGCGCCGGCGGGCTGCTCGCGCGCCACGCGCGAGGCGCCGTTGTCGTAAGGGATGGCCGGGGCGGCGGGCGCGCCCGCGAAGGGCGCCGCAGCGACGGGCGTGGTTTCAGTTATGGAGACGCATCCGGCCAGCAGGGATGCAGCGAAGGCGAGGACAAGGCGGCGCATAGTGATCTCCCGGGGTTTCCAGCTGGCTGTAGCATGTCCTCCACCGCGCGGGAGGCGCCTGCGCGAAAGTCATCGTTCGCACCGGCGACACAACGCCGCGGTAGTTGGGCCCGGCTCCTAGAAGATGCCCAGAAACTTCTTGCGGGGCTTCGGCTGCAGCACGTCGATCAAAGTCCCGATCAAGGCCGGTCCCGCCGACCATTCCTGCAGCGCCGGCTTGAACGGTTTCAGCGGCGGCGGCGCATAGGGCCGCTTGAGCCTGGTCACCGTGCGCATGGCCACTGACGCGTGGATTGCAGCCTCGCAACTTGCCCGGTCTATCGAGTTGCTGTCGGACACGGGGATCCGCCGCCACGGGCCATTCCAGTTGATCGGCACCAGCATGCGGGCGAAGGAGGGCGTGGTGATCTGGGCGGCGGGGCTGAGAGCGTTGTCGGCGTTGAGCGTGAGCATCAGCGGCGATTGGGCGGTGCGGTCGAACACGAGCCCGGCGGCCTCGGCGCCTTCCACCACCCAATCCAGCGAAAAACTGGAGAGCGTGGAGGCGTTGCCGCCGCCCACGTCGCCATGGCCGCCGGCAAACCAGCGTTGCTGATAGGGATTGGGCCGGCCCTCCTGTCGCGCCCGGTTGTTCAGTTCATCGAAGTTTTCCCACAGCGTCGGCGGGAACGCCGCCCGCCGTTCGTCGATGGCCAGCGCGTGCCGGGCGGCGGCCACGTGAGCGCCGAGGTTGGTGTTGTGGAACGCGAACTTGCGGTTGCGGAGCGCCGACAGCGGCCCGAGCATGGACGGCAGGCCGCGCTGGCCCACCGTGTCGAAGATTCCGAGGTAGGCGATGGGCGGGCGGAAGTCCGCGTCATGGCGCCCGTCGCCGCTGCCGAGGCGCTTGCCGAACTGGGTGCGGAACTCCACGGCCTCGGGGCTGTCGGGCGTGATCCTGGGGTCGCGGTAGAGCTTGAAGGCGTCGCCGGCCTTCACGGCGAAGCGGCGGCGCACGATGCCGCACCGGCCGATGAGCGCCGCAAGGCTGCGGGCGGAGAACGCGCCGCGGCTGAAGCCGAAGATGTAGATCTCGTCGCCCGGCTCATAATTGAACGCAAGGCGCAGGTAGGTGTCGAGGATGGCGTCCTCGAGGCCTTCCCCAAAGATGCCGCCGATGGTGGAGGTCAGCCAGATGTTGAACGCCGACACCGCCGACTGGCGGCCCTTGAGCGCATTCAGGGTGGAGCCCACGCCGGGTGTGTAGATGACGATCTGGGGCACGCCGTCCGCCTGGTGGGCGATGCTGCGGGCGATGAGGTTGATGTTGGTGGCGCGGGGCTGCCCCAGCTGCTGCCAGGTGCCGTCCATGCAGATCGCAATGCGCTTCATGCGCTGGATACCCCTAAAATGCCCTCGGCCTGACAAGCCTACTGGAATGGCGCGCCGCCCGCGAAGCGCACTTTGACCGACCTTGAGCCAAGGTCCATCCTAGGACGCTCAGGAGACGATTTGATGACCGCCATGGACGGCCTTGAGGAGGCGGCGACCGATGCGCTGCCCCGGCCCAAGCTCACCTACCCCTTCGCCGAGCCGCCGGGGGCGGGGGGCGTTCTCGAGGTGGCGCCTGGCGTCCACTGGCTGCGGATGCCGCTGCCGTTCTCCCTCCAGTGGATCAACCTGTGGTTGATCGAGGATGGAGAGGGCTTCGCCATCGTCGACACGGGCGTGGCGCTTGAGCAGTCGCGCGAGCATTGGCGGGCGGTGTTCGCCGATGTGATGGGGGGCCGCCCCGTCACCCGGGTGATCTGCACCCACATGCATCCCGACCACATCGGGCTGGCCGGCTGGATCACGCGCAAGTTCGAGTGTCGGCTGTGGATGAGCCGGCTGGAGTACATGAGCTGCCGCATGCTGATCGCCGATACCGGCCGCGAGGCGCCGGAAGAGGGTGTGAAGTTCTTTCGCGCCGCCGGGTGGGACGAAGACGCCCTCGATTCCTACCGCGTGCGCTTCGGCGGCTTCGGCAAGATGGTGTCGCGGCTGCCGGATTCGTACCGGCGGCTTTCGGACGGCGAGACGATCTCCATCGGCGGACGCGACTGGCAGGTCGTCATGGGCAACGGCCACAGCCCCGAGCACGCGTGCCTGTGGCAGCGCGATCTGAACGTGTTCATTTCCGGCGATCAGGTGTTGCCGCGCATCTCGTCCAACGTCTCGGTGTTTCCCACGGAGCCCGACGGCGATCCGCTCGCAGACTGGCTGTCGAGCTGCGCAAAACTCCGCAGCGTCATCGACGGTGATCCGCTCGTCCTGCCGGCGCACAACGAACCATTCCACGGCCTGCATGCGCGCCTCGATCACCTCATTGAAGGTCACGAACGCGCGCTCAGCCGATTGCACCGCCGCCTCACGCAGAGCGAGAAGCGCGCGGTGGACCTGTTCGGCGCGCTGTTCGCCCGCAGCATCGGCAAGGATCTGCTGAACATGGCCACAGGCGAGACCATCGCGCATCTCAACTGCCTTATCGCGCGCGGCGAGGTGCAAAAGGTGCGCGGCGCCGACGGCGTCGATCTTTATCGCGCGGTGGCGTAGGCGCCGGCCCGCGCTGCATCCCAGCGCAGCTGGCGTGCAAGGCCGGTGGCCACGAGCATGGCGAGGCTGGCCGCCGGCGTCGGAAAGATGAGCAGCGGCGCCAGCACCGCCGCTTGTGCGCCCACAAAGGCCCCGGCGTCGTCGCTCGACGCGGCGTCGAGCCGCCAGGCGGCAAGCTGGCGCACGATCCAGTCGATCCACGCCACGAGCGCGATGCATGCAAGGCCGCCGATCAGCAATGCGGGCAGATCGAGACGGTGCGCAAGCGCCGCCGCAGGCGCCGTCCACAGATGCACCGACAGGCACGCGCGCCCATGCGCCACGAGTTCGGCCCCGACGCGCCATACGAGCGCCGCCGTCACCGCCCCGGGCACGCCCCAGAGGATGGCCGCGACGGCGAGAACATAAAGCGCGAGCAGCGGCGCCGCCCCGTCGGCGACGATTTGGTTAGCGCGCACCAGCGCGGCGAAAGCCGCCGCCAGAAGTACGGCCGCCGCCCACGGGGCTGCGTGTGCGAGCAGGCCTGCGGCGAGACCTGCCGCCAGCGTCTCCCACCCCTCCAGCCGCCCACCGCGTTGCATGCTCTTGTCCTTGTTGTGGCGGCCACATGCCGCCAAGGGCGTGAAGGGTGGGTAAATGGCGCGCGCTTGCCGGTGGCGGCTCCATCCGCTAGCGAACGCGCTTTCTCCACACCCACGGCGGACGTCCATGAGCCTTGCTTTCATTTTCCCCGGTCAGGGCAGCCAGGCCATCGGCATGGGCCGGGCGCTGGCCGACGCGTTTCCCGCCGCGCGCGAGGTCTTTGAGGAAGTGGACGATGCGCTGGGGGAGAAGCTGTCGCGCCTGATGTGGATCGGCGAAGAGGCCGATCTCACGCTCACCGCCAATGCGCAGCCGGCGTTGATGGCGGTGAGCCTTGCGGCCATGCGCGTCCTGAAAGCGGACTTCGCGGTGGACGTGACGAAAGCGTCGTGCGCGGCGGGTCATTCGCTGGGCGAGTACTCGGCGTTGGCGGCGGCGGGCGCCTTCACCGTGGCGGACGCCGCGCGCCTTCTGCGCAAGCGCGGCGCGGCGATGCAGGCGGCGGTTCCGGTGGGCGAGGGCGCGATGGCGTCGCTGATCGGCAAGGTCGATGTGGCGCTCGCCGAGGAGATCGCCGCGGAGGGCGCCAAGGCGGGCGTATGTGTGGTGGCCAACGACAACAATGTCGGCAACGTCGTGATCTCCGGAACGAAAGCCGGCGTGGACGCGGCGATGGCGTATGCCAAGACGCGCGGCGCCCGAGCGATCCCGCTCAATGTCTCTGCGCCCTTCCATTCGCCGCTGATGGCGTCTGCCGCCGCCGCGATGGCCGAGGCGCTCGCGCAGGCGGAAATCGGGCCGCCGGCGATCCCCGTGTTCGCCAACGTCACCGCCGCCGCCATTTCGACGCCGGCGGAGATCCGTCGTTTGCTGGTGGAGCAGGTGACGGGCCGCGTCCGCTGGCGCGAATGCGTCGCCGCCATGGCGGCGGCTGGCGTGGAACGGTTCGTCGAGGTGGGCGCGGGCAAGGTTCTCACCGGCATGGTCAAGCGGATCGCACCCGAGGCGGAAACCCTGGCCCTCAACGAGCCCGCAGACCTCGAAGCATTCGCAAAAACTGTGTGAAGGATCCCGGCATGTTCGATCTCAGCGGCAAGTGCGCGCTCGTCACCGGCGCGAGCGGCGGCATCGGCGGGGCGATCGCGCGGGCGCTCGCGGCGCGGGGCGCGCGCGTGGGCCTCTCCGGCACCCGTGCGGACGCTCTTGAGGCGCTGCGCGCCGACCTGGGCGGGGACCAGGTGGTGCTGCCGTGCGACCTCGGCGACGCTGCCGCCGTGGATGCGCTTGCGGGCCAGGCCGAGAGCGCGCTCGGTGGTCTCGACATCCTCGTCTCCAACGCCGGGGTCACGCGCGACGGCCTGCTGCTGCGCATGAAGGACGAGGACTGGTCGCTCGTGCAGCGGGTGAATCTGGAAGCGTACTTTCGCCTAACGCGGGCGGCCCTGCGGGGCATGATGAAGCGGCGCTACGGCCGGATCGTCGCGATCACGTCGGTGGTCGGCGTGATGGGGAACCCCGGGCAGGCGAATTATGCCGCCTCCAAGGCGGGCATCATCGGCTTCACCAAAGCGCTGGCCCAGGAAGTCGCCAGCCGCAACATCACCGCCAACTGCATCGCGCCGGGCTTCATCGCCTCGCCGATGACCGACGTGCTGCCGGACGCACAAAAGGAGGCCCTGCTGGGCCGCATTCCGCTGGGGCGGCTGGGCGAAGGGGGCGATATCGCCGCCGCCGCCGTCTACCTCGCGAGCACGGAGGCCGGCTACGTCACCGGCCAGACCCTGCACGTGAATGGCGGGATGGTCATGATCTGACCGCCGCGGCGCCTGCAGACCCAGCCCGGCGGGGCGCCGGGCCTCGCGCCCCCGTAGCCAATGGGAAACCGGTATGGTAGCGGAGCGCCGTCGTTTGCGCCCCTCCCTTGATCCCCACGCCTGTTTCGGGGACAAGTCGGGAGTGCAGTTTCCGTTTTCCTCGACATCGAGAGGCGTCCATGTCCGACGTTTTTGAGCGCGTAAAATCCATCGTCGTGAAGCATCTGGAGACGGCTCCGGACAAGGTGACCGACAAAGCCAGCTTCATCGACGATCTCGGGGCAGACTCGCTCGACAACGTCGAACTGGTCATGGCCTTCGAGGAAGAGTTCGGCGTCGAAATTCCCGACGACGCCGCCGAACACATCCAGACAGTGGGCGACGCCGTGAAGTTCATCGAGAGCAAACTCGGCTGAGAGGCGGCGCAAGCTCAGTGCGGCGCGTAGTCATCACCGGCATCGGCCTTGTCACGCCCGTGGGCGTGGGCTGGCGATATGCGTGGGACCAGATCGTCGCCGGGCGATCGGGCCTCAAGCGCATCGAGCACATGAAGGTCGATGACCTGCCGTGCCGTGTCGCGGGCATCGTGCCGCGCGTGGACGGGCGCGGCGGCGGCGCGCCGGGCTCGCCCGGCGTATTCGATCCCGACAAGGCGATGTCGCCGAAGGAACAGCGGCGTGTCGACGACTTCATTCTTTTCGCCATGGCCGCCGCCGATGAAGCCGTGGCAGACTCCGGCTGGAAGCCTGAGGACGACGAGGCTCGCAATCGGACCGGCGTGCTCATCGGTTCGGGCATCGGCGGCCTGTCGTCCATCGCTGATACCGCGCTGCAGCTGGAGCGGGACGGCCCGCGCAAGATCAGCCCGTTCTTCATTCCCGGTGCGCTGATCAATCTCGCATCGGGTCAGGTCTCCATCCGGTACGGGTTCCGCGGCCCGAACCACGCCGTGGTCACGGCGTGCGCCACCGGTGCCCACGCGATCGGCGATGCGGCACGTCTCATCAAGTTGGGCGACGCAGACGTGATGGTGGCCGGCGGCGCAGAGGCGGCGATCTGCCGGATTGGGTTTGCGGGTTTCTGCGCGCTGCGCGCCATGTCCACCGGCTTCAACGAAACGCCGGAGAAAGCTTCGCGGCCCTACGACAAGGGGCGCGACGGGTTCGTGATGGGCGAGGGCGCGGGCATTGTCGTGCTCGAGGAGTACGAGCACGCGAAGGCGCGCGGCGCCACCATGTACGCCGAGGTCATGGGCTACGGCCTCTCCGGCGACGGCTATCACATCACCTCTCCGTCCGAGGACGGCGACGGCGGCTTCCGCGCCATGCAGGGCGCGCTCAAGGATGCCGGCATGGCGCCGGCGGACATCGACTACCTCAACACCCATGGCACCTCCACGCCGGTGGGCGACGAGATCGAGCTGCGCGCCATCGAGCGCGTGTTCGGTGGGGCAGCGGCCAACCTCTCCATGTCGTCGACCAAATCCGCCATCGGTCACCTGCTCGGCGCCGCGGGCTCGGTGGAGGCCATCTTCTGCGCGCTGGCGATCCGCGACGGCGTCGCCCCGCCCACGTTAAACCTCGACGACCCGTCCGTGGAGACGCTCATCGACCTCGTTCCGCACAAGGCGCGCCAGCGGCCGATCCGCGCCGCCATGTCGAACTCCTTCGGTTTCGGCGGCACCAACGCGGCGCTGATCCTTGCGGCGGTGAAGTAGATGAGCCGCAGGGCGAAGGGCGGCGTCGACGTTCTCGGATTCCTGTTCTCGCTGGTGTGGACGGCGGCGCTGCTGGCGCTGGCGCTGGTCGTCTTCCTTGTCTGGGAAATCCACCGGCCCGGCCCGGCCTTGCAGGCCACGGCCTTCACCATTGAACGCGGCGCGAGCGTCATGGACATCGCCCGCCAGCTCAAGGGCCGGGGCATCGTGCGCGACGTCGTGGTCTTTCGCCTGGCGGCGAAAATGTATGCGGGCGAGGGCGACCTGAAGGCGGGCGGCTACGAGGCGGAGATGGGTGAGTCCCTGCGCAGCGTGCTGGAGAAGATCGAGGGGGGCCGGATGAAGCTCCTGCCGATCACGGTCGCCGAGGGCCTCACCAGCGCGATGATCGTCGACATCCTGAAGAACTCCGAGGTGCTGACGGGGGCCGTCCCTCCCGTGCCGGAGGAGGGTTCGCTGTTGCCGGAAACCTACATGGTGCTGCGGGGGACCGATCGCACGGAAGTGCTCGCGCGCATGCGCGCCGATCAGCAGCGCGTGCTCGATGAGCTATGGCCTAGGCGCGCGCCAGATCTGCCGATCAAGACGCCGCAAGAAGCGTTGATTCTGGCTTCCATCGTCGAAAAGGAGACC
The DNA here is from genome assembly GCA_027488965.1 of Alphaproteobacteria bacterium. Lineage (GTDB taxonomy): Bacteria > Pseudomonadota > Alphaproteobacteria > Caulobacterales > Aquidulcibacteraceae > VFBF01. The sequence continues at coordinate 10,553 of JAIYAO010000024.1, forward strand.
GGCATCGCCTCAGAGCGCCCGCGCGTGGCGGCCGTGTTCACCAACCGCCTGCGCCAGGGCATCCCGCTGCAGTCGGATCCCACCATCATCTACGGCATCACCAAGGGGCGCCCGTTGGGCCGCGGCATCCGCAAGAGCGAGCTTGAGCGGCGCACCGCGTACAACACCTACTTCATCCCCGCGCTGCCCCCGACCCCCATCGCCAACCCCGGCCGCGACGCCATCGAAGCCGTGCTCAATCCGCCCGCCACCAACGAACTGTTTTTCGTGGCCGACGGCACCGGCGGCCATGTTTTCGCAGCGACCGTGCAAGAGCATAACCGCAACGTCGCGCGCTGGCGCGAGGTGGAGCGCCAGCGCGCGGCGCAGGCGGCCGCTGCGCCCTGAAGGGACAACGTCCATGGCCATTTCCGGAATGACAGGGTTCGCCCGCGCCGAAGGCGCAGCGGGCGGCAAGCGCTGGATATGGGAGCTGCGCAGCGTCAACGGACGCGGTCTCGACGTGAAGAGCCGGTTGCCGCCAGGGTTCGAGGCGCTGGAGTCCGCCGTGCGCGAAGGCGCTGCGAGGCGGTTCCGTCGGGGGTCCGTCCAGGCTCTGCTGACCGTGGTCCGCGATGCCGATGCAGGCGGCGCCACCCGGATCGACATGGCGTTTCTCGATCGCCTGCTGGAGGCGATGGAAAAGCACATGCGCGACGGGCGTGTGGAACGCCCGCGGCTCGACGGGCTGTTGCAGGTGCGCGGCGTGTTGATGACGGAGGAGGCTGCCGCGCCGGCGGGTGACGAACAGGCCCTGCTGGAAGCGGCGGTCGCACAGGGCCTCGTCGATGCCTTTGACGGTCTTGCAGCGGCCCGCGCGCAGGAGGGCCTTACCCTCGCCGCCGTGCTCGAAGGGCTGGTGGCGGCGATCGAGGCGGGCGTTCATTCCGCGCGGGCCACCGCCGCCACGGCGCCTGCGGCGCTGGCGCAGAAGCTGAAGGACCGCCTCACGGCGCTCGCACCCGAGGTGCAGGTCGATCCCGCACGCTTTGCGCAGGAAGTGGCGCTGCTCGCAGCGCGGGCGGACGTGCAGGAGGAACTGGAGCGGCTCAGCGCCCACGCCGCCGAGGCGCGCGCGCTCATGGCCGGGCCGGAGCCTGCGGGACGGCGTCTCGATTTCCTGGCGCAGGAACTGAACCGGGAGGCCAACACGCTCTGCTCCAAGGCCTCCGATCTCGCCTTGACGCGGATCGGGCTGGACCTCAAGACGGCCATCGACCAGTTCCGGGAACAGTGCGCCAATGCCGAATGAGATCGTGCGCCGCCGCCGGGGCCTGATGCTGGTGCTGTCCAGCCCGTCCGGCGCCGGCAAGACCACGCTGACGCGGCTGCTGACCCGCGACGATCCCGATGTGGAGCTCTCCGTGTCGTGGACCACGCGCCCGCCGCGTCCCAACGAGATCGATGGCGTCCACTACGTGTTCGTCGACCAGGATGCCTTCCGTGCGAAGCGGGCGGACAACGGCTTTCTCGAGTGGGCCGAAGTGCACGATTTTCTCTACGGCTCGCCGCGCGAGCCGGTGATGAGCGCCCTCGACAAGGGCCGGGACGTGATCTTCGACATCGACTGGCAGGGTGCGCAGCAACTCACCAACAGCGCGCAGGCGGATGTGGTGAAGGTGTTCATCCTGCCGCCGTCCATGACCGAACTGCGCCGGCGCCTGGAGTCGCGCGCCAGCGACGACCACACCGTCATCAAGAAACGGATGACCAACGCCTACAGCGAGATCAGCCGCTGGGACGGGTACGACTACGTGCTGCTCAATGAAGATCTCGACGCCTGCTATCGGCAGCTGCAGTCCATCGTTGCGGCCGAACGGCTCCGTCGCCAGCGCCAGCCCTGGCTGCCCGGCTACGTGCTGCGCCTGTTGCAGGAAGACACCTAACCCTTCGCGTCCCGCCATACGCGCGCCAGCGCGCAGAACGCCGCCACCGGGACCTGTTCGGCCCGCTGCGAGGGATCGATGCCGGCGGCGGTCAGCAGGGGCTCGGAGTCCGCGCCCGCGAGGCTCGCAAAGCTGGAGCGCAGCATCTTGCGTCGCTGGCCGAAGGCCGCCGCCGTGACCCGCTCCAGCGCGTCGAGGTCCTCGAAGGCGTCCGCGCGATCCGTGAGATGCACCACCGCAGAGGCCACCTTGGGCGGCGGCGTGAAGGCGCGCGGCGGCACGGGCATGACGATGCGGGCGTGGGTGCGCGCCTGGCACAGCACCGCAAGCCGTCCGTAGGCATCGCCGCCGACGGGCGCCACGATGCGCTCCGCCACTTCACGCTGGAACATCAGGGTCATCGGGCCGCGCCATGCGCCGGCCTTCAGCCACGCCACCAGCAACGGCGTGCCCACGTTGTAGGGCAGGTTGGATA
>JAIYAO010000174.1 GCA_027488965.1 Alphaproteobacteria bacterium
GCGGCGGAGGGGGAGGACACGCGCTGGGTGGAGCTGCGCACCGGCCCGGACCTGCTGCGCATCGTCTTCGTCACCGATGGGGAGCGCGCGCTCACCTACGACGGCCGGCGCGACGGTTGCGACTGAGGCCCCGCAGGCCCTACATCCGCCCATGGCCGCACGCACCCTCTACGACAAGATCTGGGACAACCACGTCGTCGCGCAGGAAAGCGACGGGTCGGCGCTCCTCTACATCGACCTCCATCTCATCCACGAGGTGACGACGCCGCAGGCGTTCGCGGGGTTGAAAACCGCACGCCGCCCGGTGCGCCGCCCCGATCTCACCCTCGCCGTGGCCGATCACAACACGCCGACGGAGGACCAGGCGCTGGGCCTGCCCGGCGTGAAGGACCCGGAGGCCCGGCTGCAGCTGGAAACGCTGACGAAAAACGTCGCGGACCACGGCATCGAGTATTTCCCCATGGGCGATCCGCGCAACGGCATCGTCCACGTGGTCGGGCCCGAGCAGGGCCGCACACAGCCGGGCATGACCATCGTCTGCGGCGACAGCCACACCTCCACGCACGGCGCCGTCGGCGCGCTGGCGTTCGGCATCGGCACCAGCGAGGTGGAGCACGTGCTCGCCACGCAGACGCTGCGCTCGCGCAAGGCGCGCAACATGCTGGCGCGGTTCGACGGGCAGGCGCCGGCGGGCGTGTACGCCAAGGACATGATCCTCGCGCTGATCGCGAAGATCGGCATGGGCGGCGGCACGGGCCACGTCATCGAGTATGCCGGAGAGGCGATCCGCGCGCTGTCGATGGAAGCGCGGATGACGGTCTGCAACATGAGCATCGAGGCGGGCGCGCGCGCCGGCCTCATCGCGCCGGACGACAAGACATTCGCCTATCTCATGGGCCGCGCCGCGGCGCCCAAGGGCGGCGCGTGGCAGGAAGCGCTGCGCTACTGGAAGACGCTGAAGAGCGACCCGCAAGCGGCCTTCGACGAGACGCACGCGATCGATGTCTCCACGCTCGCGCCTCACGTCACGTGGGGCACCAACCCGGAGCAGGGCGCGCCCATCGATGATGTCGTGCCCGATCCGGCCGCCTTTGCCGATCCGGTGCGAGCCGAAACCGCGCGCCGCGCGCTCGCCTACATGGGGCTGGAGGCGGGCCAGAAGCTGGAAGGCCTGCCGATCCAGCGCGTGTTCATCGGCTCGTGCACCAATTCGCGGATCGAGGACCTGCGCATCGCCGCGAAGATCGCGGAGGGCAAAGCGGTGGCGGACGGCGTGCGCGCCATGGTGGTGCCAGGCTCTGGCCTCGTGCGCGAACAGGCCGAAAGTGAAGGGCTCGACCGCATCTTCATCGACGCCGGCTTCGAGTGGCGCGAACCGGGCTGCTCCATGTGCCTCGGCATGAACCCCGACAAACTCGCCCCCGGGGAGCGGTGCGCGAGCACATCGAACCGCAACTTCGAAGGCCGCCAGGGCCGCGGCGGCCGCACGCATCTCGTCTCGCCGGCGATGGCGGCGGCGGCGGCGATGGCGGGGTGTTTGGTGGACGTGCGGGGATTGGTGTAGGGTGGGACATGGCTGATACAAGTGATCATCTCCCCAGAGCCTCGGGTCTGCGTCAATTCCAGAAGTTTGGCGATGCCGGACCAACCTATGAGATACTGTCCGTCGACGAGGAGCGCGGCGTAGCGCGCGTCTATGTGTTCGAGAGTGGCGAGGAGTTCGACTATCGCCTGACGCAAGCACTGACAGACCCACCAGCCTGATGTTTGCAATTTCCTTCGATCTGAATGTCGATGTTGCGCAGGTCCGCCATCCAAAGGGCGCGAAGGCCGCCTACAAGGAAATTGAACGGACGCTGGCGCCATTCAGCTTTGAACGCATTCAGGGCAGTCTCTACACCAGCGCCAATAAGGACCTCGCCAATCTCTTCTTCGCGATCGCCGCCCTCAAGGTCTTACCCTGGTTTCCTGAATCCGTTCGTGACATCCGCGCCTTCTGCATCGACCTCTGGTCAGACCTTACGGCTTACGCAAAGCAATGATCACCGCCCTCGACCATATCGCCCTCATCGTGCCGGACCTTGACGCCGCCACCGCGCGCTACACCGCGCTGCTGGGCTGCGGGCCCAACTGGCATGGGTCAGACGGCGGCGCGGCGCACGTGTGGTTCCAGCTGGACAACATGGCGCTCGACATCATCGCCCCGGTCGGGCCCGGCTTCACGGGCGATCAGGCGAAGGCCCATCTCGACAGGCATGGCGAAGGCCTCTGGGCGATAGCGTACGCCACGCCCGATCTCGACGCCGCACACAAGCTGCTTGAGCGCCGCGGCGTCTCCGCAACGGCGCCGCATCCGCTGCGCTCCACCCACGTGGAGACGAAGGAAAAGCGCTTCTGGCGCATGTTCTCCACGGGTCTCGCCGGCATCACCACGTTCATGATCGAGCAGAAGCCCGAAGAGGCGCCCTGGCCGCGCAGCGCCATGACAACACCCTCCGGCGTCACCGGCCTCGACCACGTCGTCATCCGCACGCCCGCACCGGTGCGTGCGCAGGCGCTCTACGGCGCGCAGCTCGGCCTCGACATGCGGCTGGATCGCACCGCGCCGGAGTGGGGCACGCGCCTCATGTTCTTCCGCTGCGGCGATCTCATCGTGGAGGTCGCGCACGACCTGAAGGCGGGCGTGTCCGAGGAGGACGACCATCTGTGGGGCCTCACCTGGCGCGTGGCGGATGTGGACGCCGCGCACGCGCGCATAGCCGCCGCCGGCTTCGACATCTCCGAGATCCACGCGGGTCGGCGCCCCGATACCCGCGTCTTCACCGTGCGCGACGGCACAAGCGGCGTGCCCACCCTGATGATCGGCCCCTGACATGACTCCCTTCACCCGCCTTCAGGCGATCGCCGCGCCGCTGCCGGCGGCCAACGTCGATACCGACCAGATCATCCCCAAGCAGTTCCTCGCCACCGTGGAGCGCACGGGCCTCGGCAAGGGCCTGTTCTACGACCTACGGTTCGATGGCGACGGCAACCCGAAGGAAGACTTCGTGCTCAACCAGCCGGCCTACGTGAAGGCGGGCGTGCTGATCGCGGGCCCCAACTTCGGCTGCGGCTCCTCACGGGAGCACGCGCCGTGGGCGCTCACCGATTTCGGCCTGCGCTGCGTGATCGCGCCGAGTTTTGCGGACATCTTCTACAACAACTGCTTCAACAACGGCCTGCTGCCCATCGTGTTGCCGCAGGACGCGGTGGACCGGCTCATGGATGAGGCGCGCGGCGGCAACCACATGTTCGCCGTCGATCTCTACGCGCAGACGGTGACGGCCCCCTCCGGCGTCGCGTTCACGTTCGAGATCGAGCCAGGCCGCAAGCTCAAGCTGCTGGAGGGCCTCGACGACATCGGCATGACGCTGACGAAGGATGAGGACATCGCCAGCTACGAACAGCGCCGCAAGATCCAGACGGCCTGGCTCCGTTGATCGTCCTCGCCGGCACGATCCGCATTGCGCCCGGTAAGCGTGAGGCCGCTTTGCCCCATCTCCGCGCCATCGTCGCCGCCAGCCGCGCGGAGGCGGGATGCATCGCCTACAGCTTCTCGTTCGACGTGAACGAAGATCACCTTGTCCACATCTTCGAGTGCTTCGCCGACATGGAGGCGCGCGAGGCCCACCGCCACATGCCGCACATGGCCGCGTGGCGCGCCGCCTGGCCCGAGGCCGGCATCGGCGACCGGCAGATGACCGAGTACGAGATCGCGTCCGCGAAGGCGATCTGAGGATGTAACGCCGCGCCGGCGCCCGCGTACTGGCGCACATGAAATCCCTCGCCCCACTGGCGCTGCTGTGCGTCCTGGCCGGAGCCGCGCCGGCGCAGGCGGACTCCCGCCTCAACGTGGTGGAGCTCTTCCAGAGCCAGGGCTGTTCGTCGTGTCCGCCCGCCAACGCCAACGTGATGGCGCTCGCCGACCGCGACGATGTTCTCGCGCTCAGTTTCGGCGTCACCTATTGGGATTACCTCGGCTGGCGCGACACGTTCGCCAAGCCCGCCTTCACGCAGCGCCAGCGGGACTACATGCGCGGCCTTGGCGCCTCCAACGTGTACACGCCGCAAGTGGTGGTGAACGGCCGCGCCGATCTCACCGGCCAGGCGCGCGCCGACCTGGAGCGCGCGATCCGCCGCAACGTGCGTCCGCCGTTCGAGCCTGCGATCACCGTCGCAGCCCGCGCGCTGACCATTGGCGAGGTGCGCGGCCAGAACGATGTCTGGCTCGTCTGGTACGATCCCCGCGTGGTGGAGGTGCCCATCAGGCGTGGCGAGAATGGCGGACGCACGCTGCCGCACCGCAACGTCGTGCACGCCATTGTCCATCTGGGCCTGTGTTCAGGCGCGCAAACGCGGCTGAAGCTGCCGCCGTCGCCGCACCCGTCGCTGCGCGGCGCCATCCTGGTCCAGCAGAAGGATGGCGGCCCCATTGTCGCCGCCGCGCGCGTGACCTGAGGCCCGGCGGGCGACGCTCAGCGCAGCAGCGCCCGCAGCATCACGCCGCCCGGCGCCACGCACGGCAGCGCGGGATTCCGGCGCCGGCATCCAGTTTCGGCGTGCGTTAACCTTCGCCTACCAGACGCCGACGTTGGGCATGCTGGCCCACGGCTCCGCCGGCGCGCGCGATGGCCCCTTCTGCAGCAGCTCCACCGAGATGCCGTCCGGGGAGCGGACGAACGCCATGCGCCCGTCGCGCGGGGGCCGCGCGATGGTGACGCCCTTTTCCTGCAGCCGCGCGCAGGCGGCGTAGATGTCGTCCACCGCATAGGCGAGGTGGCCGAAATTGCGCCCGCCCTTGTAGTCCTCGGGGTCCCAGTTGTGCGTCAGCTCCACCATGGGCACGCCGGCGCCGGTGATGGTGAAGTCCCCCTTCAGCCGCGCGGCGTCGTCCGGGGCGGCGAGGAACACGAGCGTGAAGCGGCCGCCCTCGTTGTCCACCCGGCGCACCTCCTCAAGGCCCAGCGCGCCGCTGTAAAAGGCCAGTGATGCGTCCAGATCGGTGACGCGGACCATGGTGTGGAGGTAGTGCATGGAACGTCTCCTGAGGTTCTGACCACTCGTTAAGCAGACTTTCTCGGAATTCTGCGGGCATTAACCCTCAAGGTTGCGGCCCTTCACACGCCCGCGATAGACAATGGCGAGGGATCGACCGGAAAGTGACGCGCTTGCCGAACTTTCCGCAAGTTTTACCGTTAGTGGACACCGGCGCCGCAGATTGCGGCGGTATGGAGGGCAGACCCCTATGCGTTACGTCGCTCAGATCATGGCCGTTTCCTTCGCAGTAGGCCTGGGCGCGTGCGCCAGCAAGCCCGCCCCGGAAGTGGCGCCGCCGCCCGTGGCCACCCCCGCCCCCGCGCCTGCCCCGATGCCCGCGCCGAACCCCCAGGGCCCGGCGCCCGGTTCGCTTGAGGACTTCCGCGTCTCCGTCGGCGAGCGCGTCTTCTTCGGCTACGACCAGTACAACCTCTCCCCGGAAGCCCGCGCCACGCTGGAAAAGCAGGCCGCTTGGCTGCGCCAGTACGGCGCCGTCCGGGTCCTGATCGCCGGCAGCGCCGACGAGCGCGGCACCCGTGAGTACAACCTCGCGCTCGGCGCCCGCCGCGCCGCGGCCACCAAGGACTACCTCGTCAGCCTCGGCGTGCCCGCCAGCCGGCTCGACACGGTGTCCTACGGCAAGGAGCGCCCGCTCGATCCCCGCTCCTCCGAGGATGCGCACCGCCTGAACCGCAACGCCCACACGCAGCTCGTGTCCGGCGCTGTCAGCTAAGCGCCGCATTTTCGCCGAAGCCCGCGCGCAGAAGCGCCGTCCATGATCAGGCAGGCACTTTTCGCCGCCCTCGTCTCCGGCGCTCTGGCGCTGGGGGCGGGGCAAGGCTTCTTCGGCGGCGCGCGTGCGCAGTCGGTGACGTACGCGCCCGCGCCCAGCGAGAATCTCGTCCGCCTGCAGGAGCGGGTGGGGGAGCTTGAGCAGATGCTGCGCCAGGCGACCGGCGAAAGCGAACGGCTCGGCGTGGAACTGCGCCGCGCGCAGTCGAAGAACGCTCTGCTGGAGCGGCAGCTGGCGGATGCGCTCGGGCAGGGCGGGACGCCCGCCGTCGCCCCCGGCGCCCCGGCTGCCGCACCCGGGGCCGGTCAGCTGGGGACATTGCCGGCGGCGCAGGCCCCGGTGGATTCCGCCCAGCTGCTGCAGGACGCCACGCGCTACCTGCAACTCGGCCGCTATGCGGAGTCCGAGGCCGCGTTCGCCGCCTTCGCGCAGGCCAATCCTCAATCGCCCGATGCGCCGGAGGCGCGCTACTTCGTCGGGCGCACCCAGGTGGCCCAGCGCCGCTTCCCCGACGCCGCCGATACGTTCGTGGCGTTCCTGAAGGACTATCCCGCCGCCGCGCGCGCGCCTGATGCGTGGACGATGCTGGGCGTTTCGCTGAAGGGGATGGACAAGGCCGACCAGGCCTGCGCCGTGTTCCGGGATCTGCCCGTGAAGTACCCGCGCGCCAGCCCCGCCGTGCGCAACCTCGCCGTCGCCGAAGCCCGCGCCGCCAACTGCCCCGCCCGCTGATCAACTTCTCCCGCAAGGACACGCCGATGCGCACCCTCATTGTCGCCGCCGTGTTGCTGGCGGCCGCCGCCGGCGCCCATGCCCAGACCGCCAGCAACCCGCCGGTGATCGTCGATCAGGCCATCGGCCGCGCGCCCCCCCTGCGCGCCGCCCCGTCGCCCGGGCTGGTGACCTCCACGGACATCAACGGCCTCGTGGCCGCCCTGCAGCGCGCCGGCTTCACCGGGGATGTGAAAACGGAAGGGCGTGACAGCTTCGTGCTTGCGCGGCTGGAGACGATACCGTTCCAGGCGTTCCTCGCCGGCTGCCAGCCGTCCGGCGGCGGTTGCACCGCCATCGAACTCTACGCCGGCTTCTCCGGCACCGCGCGCATCCCGCTGGAGCGCATCAACGGCTGGAATGCCCGCACGCCTTTCGCCCGCGCCTTCCTTGACGAAGACCGCGATCCGTCCCTGGTGATGAACATCAATCTCGACGGCGGCGTGTCGCCGGACAACCTGAAGGCCCAGCTGGAGATGTGGGGCGAAGCGCTTGAGACCTACTCGCTCTTCCTCGTCGCCCGCGTGCCCCCCGTCGGCGCCGTCTCCGCGCCGAGCGGCCAACTCACGCCCGTCCCGCCTGCAGGCGCCCAGCCGAAGCGCTGATCACGTGCGGCCCGTGTCTCCCAGCCCGCGGATCACCGCCTGCGCCGGTCGTTCGAAGTAAAGGAAAGACACCCGGGCTATTGCGCTGACGCCGACCAGGTAGGCGGCGAGGAAGAGCGGGCTGTCGGGCACAGCGCGCGAAACGCCGAAAAACGCAAAGCCAATCAGGCAGGCGATCTGCACCGGCACATGCCACAGGTAGGTGCCGTACGTGTTGTCGCCAATCCAGCGGACCGACTTTGCGAGCGCGCCGGCGGGCGTGTGCTCAATCGTGCTGATAAGCAAAAGGAAAGCCATCATCGCGAAAGACAGGGACGTTGCGTCCTGTAGTCCCAGCGTCATCGTCGCCGTCAGGACCAGCGCGCACAAAACTCTCACGAGCGTGAAATCGCGCCTCTCCGCCCTGTGCAGGGTGAGCAGGGCGGCGCCGGCGAAGAAGTGAAAACCGCAGCTCCAGAACATGCTGGAGGACTGCCCCATTATCGCGAGACA
>JAIYAO010000102.1 GCA_027488965.1 Alphaproteobacteria bacterium
CCGTGACCGTGGCGGGCGCAACCGCAACGGTGACCGCGGGGGCCAGCGGGCCGCCCGCGACAATCAGTTTGAAGTTGTCGACCATGGCGCCGAGACCGTCGCCCCCCTGCGACGCCACCTCACGGATGGTGAGGCGGTCGAGGCCGCCCGTGCCCGTGACATTGGCGGAGAAGGTCGCGAATGTTGCGCCCGGGGTCGCCGTGGCGATCACGGCGCCGTTCCACACCAGCTCCACGCCCTGCGTCGTGGCGGCTACGCCGGGGCGGGTGCGCAGGTCGAAGCTCAGCACGTAGCTCTGTCCCGGCGTGGTCTGCACGTCCTGGAAGAAGCCGTCGCGGGCGCCGGCGAAATCAAGCTCCGCGAAGTTCACGCCCGCCGACGCGGTGACGCCGTTATGGGCGTTCCAGAGTTCGATGGTGCCGCCGGTGATGGCGGTCCAGCCGAGAATGGACTGGTACGCGGCGAAGCCGCCGGTGGCGACGACCGCCGTCTCCAGCGAGCCGTTGACGAGGAGGTTCGTGCCGGGCGGGGGGGGATCCGTATCGAGGATGGTGATCGGCGCCGAGCCGCCCGCGAGCAGGTCCACGCCGTTCAGCGTGGCGCCGTCGAGAACGACGGCGAACATTTCCGTCCGTTCGAACACGGCGTCGTTCAGGATGGGAATGGCGATGGTGACGCTGGTCTGGCCGGCGGCGATGGTGGCCGTGGCGCTTGCGGCGGCGGTGAAGTCGAGGCCGGCGCGCGCGCCGCTGTCGGCTGTGGCGTAGGTGACGGTGACCGGCGCGCTTTGGACGGCGCTCAGGGTGAACGTCACGCTGGCGGACGCGTTGACGCCTTCGGTGACTGTCGGCGTGGTCGTGGAGATGGCGACGCGCGGGCCGCCCAGCGCACCGATCAGCAGGCGGCCGACGAAGCCGTCGGTGTTGGAGAAGCCGTCCTCGCGTGCGCCGAGATCGGCATAGTACACATATCCGTCGGGACCCTGCGTGTAGTGCACGGGAGCAAACAGCTTGTCGGACCGGTAGAGGTAGTTCACGTCCTGCCGGTTGTTCGTGTCGATTGTGAACACGGTGGCGAACGGAAAGTTGCTGTAGAAGTAGTCGTTCTCGAATTCAGCGGGATAGCGGTCGCCGGTGTAGATCACCGAGCCGCCCGTGATGGCCTGGTTCTGGAATCCGGGCACGGATTCCGCGTGTCCGAACGCCGCATAGGGCGCCGTGATCGGGATCGTGCCGTTCGCCACGCCCTGGTAGAACGCCGCCGCCTGCGGCAGGTCGCGGTAACCGCTGGTGGGAGCGAGTTGGCCGCCTTCCTTGCCTTCGTAGAAGGGCCAGCCGAAGTTTGCGCCCGGCGGCCCGGAGTTGATCTCCTCGTAGGCGTTCCAGCCGGTGTCGGTGATGAAGAGCCGGCCAAGCTCGTCGAACGCGATGGAGAACGGATTGCGCAGGCCGAACTGGAACACCTTCGAGATGTTCGAATCCAGCGACTGGCCGGTCTGGTAGAACGGGTTGTCGGTCAGGCCCTGGCCGGTGAGCGGATCGACGCGCAGGATCTTGCCGGACAGGCTGTTGAGGTTCTGCACGTCCACGGCGTGCGGGTCCGGGTAGTTCGGCGAGGCGCCGTCGCCCACCGAGATGTAGAGCGCGCCGTCCGGACCGAAGGCCAGCGACCCGCCCGCGTGGGTGACCGAATCGATCTTGATGTAGTCCTGCTTGAAGCCGGCGATTACGAGAGGCGGCGTCGGGTCGTTCGGCTGGAGATAGCGCTCCGACGACAGCTCGTTGGCGTAGATCGGATCGTCGAACTCGACGAGGCCATTGCCGTTGATGTCCCCCGGCGTCGCGCCGGCGCCGCCCGCGATGATGACGCCGCTGCCGGGCACGACCGTGAGGTAGTTGTTTGAGGCGTCGGCGGTGAAACGCACCACATGCGCGAAGCGGTTGCCGAACTGGTCGCCGTTGCCGATGCCGGGAGGGTCGACCACGTAGAAGGCGTAGACGTAGGGTTGGTTCTCGAAATCGGGGTGGAGCGCGATGTCCATCAGGCCGCGGTCGCCGTACTCGTTGACCTGCGACTTGAGATCGATGAACGCGCCGAGATCCTCGCCCGTCTGCACGTTCAGCACGCGGATGAGGCCGCCCTTCTCCGCCACGTAGACGAGATCGGGGTTGACCGGCGAGAACTCGAGGTTGATCGGCTGGTTCAGTCCCGACGCGACCGGCTGCGCCACCACTGCATACTCCTGCACGAGCGGCGGCTGGGCGGGGGGCAGGACGGGGTTTTCGTCATCGAGGATGTTGACCCGGAGCGTGCGCGGCACCGACAGCGTCCCGCTGTCCACCGAGACGATGGAGACGATGAACGTCTCGGTCGGCTCGTTGAGGGTGTCGTTGACGATGTCGAAGGTGATCGTGGCCCGGTCTTCGCCTGGTTCGAAGCGCGTGACGCCGGATGCGCCGATGAAATCGACACCGGGCGTGGTGGATTCCGACGTCACGTCGTAGGTGAGGTTCACCGCGCCGCTGAGATCGCCGGTGCGCTGGAACGTCACCGTGATGCGTCCGTCGCGCTCGCCGAAACTTACTTCGGTCGCCGCCTGGAAAATCGAACCTGTCATGCCGTCCCCCGCCGCCCGCTGCTTCTGCCGGGCTCTCAATCCTAATCATTGCTGAAGCGAACTGAAAAGAGAGAGAAAAGTTACATGCATTACTTTCTGCGCGACGCAGCGGTCGCGCGCTCCCCTTGGGCGTACGGCGGTTGCAGTGCATGCTTGGATGAAATGCTTCCGTGATGCTCCGTGTACGGAAACGTACGTGCTCAGCGCGGCTCTCCTTTGGGGTGCGCGCCAGCACCTGCGCGGCGCATGGTGCGCCCGGCGCGCGCGCGACAGGCGAGGAGTTCGCGTGCTGGAGGCTGCGGGGCGTCACGGCGTGCGCCGCGTGTTGCATCACGCGCGCGATGCGCGACCGGCGACATGGCGCGCGCGACAGCTTGCGCCGGCGCGCGCCACAGGGCGGACGCCTGCGGCGCGTCGCGGGCGCAGCGTCTCAGATGTGCGCATTTGTCCTGCGCGGGCGGCGCACTGCTTGGAGGGGTCGGGGGAAGTGGTGCCTGGGGCCGGAATCGAACCAGCGACACGCGGATTTTCAATCCGCTGCTCTACCAACTGAGCTACCCAGGCGCCGGAGGCCGCGTTTGTGGGGGCGGCCCGCTCGGGAGGCGGGTTTATACCGGGGGGGGCGTCGGGTGTCCATGCCCGCCCCGCCGGCGCATCGCGTTGTGGCGCATTCACCCCCGGTTTGGTAACCCGGTCCGGGAACGTGACGGTCGGCGCAGAGGCGCCGGGCCGCCCACGCGTCGAGGAGTAGGACCATGTGCGCAGACCATGATCACGCCGGCCACGGTCACGGCCTCCCGGCAGTGTCCGAGCCCACGCTGGTGGACCTGTCCACCCTCAAGCGGCGCGATGTACTCATGGGCCTTGCCTCGGGCTCCCTGCTGCTGGCGGGCTGCGAGACCAACGCGGTCACCGGGCGCAGCCAGTTCGTCGGCCTGGCGCCGGGCGAGCAGCAGCTCGCGGCGCTCGCCCTCGACAGCTGGACCAAGCAGAAGCAGTCCACGCCCGTGTCGCGCGATCCTGCCTTGAACGCCCAGCTGCAGCGCGTGGGCCAGCGGATCGCGGCGGTCTCGGGGCTGACGAACGTCCAGTGGGAGTTCGTCGTGTTCGACAAGGACGAGAAGAACGCCTTTGTCCTGCCGGGCGGCAAGGTGGGCTTCTACAAGGGGCTCATGCGTCTGGCGAAGAACGATGCGCAGATCGCCGCCGTGATGGGCCACGAAGTGGGCCACGTGCAGGCCCGCCACGCCGCGGAGCGCTACAGCCAGCAGGTGGGCAGCCAGCTCGCCATGGCGGGCGCCCAGGTGGCGGTGGCGGGATCGCAGAACGCCAATGCCTACTTGGCCGCCATCGGTCTCGGCGCGCAGGTGGGCATCCTGCTGCCGTACTCGCGCCTGCAGGAGACCGAAGCCGACCGGGTGGGCGTCGATAACATGCACAAGGCCGGCTACGACGTGCGGGAGGCTGTGACCTTCTGGGAGCTGATGGCTGCGGAAGGCGCTTCCCGCGGGCCCACGATCCTGTCCACCCACCCCAGCCCGTCGGGCCGGATGCAGGAGCTGCGCAACTACATCAACGCGCGCGGCTACGCCCGGATGTGACGATCTGACCTCGCGCCGCGCGGGCGGGAGGGGCTAGACCCCGGGGCATGGCCCCCGACACGTCCGACGCGCCGCCCGGCATCGCCCCGGGCGGCCAGCCAATCGTTCTGCCGCCCGATCCCGCCCGGCCCATCGCGCCGGCGGATTTCGCAGCGCTCGGCGCCATCGCCGTGGTCTGGGGCGTCAACAACCTGTTTGCGAAGATCGCGGTGGACGCGATCCCGCCGCTGCTGACCGCGGGCCTGCGCTTCGCCATCGTGCTGGGGGCGCTTGCGCCGTTCCTGCGGCCTCCGCCGGGGGGCTTCAGCCGCGAGGGCTGGCGGCTGATCGCGTTCGTGGCGCTGCTCACGGGCCCCTTGCACTTCGGGTTGCAATACTGGGGGCTGGCGCTCGCCCACGACCTCTCGCCCATGGTGATCGCCATGCAGCTGTGGATACCCGCCTCCGTGGGGTTCGCGGCGGCCTGGCTGGGCGAACGGGCTGGCCCGTGGCGGCTCGCGGGCGTGGGGGCGGCCTTCGCCGGCGTGGTGGCCATGGCGCTCGACCCGGTGGTGTTTCGCCAGTTGGGCGCGCTGGCGCTGGTGGGGGCGGCGGCGGCCTCCTACGGGGCGGGCGCTGTGCTTGTGCGCCATGCGCCGGCCATGCACCCGCTGACGTTCCAGGTCTGGATCGCGGCGTTTTCCTGCCCTGCGCTGCTGCTGGGGTCGGCGGTGTTCGAGACCGGCCAGATGCAGGCCATGGCGGCAGCGTCCTGGGCGGTGTGGGGGTGCGTCGTGTTTGCGGCGCTCGGCTCCAGCGTGGCGGCGAGCGCGCTGATGTTCCGGCTGGTCCAGAAGTATGCGGTGGCGCGCACCACCCCGTTCCTGTTCCTTTCGCCCATCGTGGGCGTGGGGCTTGGGGTGGCGGTGCTGGGCGACCCGCTGACCTGGCAGTTCTTCCTCGGCGCGGGGCTGACGCTGGCGGGCGTGGCGCTGGTGGCGCTGGCGGAGCGGCGCGCCCGGTAGGCGCCGGGGGTGCATTGGCCTTGCGGCGGGGGAAGTGCTACCCGGACGACAGCCATTTCCAGCGCCCGAGTCGCCCGCCTTGACAGACATTCCGCCCGACGATCTCCCGCCCGACGACATGCCGCCCGCGCCCCCTCCGGGCGGGCCGCAGATCACCATCGAGGCCGAACTCAAGCGCTCCTACCTCGACTACGCCATGAGCGTGATCGTGAGCCGCGCGCTGCCCGATGTGCGCGACGGCTTGAAGCCCGTGCACCGGCGCATCCTGTTCGGCATGAACGAGGGCGGCAACACGCCGGACAAGCCCTACCGCAAGAGCGCCAAGTCCGTGGGCGACGTGATGGGCAACTATCACCCGCACGGCGACAGCGCGATCTATGAAGCCCTCGTGCGGATGGCGCAGGACTTCTCCATGGGCCTGCCGCTGATCGACGGGCAGGGCAACTTCGGCTCGCAGGACGGCGACCAGCCGGCCGCCATGCGCTACACCGAGAGCCGCCTCGCCAAGCCCGCGATGTTCCTGCTGGAGGACATCGACGAGGACACCGTCGATTTCCAGGACACCTACGACGGCTCCATGCGCGAGCCCGTGGTGCTGCCGGCGCGCTATCCGAACCTGCTCGTGAACGGCGGCGGCGGCATCGCGGTGGGCATGGCCACCAACATCCCGCCGCACAATCTCAATGAGGTGGTCACCGCAGCCCTTGCGATGATCGACAACCCCGACATCACCGATCTCGAACTGCTGGAGATCGTGCCGGGGCCCGACTTTCCCACCGGGTGTGAGATCCTCGGCCACGCCGGGGCGCGCCAGGCGCTGATCACGGGGCGCGGCTCTGTCGTGCAGCGCGCGCGCTACACCACGGAGATGATCCGCGGGCGCGAGGCGTTCGTGTTCACCGAGGTCCCGTACCAGGTCAACAAGGCCAGCGTGTACGAGCGCATCGGCGAGCTGGTGCGCGAGAAGAAGATCGAGGGCGTCGCCGAAGTGCGCGACGAGAGCAACCGCTTCGGCATCCGCCTGGTGGTGGAAGTGAAGCGCGACGCGCTGCCCGACGTGGTGCTGAACCAGATCTACCGCTTCACCCAGCTGCAGAGCTCGTTCAGCTACAACATGCTGGCGCTCAACAACGGACGGCCCGAGCAGATGGGCCTGCGCGCCATGCTGCAGGCGTTCCTTGCCTTCCGCGAGCAGGTGATCACGCGGCGCTCCAAGTTCCGCCTCGCCAAGGCCCGCCAGAAGGGCCACGAGACGGTGGGCCTCGCCATCGCGGTCGCCAACATCGACGAGGTGATCCGCGTCATCCGCGCCGCGCCCGATCCGAACGCGGCGCGCGAGGAGCTGATGGCGCGCGCGTGGCCCGCGGGCGACATGCTGCCGCTCATCGCCTTGATCGCGGACCCGCGCACGGTGGTGATCCACGACGATCCCGCCGATCCGTCGAGCCCCGGCGCCATCCGCCTGTCGGACGAGCAGGCCCGCGCCATTCTCGCGCTCACGCTGTCGCGCCTGACCGGGCTCGGCCGCAACGACATCGCCAAGACCGCCAACGAAGTGGCCGCACAGATCCGCGAGCTGCTGGACATCCTGGGCTCCCGCCAGCGCATCCTCGACATCGTGAAGTCCGAGATGGGCGAGGTGCGCGACAAGTTCGGCGTGCCGCGCCGCACGCCGTTCTCCGACGCCGACGGCGAGATCGACGACGAAAGCCTCATCCCGCGCGAGGACATGGTCGTCACCGTCACGCACGGCGGCTACGTGAAGCGCACGCCGTTGTCGGCCTATCGCGCCCAGCGCCGCGGCGGCAAAGGCAAGTCCGGCATGGTGACGAAGGACGAGGATTTCGTCACGCGGCTGTTCGTGGCGTCCACGCACACGCCGATCCTGTTCTTCTCGTCGGCCGGCATGGTCTACAAGGAAAAGGTCTGGCGTCTGCCGCAGGGCGATCCGCGCACCAAGGGCCGCGCGCTCGTCAACATGCTGCCGCTCGAACAGGGTGAAAGCATCACCTCGGTGATGGCGCTGCCGGAGGACGAGCACGACTGGGCGCGCCTCGATGTGATGTTCGCCACCCGATCCGGCCAGGTCCGGCGCAACAAGCTTTCAGATTTCACGCAGGTGAACCGCGCCGGCAAGATCGCCATGAAGCCCGACGAGGGCGACGGCATCGTGGCGGTGGAGATCTGTTCCGAGGACAGCGACATCCTGCTGACCACCGCCGGCGCCATGTGCATCCGCTTCCCCGCCACCGACGTGCGCGTGTTCAAGGGCCGCGACTCCACCGGCGTGCGCGGCATCGACCTGAAGCCCGACGACCGCGTCATCGGCATGGCCGTCCTGCGCCACGTGGACATCACCCCGGAGGAACGCGCCACCTACTTCAAGTGGGACAGCACCGACCGCGACGACACCATCGGCGAGGTCGAGGACTCCGAGGTCGCCACCGGCGCCGCCGACGTGCCGTTCGAGCGCCTCACCTGGCTGAAGACGCAGGAGCAGTTCATCCTCACCATCACCTCGGATGGCCTCGGCAAGCGCGCCTCGTCGTATGAGTACCGCGTGGTCGGCCGCGGCGGCAAAGGCCTGATCGCCCACCGCCTCGCCGCCAGCGACGCGCGCATCGTGGCGGCCTTCCCGGTGAAGACCGGCGAGGAGCTGCTGCTCGTCACCGACCGCGGCCAGCTCATCCGCATGCCAATCGACGGCATCCGCGTGGCGGGGCGCGCCACGCAGGGCGTGACGCTCATCCGCGTCGGCGAAGATGAACACGTGGTGGCTGCCGAGCGGCTGGAGGACGTGGATGAGGACGCGGCCGAGAACGGGGCAGACAACGGAGAAGGTGCGTGACGACTTCGAGGCGCCGGACCGGGCTCTACCCGGGCACATTCGATCCGTTGACCAACGGGCACATCGATATCATCGGCCGCGCCGCGAAAATTGTGGACAGGCTCGTCATCGGGGTGGCGATCAACCGGGACAAGGGCCCGCTGTTCTCCCTGGGGGAGCGGGTCGAGATCGTGGAGCAGGAAGTCGCGCGCTTTGCCGACCTCGTGGACATCGAAGTCCGTCCTTTTGACACATTGCTGATGAAGTTCGCGGAAGACGTCGGCGCACAGGTGATCGTGCGTGGCCTCAGGGCGGTGTCGGACTTCGAGTACGAGTTCCAGATGGTCGGGATGAACCAGAAACTGAATCCCGATATCGAGACCGTGTTCTTCATGGCCGATCCCACCTGCCAGGCCATCGCCTCGCGGCTTGTGAAGGAGATCGCCCGGTTGAAGGGCGACATCTCGCAGTTCGTGCCGGCGGACGTTGAGCGTCGGTTGAAGGCCAAGTACGGATTGACATGATGAAACTCGCGACGATGGTTGCAGCCGCGGTGCTGCTGGTGACGACGCCGGCCCTTGCCCAGCGCGCGCCCGATCCGGTGAAATGGCGCAGGCTCGACGCCGAGAACACGCTGTTCATCAACACCACCCAGGGCCCCATCATCGTGGAGATGTTCCCCGAGGTGGCGCCCACGCACGTGACGCGCGTGAAGGAACTTTCCCGGGAGCGCTTCTACGACAACCTGACGTTCCACCGGGTGCTCGAAAACTTCATGGCCCAGACGGGCGATCCGTCCGGAGACGGCACGGGCGCCTCCTCGAAGCCCGATCTCAACCAGGAATTCCAGTTCCGCCGCGGCGGCGACATGCCCTTCGTGTCCGCGTCCGAGCAGGGCGGATCGGTGCAGGGCTTCTACAAGACACTGGCGGTGGAGACGTACCGGGACGCCCAGATGGCGCTCAACCGGGACGGCAAGGTGCGCGCGTGGGCGCTGCATTGTCCGGGCGTGGCCTCGATGGCCCGTTCAGGGCTGGTCAACGGCGTCGACCAGGTCAACAGCGCCAACAGCCAGTTCTTCCTGACCCGCGCGCCGTATCCCTCGCTGGACAACAAGTACACCGTCTGGGGCCGGGTGGTGTGGGGGCTCGATGCGGTGATGAAGCTCGCCAACGGCGAGCCGCCGCCGAACCCCGACAGGATGCTCACCGTGCGCGTGGTGGCGGACCTGCCCGAGACGGAGCGCGTGCCGCTCTACGTCCTGCGCACGGACTCGCCCGATTTCCGCAAGCTCGTCGACGAAACGCGCAAGGAGCGCGGCGCCGACTTCTCTATCTGTGACGTCCAGATTCCGGCCCGTATCACCGGCGTCGGCAGCATCAACGAAAAGGACCGGCCGTGGTGGCGCAACATACCCCTGATACCCTGATCCTCACGCTCGAGAGCGGCCCGGTCACGATCAAGCTCCGGTCCGATCTGGCGCCCGGTCACACAGCGCGTATCGCGCAACTGGCGGAGGAGGGTTTCTATGACGGCCTCACTTTCCATCGCGTGATCGACGGGTTCATGGCGCAGGGCGGCTGTCCGCGCGGCTCGGGCACGGGCGGCTCCGGCCAGAACCTGAAGGCGGAGTTCTCCAAGGCGCCGCACACGCGCGGCGTGTGTTCCATGGCGCGCGCACAGAACCCTGACTCCGGCGACAGCCAGTTCTTCATCTGCCTCGACGACGCCACCTTCCTCGACGGCCAGTACACCGTCTGGGGCGAAGTCACCTCCGGCATGGAGCACGTGGACGCGCTGCCCAAAGGCGAACCGCCCCGCAAGCCGGGCAAGATCGTGAGCTTCCGGGCTGGGTAGCGCCACGCCTCATTGATGCGATTGGAAGCGCGGACCTCCGGTCCGCGCTCCTCGTCACGGTTCGACGGTGGTCCCCCCTAGTCGCCGCTCTTCGGCGCCGGCACGTGGAAGCCGCCGACCGGTCGTTCGCGGAGCAGTTCGCGGCGGAAGCGGAAGAGTTCGGCGGGGCGCCCGCCCGTGCGCGCCTCCATCTCGCCCGTGCCTTCCACCAGTTCGGCGCGCTCCAGCAGGCGGCGGAAGTTCTGCTTGTGCAGTTCGAGTCCGGAAATCGCCTCCACCACCCGCTGCAGGTTGAGCAGCGTGAAGCGCGCGGGCACGAGTTCGAACACCACCGGCCGGTACTTCAGCTTGCCGCGCAGGCGCGAGATGGCGGTGGCGAGGATGCGGCGGTGGTCGGAGCGCATCGGCTCGCCGAGGCCGGGGGCGAGCGGTGTCGCAGCGATCTCCGGCGCGGGCGCGCCGCCGAACCGCACCGCATCGCGCGCCGCCTCCGGCGCAAGGCCCGCCTCGTACAGCAGTTCATACCGGTCGAGCGTGCGCTCCTCGTTCCAGGGCGCGCCATCAAGCGCGAACGCGAGGCGCGCGCGGTCGCGGCGGGCGGCGTGGGCGTCCGCCCAGGCGCGCAGGCGCGGCGCGATGACCGCGTCGATCAGCGCCGGCCGGCCCTGGCGCCAGTCCTCCCACGGGAAATAGCGGTACCAGTCGCGCCAGTCGGCGCCGCGCTGGTCGAGCACGGCCTTCTCCGGCGCCAGCGCGAGATAGCCGATGGACAGCACGCGGTCGGCGTCGTCCACCAGAGGGGCTTCGCGTCCGCGGTCGCCGAAGGTGTAGAGCTGCTCCACGTAGCCGATTTCGAAACCCGTCTGCGCCGCCACCCACTTGCGCAGCGTGAGTTCGAGCGTGCGGTCGCCCGCGGGATCGAACAGGCCGAAGGGCAGGCCGGTCACCGCCTCGGCGCCCGTGCGCGTCACCAGCACGTGCGGCGCGTCCTCCGTGACGGCGACGACGACCGCCGACAGGCCCAGCACGATCTGCGTCATGCCCGGGCGATCGCTTCAAACAGCGAGGGGATCTCGAACGGCGTATTCTCGCCGGCTTCCTCCCAGCTTCGGCCGGCGCCGATGGCGTCGATGGCGGCCACCATGCGGCCGCCGCGGCCGAGTTCTGCGTCCGCCAGCGCCACCATGCGGCGGTTGGGCCACGCCACCGTCGACGCGCGCCGCAGCGTCCAAGCGATCGCTTCCTCGTCGATGCCGGGATTGTGCACGCACGCGGTGATGAAGGCGGTGGCGGTGGAGCGCGAGATGCCCGCATAGCAGTGGATCAGGATCGGCGCCTCACGCTCCCAGGTGCCGATGAAGTCGAGGATGTCGGCAAGGTGCGTGCGGCCGGGCGCGATCCAGCCCTGCAAGTCCTCGGTGATGTCATGGACGCCCACCTTCAGGTGACGGCGGTCGGGCGCGTCGGGAAACGCCGAATGCGGATCGAGCAGGCTGACCACGTGGGAGGGCGCGCGCGTCGCGATGACGGCGGGAACCTGCGACAGCGGACACACGAGAATGGCCATGCCTACTCCTGATCGACGAGCGTGCGGAACGCTGCAAGGAAGTGCGCCTGCGCTTCGGCGGCGGACCACGGGACAAGCTGCACACAGGCCGCCGGCGGCGGGCGCTTGAAGAAGCGGTTCGCCTCCGCCTCGTCGAAGCGGGCGAGTTGCACGGCCTCCAGCCACGCGCACATCACGTCGGCCTTCTTGATCTGCGCCTTGAGCGCGGGCGCGGGGTGCGCGGGCAGCGCGAAGCGCTGGTGGATGGCGGCCGCAAGGCGATCCTCGAAGGCGCGGTAGTCTAGCCCGAGGGCCGCCTTGAACGGGCTGATCATGTCGCCGATCACGTACTCCGGCGCATCGTGCAGCAGCGCCATGAGCTTCGCCTTCGCGTTGAGCCCCGGCGCCGTGACGGCGAGGATGTCGAGCACCACCAGAGAATGCTGCGCCACCGAGAAGGGATGTTCGCCCGTGGTCTGGCCGTTCCAGCGCGCCACGCGGGCGAGGCCGTGGGCGATGTCGTCGATCTCGATGTCGAACGGCGAGGGATCGAGCAGGTCCAGCACCCGGCCCGACAGCATGCGCTGCCAGGCGCGCGCGGGCGCCGCCGTCCGGCGCGGGCGTGAGGGGCTGGGTGTTGGCGGCATCGCCGCGACTATAGGCCGGAAGGCAGGGCCGGCGAAGGCGCCAGCCCGTCGCCGGCGTCCGCCGCTGGGGAACGTCGTTGCGCCGCCGGGGGCAGGCCCCCATCTCTGGTACGCCGGGGCGCTGCCCGGCGCTGGAGTGCGCGGATGTTCTGGATCGTGATCGCCGTTTCGGTAGGTCTCATCTTTCTGCTCACCTGGATCGGCGCGGCCATGACGCGCCGCGGCCTGCCCACCCAGTGGGAGCGCAACGGCCACG
>JAIYAO010000165.1 GCA_027488965.1 Alphaproteobacteria bacterium
TGGAAACTCCGACCTCTACTACTCCATCAACTTTCGCCAGGACCTGCCGGCCTTGAAGCTGGCGTGGGGCGTGGGCTTCGAGAAGGCGTCCGAGTCCCGCCAGTTCCGGGTGGCCGAGCGCGAGACCTTCGAGGAAGGCCCGTTCCTGGACGCCTTCGTGGAGACCACGCGCTTCGGCGCCGCCAAGGTGCGGGTGTTTGCGTTCAACCTGCTCGACACGGAGTTCGTCCGGGAGCGCCGCTTCTTCGCGCCCAACCGCGCGGGCGCCTTCGTCGCCGAAGAGGAGCGCGAGCGCCAGTTCGGCCGCTTCGTCGGCATCGAGGTGAGCGGCAACTTCTGAGGCGGACCCGCGCTACCCGCCGCCAAGGCGCGCCGCGCACGCCGCGCGGTCCATGGCGGGATCGAGCACGAGCCGGCGCACCGTGCGCCGTTCGGCGGACGCCGGCAGCCAGGTGATCTCGCGGTCGACGCCCGCATCGCTCACCCGCGCCGTGACGGGGCGGTCCACGAAGCGCTCGCTGGCCTTTTCCGACCACCGGCGCAGACGCATGCCGTTGCGCAGGCCCGCCGCATGGGCGTTCGATCCCTCCTGCACGCCGGTCACCATCCAGTCGGCGCGGCGCGTGGCGTCGAAGTCGAAGCCGCGCTCCCAAAGGGGCTGCACGGCGGCGACAATGGCGCCGCAGGGCGCGAACACGTCCGCGGGAAGGTCCACCGGCGCGCCCTCCTCCACCAGCGTCGTCAGATCCACGCCGATGTCGACGCCGAGGCGTTTCATCACCACCGGCAGGATCTGTCGCGCAGAGACATCGCCCCGCCGGCGCGCCACGCGCTGCATGGCCAGCAGGGCATCGTCGAAATCCCTCTTCCCGACCGTCGCCGCACGCAGGCGCGCGTCCCAGCGGGTGGCCAGCAGCATGCCGCGCCGGTACGGCAGCTTCTGGACCTCTTCGCTGCGCCAGAACTCAGCGAGGATGCGGGCGTTGGGCGCCGTGCGGACAGGCGAGAGATCATAGGCCTTGAGGCTGTCGTTGAAGGCGGCGGCGAAATCCTCCGGCGTCCACAGCCCGGCGCGCACGCTGGTGCGGAACGCCGCCCAGTCGGTGAAGCCCTCGGAGAGCCAGTAGCCCAGCGGTTCGTTCTCCCCGTCGACGCCGCCGATGCGGGCGCCGATCCAGGTGTGCATCATCTCGTGGGCGAGAAGCGTATCGAGGCGGCCGGCCTCCGCATTGCGCGTGGCGAAGAAGGCGAACGCATCGCCGCGGCCCGTGCCGCCGATGGACAGGCTTTCCGGCGGCAGGTCGAGCGGCAGCACGGTGACGAGATAGGGCTCGGTGTCCGCGCCCCAGTAGGCGCGCTGGGCGGCGCCGATGCGCGCGATCTGGCGGCGCCAGCCGGCGTCGTCGCGCGGCCAGGCCCCGCGGATCGCCACGCGCACGCCGCCGCCCGCATCGAGGACGCGGAAGTCCCCGCCCACCAGGACGCTCTCCAGAAGATCGCGCACGGTGAGGCCGCCCCGCCGTGAGTGCTGCAGGTCGGACGCGAACGACGCCCCCGGCGGGAGGGCCTCGATGCGGAAGCGCGCCGGCGCCTTCATGGCCGCGCCCTCCGGGAGCGCGACAATGGTCTCACCAAGCAGATGGAAGTGGTCGCGCGCGATCAGCGGGCGATAGTCGTTGCCGGGTTTGTCGTGGGCGCCGCTGCGGGGGGCCACGCGATAGCGCACGGTGATGCGCGCGCGCGGGGCGTGGCGCAGCACGCGTTGCGCCGGGGCTGCGGCGGGCAGGAGTTGGGCGCCCTCCGCGCGCACCTCGGAAAGCGCCCGCCAGAGATCGGTTTCGCCGCCCCAGGCATCGGGCAGCGCCAGCACGGTCTCCCCGTCGGCCTCGCCATCGAAGCTGACGGCCACGTCCATCGCGGCGTATGCGCCGCCCTCGAGCACGGAGCGCACAACGAGTTCGGTGGGCTGGGGCGCGCGGGCGGCGCCGGTGAGCGCAAGGACTGCAGCGAGCGCAGCGAGACAGCGGATCATGGCCTCTCCGTGGGTGGCGCCCGTGAGATGCCGCAGCAGCACGGCGCGGATGCGGCGGCGCTACTCGCCCTCGCCGAACTTGTCGGCCACGAGCCGGGCGATGGCGTCGAGCGCCTCCGCCGCCTGCAGCCCCTCCGCCACCACCTCGATCTCGGAGCCGACGCCGGCCCCCAGCATCATCAGGTCCATCAGGGACGTAGCGTCGGCGGCCTCATCCTCGCGCTTGACGGTGATGCGCGCCTCGTACGCCAGCGCCAGCTCGGCAAGCTTGCGGGACGCGCGCGCGTGCAGGCCGCGCTGGTTGACGATGAGAAGGGTGCGGGAATGCGCGGTGGTCATCGCGCGATGATAGCGGCCGCAGCGCCTGCGGCAATCGTGGCGGCCTAGGCGCCGCCGGCGAGTTCCGCCGAGGCCACGCGGATGTAGTGGCGGCCTGCCTCCTGGGCCATGGCGGCGCAGACTTCCAGGGGCTGGCGCGTGCGCTCCACGGCGAGCTTCACCAGCATCGGCAGGTTCACCCCGGCGATCACCTCCACCATGCCCTCGTTGATGACGGAGATCGAAAGATTGGAGGGCGTGCCGCCGAACATGTCGGTGAGGATGATCACGCCGGAGCCGTCATCGACGGCGCGCACGGCGTCCACGATGTCCTGCCGGCGGGCTTCCATGTCGTCCTCGGGGCCGATGGCCACCGCCCGCATCTGGCGCTGCGGTCCGGCCACGTGCTCCGCGGCCGCCACAAACTCGTTCGCCAGATGGCCGTGACTGACCACCACCACGCCGATCATCGAAAGCATTCCCTTTCCATGGGGACCGGTTCTCTAGCACCAACCGCTAACAAATGGCGCCTGCGCGATATCAGCGCGGGACACCCCATGTGGCCCCCCGGCGCCGCTACGTCACCCACCGCGCTGCTAACCGGAGGCCATCCCCAGGGAGGCGGCCGGCAGCTCGACGATGAACCGGGCGCCGGCGGGGCGCCCATCGCCGGGAATGTTCTCGGCCCAGACACGGCCTTTGTGGGCGTCGATGATCTGCCGGACGATGGACAGCCCCAGCCCCGAATTGCTGCCGAACGCCGTGCCTTTAGGGCGTTCGGTGTAGAACCGCTGGAAGATCGTCTCCAGATTGTCCTCGGGGACACCGGGTCCGGCGTCATCCACGTAGATGCGCAGCCAGCGGCCGTCCCGGCGGATCTCGTCGCGCACGTACACCGATACATCGCCCTCCTCGGGGCTGAAGGACCGGGCGTTGTCGATCAGGTTGCGCAGGACCTGGCCCAGCGGCGCCTCCTGGCCGATCACGAAGGCGTGCGCGGGCGCCGGCCCCACCCAGTGGACCGCCACCTCCCCCTCGCGCCGCGTGGCCTCATAGGTCTCCACGATCTGCGGCAGCATCCGCGACAGGTCGATCGGGCCCGGCGCGCCGCGGGCGGTCTCGGCCTCGATGCGGGACGCGCGGGAGATGTCGGTGATCAGCCGGTCCACCCGGCCCACGTCGGCGGCGATGATGGCGAGCAGCTTCTCGCGCGCGGCGGGATCCTGCACGGCGCGGGCGGTCTCCACGGCGCTGCGGATGGAGGTGAGCGGGTTCTTGATCTCGTGGCTCACGTCGGCGGCGAAGCGCTCGTTGGCGTCGATGCGGTCCAGCAGCGCCTCCACCATGCGCTTGAGCGAGCGGGCGAGATCGCCGATCTCGTCGTTGCGCTCCAGCAGCACCGGCGGCGCCTCCAGGCGCGTGGCCTGCCCCAGACGGAGCCTGTCGGCCACGGTGGCGAGCGTCTGCAACGGCTCCGCGATCAGCAGCGCCAGCAGCAGCGAGGACATGAACCAGATCACCGCCGCGGCGAGAATGAACGGCAGCATGGCGCGCCGTTCCGCCTGGAGGATCGATTCCACATCGCCGCTCTCCAGCGTCAGCACCGCCACCACCGCCTGCACGTGCTGCACGGGGATGGAGACGCTGACCACGCGCTCGCCCTGGTCGCCCTTGCGCTGGCCGGTGAGGCGTTCGCCCGCCGCCGAGCGCGCCACTTCCTCCTTCAGCGTGAAATCCGGCCGCCACGGCAGCACCGTGGCGGGGACGAGCGACCGGAAAAAGCCCGGCACGCCGCCGCCCGAGTTGGGGATGGGGCGTTGCTCGCGATCCATCGTCAGCGGCGGCAGCGGCGCCTGGATCACCCGGTCCGACAGCAGATCGGTGTCCGCCACCAGTTCGCCGGAGGGCAGGAACAGCCGCACCCGCGTGGCCTCCGGCACCATCAGCCGGCGCAGCACCTCGCGCGCGTTGCGGTCCTGCAGCGAAGGTTCGGGCTCGCCCTTGGTGGCGGTGTCGGCGAGCGCGCTGGCGATCAGCTCGCCCTGCGTGAGCAGGCTGTCGGCCTTCGCGCGAATCAGCTGGGCGCGCATCTCCGCAAGCAGCAAGGCGCCGCCTGCGAGGATCGCCAGGGCCACGAAATTCCAGAAGAACAGAAGCCGGGCGATCCGGGAATCGATCAGCCAGCGGCGAACGCCCTCACGCCTCGTTGTAGCGGTACCCGACGCCGTAGAGCGTCTCGATGGCGTCAAAGCTCTCATCGATTTCCCGGAACTTCTTCCTCAGACGCTTGATGTGACTGTCGATGGTGCGGTCGTCCACATAGACCTGATCGTCGTAGGCGGCATCCATCAGCTGGTCGCGGCTTTTGACGTAGCCCGGCCGTGTCGCCAGCGCCGCCAGGATCAGGAACTCGGTAACCGTGAGGCGCACCGGCTCGCCGTTCCAGTTGCAGGCGTGGCGGTTCGGATCGAGCGTGAGATTGCCGCGCACCAGCGGTTTCTTGTCCCCGTCCTCGTTGCCGGGCGCAGCCCCTTTCGTCCGCCGCAGCAGGGCCTTCACCCGCTCGTTCAGCAGACGCTGTGAAAACGGCTTCTTGATGTAGTCGTCGGCGCCGACGTTGAAGCCCACCACCTCGTCCATCTCGTCGTCCTTGGAGGTGAGGAAGATCACCGGCAGGTTCGACGTCTGGCGCAGGCGCTTCAGGACCTCGATGCCGTCCATCCGGGGCATCTTGATGTCCAGGATGGCGATGTCCGGCGGGGCCTCCGCCAGCGCCGCCAGCGCGGTCGTGCCATCATGGTAGGCCCGGACGACATGGCCCTCGGCTTCGAAAAAGATCTTCAGGGAGGCGAGGATGTTCTCGTCGTCGTCGACAAGGGCGATGGTGGCCATGGCGTTGGGGCGTCCGGGTTGGTGAGTCAGCGAGGTATAGAGGTTCGCCGGGAAATGGGAAACGCGTAACCGCCCCTTAGGGGCGATGGCGTACACCCATGCCCATGACTTCGCCCGCGGATGCCGCGCCGTTCCAGCGCCTGCGCCATGTCCTGACGCGGGATTCGCTGGGGGATGTCCGCCACGAGGCCGCCCAGATCACCATGTCCCCGGACTTCGAGCGCGCGGCGCTGACCCCCGGCTGGCGCATGCAGGCGCGCCTGACGGCCATCGCCGACCTCGCCCGGCTGGTCCACGACAGCCCCCTGCCGGACCGGGAGCGGGACATCGTGCTGGCCGAGCTGGGCCGGCTGTCCCTGCGGATCCTGTGGTGGGAGGGGCTGCTGGGCGCGGGCATCGCGACCGAGGCCCCGGGGGACGTCGCCGCGGCCGTCCTCATCGAACTGCTGGCGGCAGGCTGCCTGGCCGAGGGGCCCGCGGCCACCATGGTGATGGAGCGGGCCAAGCTCCTGCTCCGCCGCACCGAGGTGGTGCGCGCGCTGCGCGAGAACACCGCACGCCGCGACCGCCTCCTGCACCAGCTTGCGCAGGCCGAGGCGCGCCTCAGCCCGCTGCAACTCTAGCGGCAGTAGCCTTCGCCGGACTTGATGGTGAGGCAGTCTGTCTTCTCGAGCAGCCACTTGAGGCCGGTGTCGGCGCCCGTGGTCGCGCGGATGCTTTCGGGGGCGGCGCCCTCCGCGCGGGTGAAGGCGATAGCGTCGCCCGCGGCCGCGCCCTGCCAGACGTTCACGCCGTCCAGCGTGCCCTGCGTGAGCGTGTAGGTTCCGGGCGCGGCGCCCGCCTCGATCTTCAGGTACGTGCCCTCCACGCCCGGCCACTGGCCGATCCACGCATCGGTGGGCGCCGGGGCCGGCGCGGGCGCCGCGACCACCGGCGCTTCCGGCGCGGGCGCCGCCTTCTGGTGGGGCATGTCGTTGCAGGCGGCCAGCACGAGGGCTGCGGCGATCATCAGGCGTTTCATGGAACCTCCTCCACCAGCCACCATCCTAGCGCCGCTGCTGTTCCCGCGAAACCATGGCCCGCCCCGCGCGTTGACCACGCATCGAACAAGAACGCGGAGCATTCCATGAAAGCCAAGTTCCTTCTCATCGCCTCGGTGTGCGCGCTGGCCGCCGCCTGCGGCACGACGCCGGGCGGGCGCGCCGTCTCGGGCGCAGTGCTGGGCGGCGCCGCGGGCGCGGCCATCGGCAACAATGTGGGTGACGGCAACGCCGGCCGCGGCGCGGCCATCGGCGCCGTGGGCGGCGCCATCGCGGGCGCGGCCACGACACCGTCCCAGCAGGCGCCCACCAATCGGCGCGAACGCTTCGACGAGCGCAGCGGCCGCTACTACTATTACGACCCCGGCACGAACCGGTACTTCTACGAAAACGGCCAGCCGTACCCGTAAGTCCGGGCGTGGCCTGACAGCACGTTCACGGCCCCGGCGACCGCCGGGGCCGTCTGCGCATCAATGCGCCAGCGCCCAGTTCTTCGCAGCCTTCGCCTCCACGGTGAGCGGCACCGAGAGGCTCAGCACCGGCGCGCACGCGCCTTCCATCACCTTCGCCGCCAGCGCCGCCGTTTTCGCGGCCTCCGCTTCGCTGGCCTCGAACACCAGTTCGTCATGCACCTGCAGCAGCATGCGCGCCGACAGCCCCGCATCCGCGATGGCGGCGGGCAGTCGGATCATGGCGCGGCGGATGATGTCGGCGGCGGCGCCCTGCAACGGCGCGTTGATCGCCTGGCGCTCCGCGAAGGCGCGCTCCGTCGGCGTCTTGGACTTGATGCCCGCCAGGTGCACGCGCCGGCCGAAGATGGTCTCCACGTAGCCGTTGGCGCGGGCGAACGCCTTGGCGCTTTCCATGTACTCGCGGATGCCGGGGAAACGTTCGAAGTACTTCTTGATGTAGGCGTCCGCCTCGCCCCGTTCGATGCCGAGGTTGCGTGCGAGGCCGAAGGCGGAAATGCCGTAGATGATGCCGAAATTGATAGCCTTGGCCTGCCGGCGCACCATCGGGTCCATGCCTTGGACGGGCACGCCGAACATCTCGGACGCCGTCATCGCGTGGATGTCGATGCCGTCGGCGAAGGCCTGCTTCAGCTGCGGGATGTCGGCCACGTGCGCGAGCAGGCGCAGCTCGATCTGTGAATAGTCCGCCGAGATCAGCAGATGGCCCGGCTCTGCGATGAACGCCTCGCGGATGCGGCGGCCCTCGTCGGTGCGGATGGGGATGTTCTGCAGGTTGGGATCGTTGGAGGAGAGCCGCCCCGTGGTGGTGGCCGCCAGCGCATAGGACGTGTGCACGCGCCTCGTGTGCGGGTCGATCGCCTCGCGCAGCGCCTCCGTGTAGGTGGAGCGCAGCTTCTGCAGCTGGCGCCAGTCCAGCAGCACGCGCGGCAGCGCATGGCCGGCGGCGGCCAGATCCTCCAGCACGGACGCATCGGTGGACCAGGCGCCCGTCTTGGTCTTCGTGCCGCCGGGGAGGCCCATCTCGTCGAACAGGATTTCGCCGATCTGCTTGGGCGACCCGATGTTGAAATCGCGGCCCGCGAGCTTCTTGGCCTCATCCTCCATCGCCGCCATGCGCTGGGCGAACTCCCCCGACATGCGCGACAGCTCCTGCGGATCGACCTTCACGCCCGCGCGCTCCATCGCAGAAAGCACCGCGGGCATGGGCCGTTCCAGCGTTTCGTAGACCGTGCGCAGCCGCTGGCGCGCCACTTCCGGCTTGAGCTTCTTCCAGAGCCGCAGCGTCACGTCGGCGTCCTCGGCGGCGTAGCGTACGGCCGCCGCCAGCGGCACACGGTCGAACGTCACCTGCCCCTTGCCCTTGCCGGCTACGTCCTGGAACCCGATGGGCTTGTAGGTGAAGTGGCGCTCCGCCAGCTCATCCATGCCATGGTTGTGGAGTCCCGCCGCCAGCACATAGGACAGCAGCATCGTGTCGTCGAACGGCGCGACCGTGATGGCGTGCTGGGCGAAGATCGCCAGATCGTACTTGATGTTCTGGCCCACCTTCAGGATCGCGGGATCCTCCAGCACGGGTTTGAGCGCGGAGATGGCGTCCGCCATCGGGATCTGCTTCGGCGCGCTGGCTTCGGCGCCCGCGCCGAACAGGTCGCCCGTGGCGCCGGGGTCCACGTGCGCCAGCGGAACATAGCAGGCGTCGTTGGGCCCGAGCGCGAGCGACACGCCCACCAGCCCGGCAAACGGCCCCAGCCCCTTCGTCTCCGTATCGACCGCCACTACGCCGGCGGCACGCGCCCGCGCCAGCCACGCGTTGAGCGCCTCCAGCGTATCCACGCACACGTAGGCGTCGAGAGCGAAGGTCTCGGCGCCCGCCTCCGGCGCTTCCTCCATGTGGGGAATGAGCGCATCGGGGTTCTTCGCGATCTGTTCGCGCACGCGCCGGCCCAGCGTGCGCAGCTCCATCTCGTCGAGGAACTTCAGCAGCACGCCGTCCTCGAAATCCCTGACGGCGAAGGACTCCAGCGTCTCTTCGACCGCCACGTCGTCCTTCAGCGTCACCAGTTCCTTCGAGATCCGGATGAGATCGGCGTTGTTCTGGATGCTTTCGCGGCGTTTCGGCTGCTTGATCTCGGCGGCGCGCTCCAGCACCGCCTCCAGCGTGCCGAACATGTCGATGAGTTCTGCGGCCGTCTTCGGGCCAATGCCCGGCGCGCCTGGCACATTGTCGACGCTGTCGCCCATCAGGGCCTGCACGTCGATGACCTTGTCGGGCGTGACGCCGAACTTCTCCAGCACCGCCTCCGGGCCGAGCAGCTTCGACTTCATGGGATCGTACAGCTCGATCTGGTCGTCGACGATGAGCTGCATCAGGTCCTTGTCGGACGAGACGATGCGCACGACGGCGCCGCGGCGCGCGGCCTCGCGCGCATACGTGGCGATGAGGTCGTCGGCCTCGAAACCTTCCATGTCCACCGCGGGCGCGCCGAACGCGCGCGTCGCCTCACGGATCAGCGGGAACTGGGGGACGAGGTCCTCCGGCGCGGGCGGGCGCTGGGCCTTGTACTTCGGGTAGATCTCGTTGCGGAACGTCACTTCCGAGCGGTCGAAGATCACCGCGAGGTGGGTGGGCTTTTCCGGCCCCTTCATGTCGTTCAGCAGCTTGAACAGCATGTTGCAGAACCCGCTCACCGCCCCGATGGGCAGCCCGTCCTTCTGGCGCGTGAGCGGCGGCAGCGCGTGGTAGGCGCGAAAGATGTAGCCCGACCCGTCGATGAGCCAGACTCGGGAGGTATGATCTACGGGAGCGGTCATGACCGAGGTGTACCGCGCGCCATGCGCCCTCGTCAGCCCTTCAGGGTGAAGAGCCGCCACTTGCCCACCGCTTCCCATGTGCGCGGGAATGTGTACGACGGGTCATGCGGCGGCTAAGTGTCATTCCGGTGACGGGCTTGGATCGCTCGCCTCCTGGGGGAATTCAATGTCCGGCGCCATCCCGATCACGGGACCGCAGACGGATCGGGCGCGGACCGGTCCTGTGCCGGACTGGGTCGTGCACGAACCGTTCGATTCGCCCGCGCTGCCCGAGGACGTGTTCGTCAGCGGCGGCCGCTGCACGCTGCTGGACGACACCCAGGTCAATCTCACGGGCCCGGAGCGGGCCTGGCACGGGCGCTACGCCGAGCGGGTGATGACCAATGCGGGGGCGGAACGGTCGGCCCAGTTCTCGGTGGCGTTCGACCCCTCCTGCGAGACGGTGGAGATCCACTTCGTCCGCGTCCGCCGCGGGACCAACGTCATCGACCATGCCCGCCCAGACGCCTTCGAGGTGCTGCGCCGGGAGCGCAGCCTGGAGCGGCTGGTGTTCGACGGCCGCCTCACCATCCACCTCGTCATCCCCGACGTGCGCCCCGGGGACGTGGTGGAGAGCGCCTACACCATCACCGGCGGCAGCCCCGTCCTGAAGGGCAAGCACGCCGCCTGGATCGCCTTCGAGTGGGCGCAGGCGATGATGGAGACCCGGCACCGGGTGCTGACCCGCGCGGACCGCCCGATCCACTTCCGCGCCGTCAACGGCGCCCCCCAGCCGGAAGTGATCGAGACCGACGGCCTGATCGACCGGCGCTGGCGCACGGTGCGCCGCCCGGCGGTGGAGGTGGAGGACCTGGCCCCGCCGTGGGAGATCTCCCGGGCGGAGGTGCAGTTCACCGAATTCGAAAGCTGGGCCGAGGTGGCCGACCTCTTCACCCCGCTCTACGAGACCGGCCAGGACCTGCCGGAGGACCTGAACGCCGCCATCGCCCACATCGCCGAGACCTGCCCCACCCCGGCCGAGCGCGCCGCAGAAGTGCTCCGGTTCGTCCAAGGCAACCTGCGATACCTGGCGCTGTCCATCGGCGAGGGCGGGCTGCAGCCGCGCCCCATCGAGACCGCCTGGACCAGCCGCTACGGGGACTGCAAGGACGCCGCGCGCCTCTACGTGGCCATGGCCGCGCGGCTGGGGCTGCAGGCGTGCCCTGCGCTGGTCAACACCCGCCAGGGCGAGAGCCTGGCCGAATGGCTGCCCACCGCCTCGGCGTTCGACCACTGCATCGTGCGGGTGATCGTGGACGGCAAGACGCACTGGCTGGACCCCACGCGCCGCAACCAGGCCGGCCGGCTGGAGCGGATCCACCACGCCTATTTCGGCTGGGCCCTGCCGCTGGCGCCGGGGGTGGAGCGGCTGGAGACCATGGGGCCGGTGGCCGCGGAATACATCGTCGACGTGCGCGAGCGCGCGGTGTTCGGCCCCCGCCCCAGCTCCCCCGCCACCTACGAATGGCGCACCACCTACTACTCCTGGCGCGCCGACGACCTGCGCGAGCGCATCGCCAACGAGGGGCTGTCGGCGGTGGCCAAAAGCTATCTGCGCCAGCTGCAGGAGGTGTGGCCGGGGATCATCGCGCTCGAGCCCATGAGCGTGGAGGACGATCCCGCCGAGAACAGGCTCACCACCACCGAACGCTATGAGCTGCCCGTCCCGTGGCGGCGGATCGACGGCGGGCGCGTGGAGTTCGCCACCAAGGACTTCTTCATCGGCGCCGACCTCGTCGACCTGCCGCCGGGCCCCCGCAAGCGCGACATGTACCTGGGCCGCCCCCGCATCACCACGCGCCATGTGGAGCTGGAGCTGCCGGCGGACTGGCCGTCCGAGGGCTGGGACGTGGCGGTGGAGGCCCCCGGCCTGAAGTTCGAGACCAAGCTGCAGCGCGTGAAGAAGCGCCGGTTCGTGCTGGACCAACGCCTCGAAGTCACGCGCGACACCACGCCCGCGGCCGATGTGGCGCGCTACTCGGAGGTGGTGGCGGCGCTCCGCAAGGGCGCCGACGTGGTGATCCACTCGGCCACGCAGGGCGACGCCTTCCGCGGCGCTCGCGCCGGCTGGATGACCACGCTGGGCTTCATGGCGGTGGTGGCGATCGGGCTTTCGGCGGTGATCGTGCTGTTCAGGACCTGAACGGCCTAGTGGTCGGCCTCGCCGCCCGGCCCGGGTTCGTACACGAACCGGCGGTCGCAGTAGAGGCATTCCACGAAGGCCTCGTCGCCCATGTCGTAGAACACCACCGGGTGGCCGAGCGCGCCGCCGCCGCCGTTGCACTTCACGCGGCGCGCATGGACGATGATGGCCTCCGGCGGGGGCGGGGCGCCGGAATCGCTTGCTGGCCTGTCCGCGGACGACATTCTTTTCCTCGCGATTGAACTTACCGCCGACGCCCCGTACCTAGTGCGCACCGCGGCGGCCCGTCAACGCGCCCCTGCTTCCCCATCCGCCCGTCTAGAACGCCCCATCCAGAAAGCATCGCCATGCGCGAACCCGGCGCGCCGCTCCCCGACCTCGCCATCGAGGCGCGCGGCCTTGAAAAGACCTATCGCGGCGCCGGCAAGAGCCCGCCGAAACAGGCGCTGAAGGGCATCGACCTCGCCATCCCGCGCGGCTCGTTCTTCGGCCTGCTGGGCCCGAACGGCGCGGGAAAATCCACGTTCATCAACATCCTAGGCGGCTTGGTGGTGAAGACCGGCGGACAGGCGTCCATCTGGGGCTTCGACATCACCGCAGACCCACGCAACGCCCGCGGCGCCATCGGCATCGTGCCGCAGGAGCTGAACATGGACCCCTTCTTCACGCCGTATGAGTCGCTGGAGATGCAGGCGGGGTTCTACGGCGTGCCGAAGGCGGAGCGCCGCACCGACGAGATCCTCGACGCCGTGGGCCTGCTGGACAAGCGCGACGCCTATTCACGCACGCTGTCGGGCGGCATGAAGCGGCGGCTGCTGGTGGCCAAGGCGCTGGTGCATACCCCGCCCGTGGTGGTGCTGGACGAGCCCACCGCCGGCGTCGACGTCGATCTGCGCAAGCAGCTGTGGGCCTACATCAAGACGCTGCACGCGCGCGGCGTCACCATCGTGCTGACCACGCACTACCTCGAAGAGGCGCAGGAACTCTGCGACACCATCGCCATCATCAACCACGGCGCGGTCATCGCCTGCGAGCCCACGCCGCAGATCCTGCGCCGGCTCGACAAGCGCACGCTCGTCATCGTGCCGCAGACCGCGCTTGAGGCGCCGCCGCCGGCGCTCGCAGATCTCGACGCCGTGCTGCGCAAGGACGGCGCGCTGGCCATCACCTACGGCTCCGGCGCGCGCACGGTGGAGGGGCTGCTGGACCGCGTGAAGGCCGCCGGCGTCGCCATCAAGGACCTCTCCACCGAGGAGCCTGACCTCGAGGACGTGTTCGTGGCGCTCACCAGCGGGCAGTAAGGGCAGGGCCTTGACGCCCCGGTCAACGCGCGCCTCATTCCGCCCATGACCGAGGCCCCCACTCCCTTCGCCGCCGATTTCCCCCCGCCCGACGAAACACGCTGGCGCGCGCTGGCCGAAGCCGCGCTGAAAGGCGCCCACTGGGACCGCCTGGTGGGCCGCACTGCCGATGGCGTCTCCATCGCGCCGCTCTACCGCGAAACCGACGCGCCCACCGCCGCCGATCCCGCGGGCC
Source organism: Alphaproteobacteria bacterium (assembly GCA_027488965.1). GTDB lineage: Bacteria > Pseudomonadota > Alphaproteobacteria > Caulobacterales > Aquidulcibacteraceae > VFBF01. The sequence continues at coordinate 13,285 of JAIYAO010000165.1, forward strand.
TCCCAGGCCATGCGCCGTTCGCCCGCGGCGCCCACGTCCGCCCCGATCCCTACACACCCTGGCGCATTCGCCAGAGCGCGGTGGAGCGCGATCCCGCCGAGGCGAACGCCGCCATCCTCGACGACCTCGCCGGCGGCGCCTCCGCCATCGAACTGGTGATCGGCGCCGACGGCGTGGCCATCGCCGACGCCGACGACCTGCGCACCGCGCTCGACGGCGTGCTCGTCGATCTCGCGCCCATCGCGCTCGACGCGGAGGACACCGTGGCGGCGGCGACGCTGCTGGCGGGCTATCTGGGCGATGTGGGCGCCGCGGCGCTGGCGCCGGGCTTCGACATGAACCCCATCGGCGCGCTGATGCGCACGGGCGTGGCCGGCGACATGGCGGCCGCCACCGCGCTCGCCGCGCGCCACCGCGACACCTTCCCCGGCGCCACCTGGCTGCGCGCGGACGCGCGACCCGTGCACGAAGCCGGCGGCTCCGAGGCGCAGGAGATCGCTGCGGCGCTCTCGTGCGGCATCGCCTACCTGCGCGCCTTGCGCGCGGCGGGCTTCGCGCTCGACGACGCCGCGCGCGCCATCGCCTTCACCATGGCCGCAGGCCCCGATGTCCTGTTGGAGGCGGCGAAGCTCCGCGCCTTGCGCCTCACCTGGGCGCGGGTGCTGGAAGCCTCCGGCGTCCCGCCCGAAGCGCGCGCCGCGCACATCCACGCCGTCACCTCGCGCCGCATGATGGCGCGCCACGATGCGTGGACCAACATGCTGCGCACCACGGCGGCAGGTTTCGCTGCGGCGGTCGGCGGCGCCGACGCCATCACCGTCCTGCCGTTCACCGATGCACTCGGGCGGCCCACGCCGTTTGCGCGCCGCATCGCGCGCAATGCGCAGATCATCCTCATGGAGGAAAGTCATCTCGGCCGCGTGGCCGATCCCGCCGGCGGCGCCTGGTTCGTGGAGAAGCTCACGCGCGACCTCGCCGAAGCGGCGTGGACGGAGATGCAGGGCCTCGAGGCGCAGGGCGGCATCGTGGCGGCGCTGGAGAACGGCGCGCTGCAGCATGAAGTGGCGCTCATGCGCCAGAAGCGCGCCAAGGCCTTCGCCACGCGCCGGGAAACCATCACGGGCGTGACGGACTTTCCGCTGCTGGGCGCGGCGGCGCCGGCCACCTCTGGAGCGTGGACGACCCCGTCCACGCCTTCAGCATCGCACGCGGGCGAGGTCGCCCGCGCTCCCGTTCTCGCCCCCATCCGCTGGGCCGCACCCTTCGAGACGCTGCGCGATGCGGGCGAAGCCGCGAAGGCCAAGGCGTTCTTCGCCACGCTCGGGCCGCTCGCGGAATTCAGCCCGCGCGCCAACTTCGCAAGGAACCTGTTCGCCGCCGGCGGCGTCGACGCCATCGGGCCGGAGGCGGTGCATGCCGACATCGCCGCCCTCGCCGCCGCCTTCGCCGCGACCGGGGCGACCGTGGCGGTGCTGTGCGGCGCCGACGCGCGCTACGCGACGGACGCAAGCCCCGCCGCCGCCGCGCTGAAGGCCGCCGGCGCGGTGTGGATCGTGTACGCCGGCAAACCTGCGGACGAAGCGGCGCTGCGCGCGGCAGGCGTCGACCAGTTCATCTTCGCCGGGCAGGACGCGCTTGAGGCGCTCACCACGCTGCACGCCGCGCTCGGGATCGCGGCGTGAGCGTGCGCCATCTCCTGCTGGCGGGCGGCGCACTCGGCGCCCTTGCGGCGATCGCGGGGCTGCTGATCGTCACCGGCTTCTGGTCGCCGTGGGCGCACCGCTTCGTGCAGGGCGTGGACGTCTCGCGCCACCAGGGCGACATCGACTGGCATGCGCTCGCCAGGACCGACATCCGCTTCGCCTACATCAAGGCCACCGAGGGCGGCGATCATGTGGACCCGCTGTTTGTGCAGCACTGGAACGGCGCGGGCGAGGCCGGCCTCCGGCGCGGCGCCTACCACTTCTTCACGCTGTGCCGCAGCGGCGCCCAGCAGGCGGCCAATTTCCTGCGCGTGGCGCAGCGCACCGACCTGCCGCCCGCCGTAGATCTCGAACACATGGGCCCCTGCCGGCGCGGCCCGACCATGACCGACATCCCCGGCGAGGTGGACGCCTATCTCGATGCGGTGGAAGCGGGCGCGGGCGTGCGCCCCATCCTCTACACCACGCGCGAATTCCACGATGCGCACCTCACCGGCGTCACCGGCGAGCGCTTCTGGATCCGCAGCCTGTTCCGCTGGCCGCAGTTCCGCCGCGCCGACTGGGTGATCTGGCAGCACCACAACAAGGGCGCACGCCCCGGCGTGCAGGGCCCGGTGGATCTGAACTCCTTCCGCGGCGACGAGGCCGCGTTTGCAGCGTTTGCGGGGGCGGCGCGATGAACGTGCTCCCGCGCCCTTGTTTTTCTTCCCCCGCATCGCGGGGGAAGTACCCGGCGCAGCCGGGGAATGGGGGCAAGCGCCGCCCCCTTCGTCTCGCGCTCACGCGCGAGCCACTTCCCCCGCGCGCGGGGGAAGAAACCCAGACGAGAATACGATGATGAACCTCCCCGATTTCTCCAAGGTCGATCTCGATCTGCCGGCGCCGAAGAAAGCCGCCGCCGCGCAAGGCGCGCGCGATCCGTGGCTGACGCCGGAGGGCATCCCGGTGAAGCCGGTCTACACCGCCGCCGACCGCGCGGGGCTCGATTTCATCGACGGGTATCCGGGCGTGGCGCCGTTCGTGCGCGGGCCCTACCCCACCATGTACGTGCAGCAGCCGTGGACGATCCGCCAGTACGCAGGGTTCTCCACGGCCGAAGACTCAAATGCGTTCTACCGGCGCAATCTCGCGGGGGGCCAGAAGGGCCTCTCCGTCGCGTTCGATCTCGCCACGCACCGCGGCTACGACAGCGATCACCCGCGCGTGCCGGGCGATGTGGGCATGGCCGGCGTCGCCATCGACAGCATCTACGACATGCGCACGCTGTTCAACGGCATCCCGCTCGACGAGATGAGCGTGTCGATGACCATGAACGGCGCGGTGCTGCCCGTTCTGTCGCTCTACATCGTGGCGGCGGAGGAACAGGGCGTCGCGCCCGCCAAGCTCTCGGGGACCATCCAGAACGACATCCTGAAGGAGTTCATGGTCCGCAACACCTACATCTATCCGCCCACGCCCAGCATGCGGATCATCTCCGACATCTTCGCATTCACCGCCACGCACATGCCGAAGTTCAACTCCATCTCCATCAGCGGCTACCACATGCAGGAAGCCGGCGCGACGGCGGACCTGGAGCTTGCGTACACGCTGGCGGACGGCGTGGAGTATCTGCGCGCGGGGATCGCCGCGGGCCTCTCCGTGGACAAGTTCGCGCCGCGCCTGTCGTTCTTCTGGGCCATCGGCATGAACCCGTTCATGGAGATCGCCAAGATGCGCGCGGGGCGCCTGCTGTGGGCGAAGCTGGTGAAGCAGTTCGGCCCAGGCGACGAGAAGTCCCTCGCGCTGCGCACGCACTGCCAGACGTCGGGCTGGAGCCTCACCGCGCAGGACGTGTTCAACAACGCCACCCGCACCTGCATCGAGGCGTTCGCGGCGGCGTATGGCGGCACGCAGTCGCTGCACACCAATTCGTTCGACGAGGCGCTGGCGCTGCCCACGGACTTCTCCGCCCGCATCGCGCGCAACACGCAGATCTTCCTGCAGAACGAAGCCGGCGTCACCCGCCCCGCCGATCCGTGGGGCGGCTCCTACTACGTCGAGCGGCTCACGCACGATCTCGCGGCGAAGGCATGGGCGCATATCGAGGAAGTGGAAGCGCTCGGCGGCATGGCCAAGGCCATCGAACAGGGCCTGCCGAAACTGCGCATCGAGGAAGCCGCCGCCCGCACGCAGGCGCGCATCGACACGGGCGTGCAGACGGTGGTGGGCGTCAACAAGTTCCGCCTCGACGAGAAGGAAGACGTGCCGGTGCTGAAGGTGGACAACGCCGCCGTGCGCGCCATGCAGCTCGACAAGCTCACCCGCCTGCGCGCCGAACGCGACGAGGCTATCGTGCAGCAGAAGCTCGACGCGCTGACCGAGGGCGCAAAAGTCTCCGCCAATCTGCTCGCGCTCGGCATCGATGCGGCGCGCGCGAAGGCGACGGTGGGCGAGATTTCGCTGGCGCTGGAGAAGGTGTTCGGCCGCCACCAGGCGCGCATCCAGTCCATCCAGGGCGTGTACGGGAGCGAGGCGATGCACGCTGGAAAGGACGCGCTGGCGACGACGCGGGCGATGACGGATGCGTTCGCGCAGGCGGAAGGCCGCCGCCCCCGCGTGCTCGTCGCCAAGATGGGCCAGGACGGGCACGACCGCGGCCAGAAGGTGATCGCGTCGGCCTTCGCCGATCTCGGCTTCGACGTGGACATCGGGCCGCTGTTCTCCACGCCGGAGGAAGTGGCGCGCATGGCGGTGGAGAACGACGTGCACGTGGTGGGCGTAAGCTCACTCGCCGCCGGGCATCTGACTTTGGTGCCTGCGCTGCGCGAAGCGCTGAGCAAGGAAGGCCGCAGCGACATCATGATCGTCGTCGGCGGCGTCATCCCGCCGGATGATGTGTCCACGCTGATGCAGATGGGCGCGAGCGCGGTGTACCCGCCGGGCACAGTGATCGCGGAAGCCGCGCAGGATCTGCTGGGGACGTTGGGAGCGCGGCTGGGGCACGGGGGTTAGCCGATGCTTTCTCCGACTACTCGCGTAGGCTTGCTATTGGACATTTTGGCAACCGCAGCGCGCGCTAAGGTTGAATCCAAGATTCCCAATTGGCCGAGGCAACTGGGGGAAGACAGATTTCACTACCAAAGCTAAAGCGCAAACTAGATGCCGCCGCGATCCTTTATCTTCTTGAGGGCTCCGAGTGGCGCTTCTCCCTGCAAGTAAGGGATAGCCTGAAATTGCTCGCCGCGCTGCGCAACAAGTGGGCACATCAAGAGGCGATAAAGGCCCTGGATGCTGACAACGCCTGTGAAGCAGCCCGACAAATTCTCCTCGCACTGGACGACCCGCTTGCGGCGCGAAACGCGATGGCGCTGAAGAATACCTACTCAGGCGAGCTATCCGAAGTTCGCCTGCTCCTGACTGAACGTGCTGTAAAGCGCCCTCACATTCTTACATATGCAGAGATGCTGGAGATGCAAAACAAGCGTGACACCGCCGCCGCGCGCAGAGTTCTCTACGCGAAACTGACCGCGCTCGGAGCGGTGCAGAAGACAATTGGCGAACCTCTTCTTTGCTCCCTTGTCGTGCTCGGACCGGAAGATGAAGTTAGCGAGGAGATTCCTGAAGGCATACCTGGCGGTGGATACTATTGGCTGCTCGGCATTGACAGAACCGCGCCATTGTAGACGCGAAGAACTGCTCATGAACGGGAACTAAAGCGTGTCCTCGCATACCGCTGGTAGTTCACCCCACGCCCAACTGCCGCAAAATCGTCCCCTGATCGAAATACATCAGCTCACACACGATCCTGTCGGTCCCGGTTTCAAACTCGAACACCGCGCACATCCGCACGCGGAAGGCCTTGTCCATCAGCGCCATTCACCCGTGATGACAATCACCCTGTGTTCTGCTAGTTCCCCCCCCATGAACGCCCCAATCCCTCAGCCGCTGCGTGCGCCCGCGAAGCATCGCTTCGCGCTGCCTGAAGTGTTGCGCATGTGGGAACGCGGCGACTTTCCAGGCTATCCGGATATCGAACTGATCGACGGGGACATCTACGAAATGCCGGCGGACGGGACACGCACGCGGGACTGGAATGCGGCGGTCAACAGGTGGCTTGTCAGGCGGCTGGACCCGCCGTTTGTTGTGGTGCCGGACAAGACGCTCGATCTGGTCGAGGGGTATGCGCCGAGCCCCGACTTTTACATCCACGACCGCCCGTCCTCGGGCGACGTCACCGGCGCCAACGTCCTGCTCGTCATCGAAGTCTCCGACACGACCATCGACTGGGACCGCGACGTGAAAGTCCCCGCCTACGAGAAGGGCGGCGTGCGGGAGCACTGGCGCATCGAGTGCGAAACGCGGCGGATCATCGTCTATCGCCTGCGCGAAGACGGGACGTATGGGGAGCCGGCCATCGTCGGCTTCGGAGAGACCGCCACGGCGCAGCACGTGCCAGGTGTGGCCCTGCGTCTCGCCGATCTCAACCTGCCCGCCTGACATCGCGAGGACGCCATGAAGCGAGCCGTCCCCGCCCTCTTCGCCGCCGCCCTCGCCGCTGCGCCCATCGCCTTCGCCGGCCCCGCATCGCCGCGCATCTTTCCCTACGAGCGCAGCCTTGCGCAGCATCTCATCGAGAACGACGGGCCGGCGGCGCTCCTGTTCGTGGACGCCCCCCTCGCCGCCGCGCAGGAAGACGCCATCGCGCGCCTCTTGCAGGAGCGTACCTACCGCCATGCGTCGGTGGTCGTCGTCGATCTCGCGCGCGACCGGGAGTTCGCCGCGACGTGGAACGCGCCGGCCGCGCCGTCGCTGATCATGCACCGCGCCGACGACTACGTGCGCTGGATCGCAGGCCCCATCGACGCCGATGTCCTGCGCCGCGAGTTCGACCGCGCGCTGGCGGCGCCCGTCTCCCGTGCGAACCGGCGCAACGGCGGCGGCGACTGAGCGCTTGAACACGGCGGCGAACCTCCCACATCTCCCGCACCACGAGGAGGACCGCCGCCCATGATCGTCTCCACCACGCCCACGCTCGAAGGCCGCCCCGTGCGGGAGTACCTCGGCGTCGTCACCGGCGAGGCGATCCTCGGCGCCAACGTGTTCCGCGACCTCTTCGCCGGCATCCGCGACGTGATCGGCGGCCGCTCCGGCAGCTACGAGGAAGTGCTGCGCGAAGCGCGCGACACCGCGCTCCGGGAAATGGAAGCCGAGGCGAAGAAGCGCGGCGCGGACGCCATCGTGGGCGTCGACCTCGACTACGAGACGGTGAGCCAGGGCACCATGCTGATGGTGACGGCCAGCGGCACGGCGGTGAAGCTCTGATTGCCCCCTCCCCCGTTCACGGGGGAGGGACCGACGGCGCGCAGCGACGTCAGGGTGAGGGCCGGTGAGACGCCGGCGCTCCATCGTCTTACTTGCCCTCACCCTGGCGCTGCGCGCCTGTCCCTCCCCCGCAGGCGGGAGAGGGTTCTTCCGCGCCGCGCCTTCGGGCATAAGGCTCCGATGAGTCTCCCCGCGCCGGAACGCAGCGAAAATCCCCTCGACGCCGCGCGCGAGACGCTGCGCCGGGTGTTCGGCCACCCCGAGTTCCGCGGCCTGCAGGCGGACGTGATCTCCGAAATCCTCGCGGGCCGCGACGCCGTCGCGATCCTGCCCACGGGCGGCGGCAAGAGCGTGTGCTACCAGATCCCTGCGCTGCTGCGTGATGGCCTCGCCATCGTCGTCTCGCCGCTGATCGCGCTGATGCAGGACCAGGTGGCGACGCTGCGCGACCTCGGCGTGCGCGCGGCGCGGCTCGATTCCAGCCTGCCGCCGGACGAGCGGCTCAGCGTGCTGGCCGCGCTGTCGGAAGGCGCGCTCGACCTGCTCTACATTTCGCCCGAAGGCCTCATGTCCGGCGCGGGGCTCGACCGGCTCCGCCACGCGAAGATCTCGCTGATCGCCATCGACGAGGCGCACTGCGTGTCGCAGTGGGGCCACGACTTCCGCCCCGAGTACCGCATGCTCGGCCGGCTCGCGGAGATCTTCCCGCAGGCGCCGCGGCTCGCCGTCACCGCCACCGCCGACCGCGAGACGCAGGCCGACATCCGCCGCCAGCTGCGGCTCGACCACGCGCGCACGTTCGTGGCCTCGTTCGATCGCCCTAACCTCATCCTCGCCGCCGAGCGCAAGGACAATGCGAAGAAACGCATCGTCGAGCTCGTCACGGCGCGGCGCGGCCTCGCCGGCATCGTGTACGCCGGCACCCGCGACGCCACCGAGGACATCGCGCAGAAGCTCACCGAAGCGGGCGTGCCCGCGCTCGCCTACCACGCCGGCCTCGATCCGCGCGTGCGCGCCGACCGCCAGCACCGCTTCCAGAACGACGACGACGTGGTGATGGCCGCGACGATCGCGTTCGGCATGGGCGTCGACAAGCCGGACGTGCGCTTCGTGATCCACGCCGATGCGCCGCGCTCCATCGAGGCGTACTGGCAGGAGGTGGGCCGCGCGGGCCGCGACGGCGCGCCTGCGGAGGGCTTTGCGCTCTACGGCGCGGGCGACCTGCGCCGCACGCTGCGCTTCATCGAGGACAGCGGCGGCGTCGACCCCGCGGTGAAGGCCGCCCAGGCGAAGAAAGCGCGCCAGCTGTTCACGTACCTCGACGGGATGACCTGCCGGCGCGCCGGCGTGCGTCGCTACTTCGGCGAGGAGAACGTCGACGTCTGCAGCGTGTGCGACATCTGCCTTGAGCCGCCGGCCTCCGTCGATGCGAGCGAATGGGCGTCGAAGGCGGTGGCCGCCGTGCTGCGCACCGACCAGCGCTTCGGCCGCGCGCGCGTGATCAACCATCTCATGGGCCGCCCGCCCATGAACGCCGCCGACGAACAGTACGCCACGAAAACCACCTACGGCATCGGCGCCGACGTGGACGAAGCGCACTGGCGCGCCGTGTTCGACCAATTGCTGTTCGACGGCGTGCTGACCGAGGGCGGCGAGGACATGCGCCCCGTGGTGCAGGTGGCCGACGAGGCCGCCGTACGCGCACTGTTCAAGAAGGAGCTTCCCGTCCGCATCCGGGAGCCGGCGAAGAAGGCGGGCCGGCGTTCGCCGGAGGAGCGCCGCGCCGACCGCGCCGCGCGCAAGGGCGCGGTGCTCAACGAGACGCCGCTGTTTGCCGCGCTACGCGCCTGGCGGCGCGAGAAGGCCGAGGAGCAGAAAGTGCCGCCGTACGTGATCTTTCACGACGCGACGCTGGCCGCCATCGCCGACGCGCGGCCCAAAACGCTCACGGACCTGTCGCGCATCGGCGGCGTGGGCGAGGCGAAGCTGAAGCGCTACGGCGCGTCGGTGCTGTCCATCTGCGCGGAGCTGGCGGCGTGATTTCGGCGGACGCGATCCGCGCCGGCGATCGCGCCGCCCTAGCGCGCGCGATCACGCGGGTGGAATCGATGCGCGCAGACCATCAGGCCGAAGCGCAGGCGCTGCTCGCGGCGCTGATGCCCTACACCGGCCGCGCCGACCGCGTCGGCATCACCGGCGTGCCGGGCGTGGGCAAGTCCACCACCATCGAGGCGCTGGGCGGCAACCTCACGAAGGCGGGCCGCCGCGTAGCGGTGCTCGCCGTCGATCCCACATCGCAGCGCAGCCGCGGCTCGATCCTCGGCGACAAGACGCGCATGGCGACGCTCTCCGCCGATCCGCACGCCTTCATCCGCCCCTCCCCATCGTCAGGCACGCTGGGCGGCGTGGCGCAGAAGACGCGCGAGACGATGCTGCTGTGCGAGGCCGCCGGCTACGACGTGGTGATCGTGGAGACGGTAGGCGTCGGCCAGAGCGAGACGATGGTCGCCGGCATGGTGGACTTCTTCCTCGTGCTGATGCTGCCCAACGCGGGCGACGAGTTGCAGGGCATCAAGAAGGGCCTGCTCGAACTCGCCGACATGATCGTCGTCAACAAGGCCGACATCGACCGCCAGGCGGCGGAGCGCGCCAGGCGCACCTACGCCGATGCGCTGCACATCCTTTCGCCCCTGCATCCCGACTGGTCCCCGCCCGTGCTGACCGCGAGCGGCGCCGACAATGCGGGGCTCGATGCGGTGTGGGCCGAAGTCCTGCGCCATCGCGCGATCATGGACGCCAACGGCGCGCGCGCGGCGCGGCGCGCAGACCAGCAGATCGGCTGGATGCGCGCGCTGATCGACGAACGCCTCGGCGCCGCGTTCCGCGCGCACCCCGCTGTGCAGGCGCGCCTGCCAGCGCTTGAACGCGACGTGGCGGCCGGTATCGTGCCCGCCGGCGCGGCGGCGGACGCCTTGTGCAAGGTGTTTTTCGATGAGTCCTGACATGAAATGGCGCGACGGCGGCTGCCACTGCGGCGCGGTGCGGTTCTCCGTGCAGTGCCCGGATGCGGTGGAGGTGGAGGACTGCAACTGCTCCGTCTGCGCGAAGACGGGGTTCGTGCACCTCATCGTGCCGCAGGCGCGCTTCCGCATCCTGCAGGGCGCGGAGCGCCTCACCAGCTACCGCTTCAACACCGGCGTGGCCGAGCACCTCTTCTGCAGCGTCTGCGGCGTGAAGCCTTGGTACATCCCGCGCTCGAACCCCGATGGCGTGGACGTCAACGTACGCTGTCTCGACGACGGCCACGGGCTTGCGCTCACGGTGGTGGCGTTCGACGGGCGCAACTGGGAAGCCAACGCCGCCGCGCTCGCGCACAAGTCTCAGGGCTGAACGTTCCGCCTTTGTTCTTGACCGCGAAAACGCGCTGCGCTACCCGTCATGACCGGGAGGACTTCGCATGATCGGCTACGTCACCATCGGCCACAACGACCTGGAAAAGGCCGTGGCCTTCTACGATGCGGTGTTCGAACCGCTGGGCTTCGCCCGCACCTTCAAGGACGGCGGCTGGGCGGGCTACGGCTTCGGCGGCAAGTCCGAAGGGCTGGAGTTCTACCTCTGCAATCCCGAGAACGGCCAGCCCGCCACGTTCGGCAATGGCTCCATGCTGTCGCTGAAGGCCGCAAGCCGCGCGGCGGTGGACGCGTTCCATGCAGCCGCGCTCAAGGCCGGCGGTACGGACGAAGGCGCCCCCGGCGTGCGCGGGAACTTCACGCCCCCGTTCTACGGCGCCTATGTGCGCGACCCCACCGGCAACAAGCTCGCCGCCTATTTCAAGGGCTGAAGGCGCCCTCCCCCGCCTGCGGGGGAGGGACAGACCGCGCGCCAGCGCGGTCAGGGTGAGGGCCCGAGGGACGCCGGCATGCGGGACGAACAGAACATCGCGCGCGCGCGAAGCCTGCGCCGCGCCTCAAATCTGCCTGAGCAGACCGCCTGGCGTGCGCTGCGCGGCCTGCGCGATCACGGTTGGCCCGTGCGGCGGCAACACGCCATCGGCCGGGTGATCGTGGACTTCGCGATCGTGCGGGCGCGTCTCGCGATCGAAATCGATGGCTCTATCCATCAGCGCGACGACGTGGCGGCGCACGATGGCGCGCGGGACGCCGCTCTTGCCGCCGCGGGATGGCGCATCTTGCGTGTGCCGGCGCGGACGGCGCTTTCGGGAGACGCACTGCTGGCGCGTGTGCGGCTGGCCCTGGCGTCTCACGGGCCCTCACCCTGACGCTGCTGCGCAGCGTCTGTCCCTCTCCCGCAAGCGGGAGAGGGTTACGCGCCGAACAGGGCGACGATCTCGGGTGGAACGCGCACAGGGCGGCGAGTGGCGGCGTCGAGGAGCGCCCAGGTGGTCTGGGCGCGGGCGCGCACGCCGCCGTCGGGCCCAAGGATGCGCACGTGGCGGTCGAAGCGCGCGCCGCGCAGCGCGCCCAGCCATGTCTCCACCCGCACGGTTTCGCCCGGCTTCGTCTCGCGCAGGAACGCCATCTCCAGCTGCGAGGCTACCCAGACGTAGCGCCCCTGCATCTCCGGCGGCGCGACGGCGCGCCAGTGGCGCACGCCCGCCTCCTCCGCCCACGCCACATAGACCTTGTGGTTCACATGGCCGAGCTCGTCGATGTGGTCGGGCGTGACGGGGGCGTCAAAGGCGAACTGGGGCGTGGGGTCGGTCATGGGTGCAGTGTAGCGTGATGCGCGCCGCTGCCCCATCCGTCTCGACGCGTACCGCGTCGAGCCACCTTCCCCTCGCGGGGAAGGACGCGACTACGCCGTCACTGAGAGGCCGCGTCAGGCCGTCTCGTCTTCGAGGTAGCGCCGACGCCCGGCGGCGCCTTCGCCGCGGGCCAGCGCCTGGGCCTGGCGCACCCAGTCCTCGCGGCCGATGCGGCCGCGGAACGCGAGGTAACGCTCCACCCAGTCGATGTTGGCGGGCGTCCACGCGGCGATCTGGTCGAAGTGATAGACGCCGAGCGAGTTGAGCGTGCTCTCCACGCGCGGGTCGATGCCGTCGATGAGGCGCAGGTCGTCGCGCGCGCCGTCGCGCGGCGCAGGCATGCCGGCGGGGCGCACTTCGGCGCCGGCGGGCGCGAGCGGCGCAAAGGCGTCCTCGCGCGCGGCGGGTGCGGGCGGGCTTTCACGTGACGTGGCGGCGATGGACTGCTCCAGGAAGCGCACGCGGCTGTCGAGGTAGCGCGAGCGCCAGCGGAGGCTGCCCGCTTCGGGATCGGACGGCGGTGCGGGCGCAGGCGCAGGCTCCGGCGCGGGCCGGTTTTCCAGATCGGCGATATGGGCTTCCAGACGGGCGTGGCCCGCCTCAAGCTCCGCCACGCGGCGCGCGGCATGGGCGGCGTCGGCGCGCGCGGCGGCGAGCGCACCTTCCAGTTCGGCGGCGTGGCGCGAGAGATCGGCCAGGCGCGGATCTTCCGGCGGCGGCGCGGCGACCGCCGATTCCAGCGCACGCAGGCGCTCGTCGCGGGCGTTCACCTCGGCCATGAGGCTGGCGCGCATCTGCACGGCGTCGCGGACGCGGCCCTCCAGCCACGCCACCCGCGCTTCCAGGTAGCGCTGGCGCCAGCGGCGGCGGTTTTCCGCTTCCTCGTCCACGGGCGCTGCGGGCTCTACCGGCGCTGCGAGCGCGACCGGCGCCGGCGGCGGGGCCGCCGGCAGGCTTTCCAGGTAGCGCACCCGCGCCTGCAGGTAGCGCGTCTGCCAGCGCTGCCTGTTGAGCGCATCGTCGAGGTCAGGCGTGGGCGCCGGCGCAGGCGCGGGCGCCGGTTCGGGGACCGGCATGCGGGCGATGCTGTCGTCCATGTCGCGCGCGGCGAGTTCGGCTTCCAGCTGGCGGATGCGCGTGCTCATGGCCGCCACATCGATGCCCGGCGTGGCGGGCGCGGCGTCGAGCGCGGTTTCCAGTTGGGCGGCGCGGCGTTCCACGTCGGCGGCCTTGGCTTCCGCTTCGCGCAGCGCCGCTTCCATGGCGGCGAAACGCTCGGCGCCGTCGTCGCCGTCCA
>JAIYAO010000197.1 GCA_027488965.1 Alphaproteobacteria bacterium
CAAACATCTTGCCGCCGACCTTGTAGACCGGGTGGCCTTCGCCCCAGGGATAGGTGACGACGGCGCCCGGCAACGCCAGCGCCGCCGCCTCCACCTGCTTCGGCGTCACGCGGCGCGTCTCATGCGGACAGGCCGACGGGGCAGGATACGCCCGTGCCGCCGATGTTGCAGTAACCGCCGGGGTTCTTGCCCAGGTACTGCTGGTGATACTCCTCGGCGTAGTAGAACGCGCCCGCAGGCGCAATCTCGGTGGTGATGGCGCCGTGGCCCTTGGCGCGCAGCGCGGTCTCGTAGGCGGCCTTCGCCTCCTGTGCGGCGGCGAGTTGCGCCGGCGTGCTCGTGTAGATGGCGGAGCGGTACTGGGTGCCGATGTCGTTGCCCTGGCGCATGCCCTGCGTGGGATCGTGGCTCTCGAAGAACAGCTTCACCAGCGCCGCATAGCTCACCTGCGCGGGATCGAAGATCACGCGCACCACTTCCGTGTGACCCGTGCGGCCGGAGCAGACTTCCTCGTAGGTGGGGTTGGGCGTGACGCCGCCGGCGTAGCCCACCGCGGTGGTCCACACGCCCGGCGTCTTCCAGAACACCCGCTCTGCGCCCCAGAAACAGCCCAGCGCGAACACCGCCTCCTCCATCCCCGCCGGGAACGGCGGCGCGATGGGGCGGCCATGGACGAAGTGCGCGATGGGGACGGGGATGGCCCGGTCGCGGCCCGGCAGGGCGTCGGCGGCGGTGGGCAGAGTGAGGGGCTTGCTGCGCAGGAACATCGGGAGCGACTCCGGGGAGGGTGAGCCCACTACGTAGGAAGACCCCGCGGCAGTTACGACTGCCCCGGCCGGACGCGGTGCGCGCCCGGCCGGCGGCGCCGATGGCTCAGAACCGGTTCTTGGTCAGGATCACCTGGAGCACGTTGGTGGCGTCCTCCCGCGTCAGCTGCATGTGGCGGGAGATGTTGTTCAGGAAGTCCGTTTCCGCCTTCATCATGATGCCGTCGGCCAGGCACACGTCCACGCAGTGGGCGAACACCGCCAGCCGCATGTCGGCGGGAAGGGCCTCGCACGCTTCGCGCACGCCCTCGGGCCGGCTGCCGAGGCGCTGCTTCACGGTCTGGTTGACGGCGGCGAGCTTGGCGGGATCGAGCGACTTCAGCGTCCGCGTGCGCAAGGCCAGCGCCCGGACCTCCGCATCCTCCTCCGGCGTGAACGATCCGTCGCACACGGCGGCCGAGAGGATGAGGCACATGAACGCCTCCTGGATCGACCAGTCGTTGGCGCGGTGGTTGCGGAACTGGTCCAGCAGAGAGTCGATGCTGTTGGCGGCGACCTGCTCCGGCGGCGCGGCCTTGAAGAAGAAGATGTCCACATCAGCCATGGTTGTGTCTCCGTCGTGAAACCGTGCGTCCCGGTGGGGCGAGCCCCGGGAATCTGGATAGCATGGAGGCGTCCGTTTGTCTGCGGCGGGGGCCGCCGGGAACGACTACTCGATCGACATGGACCCGCGTTCCGGCTTAGGCGGCGCTGGCGGCGGCGGCTGGTAGGTGCGCGTCTCCTTCTCCACCACCACAAGCCGTTCGTAGCGGTCCGTCAGCTCCTTGATCACCGGGCCCTGCAGATCCACTTCGGTCTCGATGTCGTCGAGCGTCTTGGCGTTGAGCTGGCGGCGATAGAGGGGATTTTCCGCCATGTAGTCCTGGATCCGCCGCGACGACGCCGCGATGTTGGACCGCATGTATTCGAGATACGCGTAGCGCTGGCGCACCTCGTCGCGCTCCTTGCTGATCTGCAGGATCTGGTTGTCCTTCTCCACGATGGTCTTCTGCGCGGCGAGCAGCTCCTGGCGCATGCTGTCTTCGTTGCGGCCGGTGGAGCCGTAGAGGAAGTACAGCGTGATCACGACGCCCGCGGCCACCAGCAACGCCACGATGAGCCCGGCGCGCTGGCGCTTCAGTTCCTGCACCGGCTTGTCGTCGACCTGCGGCTTCGGCGCCTGGTGGTCGCGGAACATGTCGGGCACCTGGGAGCCCGAGATGCCGTCTCCGCCCGCCGGAACGATGTTGTTATCGCTCATGTGAAACCCTTTCCCCCGATCCTGGATGACCCTGACATCAGCAGCTTACACGCACCGACGCCAGGAAAGCACGGGCGCGCTGGACTTTGCCGGCGTCCCACTCGTTGGCCGGCAACGACGAATTGGCGCCGAGGCAGACTTCCGACTCCGCTGCGCCGAACGTGAGCAGATCCCCGAGCGTCATCCCAGGGCCCACGAGTGCGGCGAAGGTGGGCGGCTTGTCCAGGCCGCCCAGCTGCCTGCCGCCGGCGAACACGTTGCGCGCCTCCCGCAGCGGCGCCTCGCGGCGCCCCACGGGCAACGTGCCGGCGACGGCGATGGCATAGAGGCCTTTCAGCAGCATCGCTTCCGCCGTGCCGCCGCCGGCGCAGTAACCCGCGCCGGTGCGTGTCTCCACCGTCCCGGAGAAGTCGCGGGCGAGGTTGGCGAGGCACTGGAGCGAGCGGTGCTTCTCGGCCCCGCCCGCGGCGGCGAGGTCCGCCTCGCGCACCGCCGTCTCCCAGCCGCCGCCGCGACCCTTGAGGGCGAGGATACCCAGCAGGTAGCGAGCGTCGGCCAGATCGGCGCCGGTGAGTCCGCCCATTACCGCCTGCACGTCCGCCGGCGTCGTCGTGGCGATGCTTGCCTCAAGAATTCGCAGCTGCACCTTGTTGGGCGGGCTGCCGCCATAGAGGCCTCTCAGGGTCGTGTACTGCAGCGACGTATCCTTGCCCTGGCTTTCCAGAAAAGCGATCCACGCCTCATACGCCTCGACGCTGCGAGTCTCCGTCGCGACGGCCGTGAACGCGATCTCCGCCTGACGGAGATCCTGCGCGGCGGCCAGCGCCTTGGCGAAGTCGATGCGCCGCTTTGTCGTCGGCTCGAGGTTTTTTGCGGACTCATAGTCCCGCACCGCGCCGCGCGCGTCGCCGCCCGCCTGACGCGCCTTGCCTGCGCCCGCGAAGGACGCGGCGGTCCGAGGCGACACCCGTTCGAAGGCGCGCCAGGAGTCCCCGTAGCGCCCGGCGATGTGATAGGCGCGGCCGAGGCAGTCGAAATCCTTCACCTGGCTGTTCTCGATGGCGACGATGGCGGTGACCGCCAGCTCCGCCGTGAACGCGTCCCCGGCGGGACAGCCGGTCTTGAAGTTGGCCAGCTCCGCCGTTGCGCGGGCCCGCAGCGGCGAGGTCGAGGCCGCCACGGTTTCCAGGTCGCGGCGGGCGTTGATGTCGCCGCCCGGACCGCCCAGGCCCGCGTAGGCGCGCGCCCGCAGGAACAGGAACTCGTGGTAAAACATGTCGTCGCTCGCCGGTGCGGCGGTGCGGATGGCGTCGGCCAGCATGTCCTCGCGATTGCGGCCGGGCAGGCAGGCCTGCGTGGGCGCCTCCGAAAGCCCGATCAGCGCATGCGCGCGCTCGACGGCGCGCCCGCTTACGAGCGCCCGTTGCAGCGCGCTCTTGCGCTCCCGCTCGTTGCGGGGCGGCATGGCGGCGCGGTTGGCGGTCTCGTCCGACAGGCGGCTGGCTTCGCAGTAGGCGGCCTCCGGCGTCAGCCCCGGTACGGGCGTTGGCCGGCCCGCGATGTCGCCGATGCGGTTGTAGGCGCGCATGGCGATGAAGGCGGGGTACACCGTCTCGTCCAGCCGCGGCCGCGCGCCGCCCTGGCCCCGGGCGAAGGCCGCGCACTCCTCGGCGATCCGCTTGAGCTCCGCGCCATTGGTGCTGCGGCCGAGCCCGTCGGGGTCGACGCTGGCGCAGGCCGGGGCCGCCGCCGCAGGGGCCGGCGCAAGCACCCCGAACAGGGCGGCCAGCGCCAGAGCGCCGCCCCCGGCAAGGGACGCAAACCTGAGAACCGCGAAAGGGTGGCGCATGCTTCTCCCCACGAGAATACAATTGACCGTGATCTAACCTAGACAAAGAATCCGGTCGGCGAAAGGCCAACTATGGCGGCGGCGGATCCCAGGCCCGCGCCGCGCCAACGGGCTGGGGCGGCCGCCGAGAGCACATGCGGGGCCCTTGGCGCGCCGCGGGTTCCGGTGCTAGACGACCCGCTCGCTGCGCCATCGACACCGGCCATCCCGCGCGACGCAGGATCGGGCGGCGCATGGCGCTCCGGAACGGACAGGTGGCCGAGTGGCTGAAGGCGCACGCTTGGAAAGCGTGTTTACGGGAAACCGTAACGAGGGTTCGAATCCCTCTCTGTCCGCCAGCCTGGGTCTGCCGGCCTGACCGGCGTGGGGCGTCCGCCGCCCCTTCACCCACACCGCCCTTCAGCGGGCGGGGATCTCGTTGCGGTGGACGACGCCGCCTTTCATCACGAAGCCCACGGTTTCCAGGGCGCGGACGTCGGCGAGGGGGTCGGCGGTCACGGCGATAAGGTCCGCGTAGAGGCCGGGGGAGACGGCGCCCACGCGGTCGCTCCAGCCCATGAGATCGGCGGCGGAGACGGTGGCGCTGCGGATCGCCTGCATCGGCGTCATGCCGCCGCGCACCATGAACGCGAACTGGCGGGCGTTCTGGCCGTGCGGATAGACGCCCGCGTCCGTGCCGAACACGATCTTGGCGCCGGCGCGGAGCGCGCGGGTGAAGTTCTCCCGCTGGCGGGCGCCGACCTCGCGCTCCTTGGCGAGCGATTCCGGCAGGATGCCCGCGCGCTCGCCTTCACCCAGGATGTAGTCCGACACATAGACGTCCATGGACAGGTAGGTGCCGTTGCGCACGGCGAGGCGGATGCCTTCGGCGTCGATGAAGCTTGCGTGCTCCACGGAGGCGACGCCGGCCTCGATCGCGGCGCGGATGCCGGCGGCGCCGTGGGCGTGCGTGGCCACGCGTTTGCCGGCGAGCTTCGCCTCCTGCACGATGGCGCGCATTTCCTCGATGTCGAACTGCTGGGCGTCGAGGGCGGTGTTGGCCGACAGCACGCCGCCGGTGGCGGTGAACTTGATCAGGTCCGCGCCGTACTTGAAGTTTTCGCGCACCCGCTCGCGGACCGCCCATGGCCCGTTGGCCACGCCGCCGCCCCGGGCGGTCTCCGCGTACTCGGGCGGCAGCAGGTTCTGGTCGCCGTGGCCGCCGGTGATGCTGACGGTGGGGCCGGAGACCTGCATGCGCGGACCGACCGTTTCGCCGTCGTTGATGGAGTCCCGCAGCGCCACGTCGGTGAAGCCGGGCGCACCGAGATTGCGCACCGTGGTGAAGCCCGCCATCAGCGTGGCCCGCGCATTCGCCACGCCGGCGATGGCGGCGCGCGGCTGCGAGACGGTGAGGCGGCGCAGGCCGTGCACGTCGGCGCGGCTGGTGAGGTGGACGTGCGAATCGATGAGGCCCGGCAGCACGGTGGCGCCGGACAGATCGATGACCTGCGCGCCGGCGGACGCCGATGCGCCCGCGCCGGGGCCGACGGCGACGATGCGGTCGTTGCGGATCACGATGTCCTGATTCTCAAGCACGCGCGCGCCGACCACGTCCACCAGCCGGCCGGCCTTCACGACCACCACGCGCTCGGCCTGGTCGGCGGCGGCGGGCGCGGCCGCCTGCGTGAGCGCCAGGCACAGGGCGGCGGCGGCGATGGACACAAGACGCTTCATGAATTTTCCCCGCACGGCCTGCGCACACGCATTCCCGCGCACGGCCTTTCCGTCAGCATCGAAGGAGACGGGGCCGCTGTCGAGACCCCGGCGGCGCATTTGCGGGGCCGGGCTGCGCACACGCGCGCCGGGTTCGCCACAGAGGCGAAAGCCGCGTCGCTACGCCAGTTCCGCGCGCACCAGCGCCGCGCCGGCGACCATCGCCTGCATCTTTCCGAACGCGGTCGCGCGGGGGAGGTACTTCATGCCGCAATCAGGGGCGACGACGACCTTGTCGGCGTCCACGTGGGGCAGGGCGCGGCGGATGCGGGCCGCCACCGTCTCGGCGGTTTCCACCGCAGGGTCCGCAAGGTCGATCACCCCGAGGATGATGGTCTTGCCGCGCAGGCTTTCCAGCACCGAGGTGTCGAGATTGGACTGCGCGGTCTCGATGGAGATCTGCGCCACGTGGCAGTTGTGGAACTCGGGCAGGAACGAATAGCCGTTGGGGCGTTCGTGGATGATGGCGGCGTAGCCGAAGCAGATGTGCACCGCGGTGTTGCCGCTGATGCCGTCGAGCGCGGCGTTCAGTGCATCGAGGCCGAAGGCGCGGGCCTTCTCGGGCCGGGCCTGCATGTAGGGTTCGTCGATCTGCACATAGTCGGCGCCGGCGGCGAACAGGTCCCGGATCTCGGCGTTGACGGCGGCGGCGTAGTCGAGCGCCATCTCCGCCTCGGACGCGTAGAAATCGTTCTGCGCCTGCTGCGCCATGGTGAACGGACCGGGCACGGTGATCTTGATCTTGCGGTCGGTGTTGGCGCGCAGGAACGCGACGTCGCGCACCTCCACCGCATGGCGGCGACGGATCTTGCCCACCACGCGCGGCACGGGATTGGGATGGCCGCTGCGGTCCAGCGCGGTGCCGGGGTTGTCGAGATCGACGCCGTCCAGCGCATTCGCGAAGCGGTTGGAGTAGCTCTCGCGGCGCATCTCGCCGTCGGTGATGATGTCGAGGCCCGCGCGCTCCTGGTCGCGGATGGCGAGCAGGGTGGCGTCGTCCTGCGCTTGTTCCAGATATTCCGGGCCCACCCGCCACAGCTCGCGGGCGCGCACGCGCGGGGGAAAGCGGCCGGCCAGCTTTTCGCGGTCGATCAGCCAGTCCGGTTGCGGGTAGGAGCCCACCAGGGATGTCGGCAGCAGCATCGTGTCCTCCCGTATTGTTCTGACGTGCGCCGCTACCGCTCCGGGCCGTCGTACGCAATGGCCTCGGCGGCCTTGCCGGAGAGGATGAACCCGATCGGGCGCTCGGACTCCTCCTGCAGGTGGGCGATGAGGCCGGCGGTGCGCGCCAGCAGGGAGATGCCCTTCAGCGCCGCCAGCGGGAAGCCTACGTCCAGCATCACCGCGGGGATGGCGCCGTTGACGTTGATCGGCAGCGCGCGGCCCAGCACCTCCGGCAGCACGTCGCGCACGGCCAGCAGCATGGTGATGTAGCGCCCGACAATCCCGTGCTCCTCGGCGAGCTGGAGCAGCAGGTTGGCGCGGGGGTCGCCCTTGTCGTGCTGGGGATGGCCGAGGCCGGGGATGGCCTTCTTCTCCGCGCGCAGCTGCGTGACGGCGCGGTGGGCGGCCTCGCGCGGGGACAGGTTCTCGCGCGCCGCGAGCGCAAGGCACTCATCGAGGAACTGGCCGCAGCGTTCGGCGCTGCCCAGCACCACGGAGCCGCAGCCCAGCAGGCCCGCCGCCACCGCGCCCTGGAAGGCCTCCGGCGCCGCGGCGTACGTCATCCGCGTGGCCACCACGCTGGGCACCAGGCCATGCTCGGCGATGGCGGTGAGCACGGCGTCCGCGAAGAACTTCTGCTCCTTCGTCGGCGGGTTGCCTGTCACCAGCAGCCAGAAGTAGGACGTGAAATCGATCTTGCCGATCAGGTCCTCGCACAGGTCATGGCCGCGCACGACGATGCGCGCGGCGTCCGATGTGGTGATGGCGCTGAACGGTTGGTCCTGCTTGCCGATGCGCATGCGGGGGTCCTCGCGGGGTGGGCGTCTGAAGCGGATGCCCGGCGACGGGGACGCGCCCGGGGCCGGCACTTTCCATACCAAACGCGGCGCCGGCAGGCGTGCCGCCCACGGTTGCCGCACACAATCTTCGAATTTCGAAGTTGTGTTCGTTATTCGAATTTTCTATACCCTTGTCAAGGCAAGAGCGTGCGCCGGCCCGGCGCCGCGCGGTGGTGTGGAGCAGGGTGCATGGCCAGGATGCTCAGTGGCGTGACGGTCCTCGACATGGGGGCCTTCATTACCGGACCCGCCGTCGGCATGCTTTTGGCGGACCTCGGCGCCGACGTGATCAAGGTCGAGCAGCCGGAGACCGGCGATCCCTTCCGGGCGTTCAAGGGCGGCCTCTACAGCCCGCATTTCCAGTCCTACAACCGCAACAAGCGCTCGGTCACGCTCAACACCAAGAAGCCGGACGATCTCGCCGCGTTCGACGAGCTGGTGGCCGGCGCCGACGTGTTCATCCAGAATTTCCGTCCCGGCGTGGCGGAGCGGCTGTCGGTGGGGCCAAAGCGCCTGCAGGCGATCAACCCGGCGCTGATCTACTGCTCGATCTCCGGCTTCGGCCCCGATGGACCGGAGGCGGAGCGCCCCGCCTTCGACACGGTGGCCCAGGCCGCCAGCGGCTTCCTGCGCCTGCTCATCAACCCGAAACACCCCCGCGTGGTGGGCCCCGCCATCGGCGATGCGGTGACGGGCTTCTACGGCGCACTCGGCGTGCTGGCCGCGCTGCATGAGCGCAACGCCACCGGCAAGGGCCGGCTCGTGGAGACCTCGATGCTCGAGGCCATGTGCCATTTCAACATCGACGATTTCACCCACTATCTCTCCGCGAACGAGGTGATGGGGCCGTTCAGCCGCCCGCACGTGTCGCAGTCCTACGTGTTCGAGTGTGCGGACGGGCTGTGGCTTGCGCTGCACATGTCTTCGCCGCCCAAGTTTTGGGAAAACCTCGCCGAAGCGGTGGGAATGCCGGACATGCTCAAGTGGCCCGAGTTCGCCGACCGGGTGGCGCGCATCCAGAACTACGAGAAGGTGCGCGAGCGCCTCGCCCCGCTCTTTCTCCAGCGCACGCGCGACGACTGGTGCGCGCATCTCACCCGCCTCGAAGTGCCGCACGCGCCGCTCAGCACCGCGCCCGAGGTGCTGGAAAGTGCGCAGGCCCGCCACCTCCAGCTGGAAGTGGAGACCTCCCATCCCACCATGGGCCGCTTCCGGACCATTCGCTCCCCGCTCAGCTTCGACGGGGAACGGTCGATGACCGTCACCGCGCCGCCGGTGCTGGGGGAGCACAACAACGAGATCCTCGGCGCCCGCCGCACGGCCACGGCGGCGGAATAGCTTCCCCGGGGCGCGCCATTGCTGCAGCCGGAGGGCGCCTGTAGCACGGGCGCTCGCAGCAAAGGTGCGCCATGGCTCGTCAGCCCAAGCCCGACAAGGACCCGGAGTACCTTTCGACGCTGGAGCGCGGGCTCTCGGTGCTGCGCGCCTTCGACCAGGACCACCCGGAGATGCAGCTGAGCGAGGTGGCGGCGGCCACCAACCTGAGCCCGGCGGTGGCGCGGCGCTGCCTCAACACGCTGGTGCACCTGGGCTACGTGGCCCGGTACGGCCGGCGCTTCCTGCTGCGGCCCGAAGTGCTGGTGTTCGGATCGGCGTACGTGTCGTCGATGAACCTGGAGACCGTGGCGCTGCCGCACCTGCAGTACCTGCGGGACGAAACCGGCGATTCGTCCTCCATGGCCGTGCTGTCGGGGCAGGACATCCTCTACATCGCCCACGTCTCCACCACGCGCCACATCCGCCTCACGGCCAGCGTCGGCACGCGTTTCCCGCTGCACGCCACCTCCCTCGGCAAGGTGCTGCTGGCGTTCCAGGCGGAGGACGTCATCGAGACGTACTTCGCCGGCGCATCGCTCAAGCGCATCACCGAACGCACGGTGACCTCCGCGGACGCGCTGCGCGCGCGTCTCGCGGCGGTGCGCGCCACCGGCTACGATTCGGCCCTGGACGAGCTGGACTACGGCATCGTCTCCGTCGCCGTGCCGGTGTTCGACCGGGAGCGCCGCATCACCTCGGCGATAAACTGCTCCACATCCACCACCCGAATCTCGCAAGATGAACTGGTGCGCACCCGGCTGCCGCTGCTCCAGCAGGCGGCCCGGGAAATCCAGGCGGCGCTGCAGAAGCACCCGTACCTGGCCCACTCGCTGACGGGCTGATTTCTTCGAATATCGAACTTGACTTCGTATGTCGAATAATCTTAGGGTTTGATTCTAGAGTTCAGGCTGGCGCCGGTTTGCGCCCGCCGGGCCGTGGTCATTGAAGGCCGCGGACAGCAAAACGCTGCTCAGGGGGAGGATGATGATGACGGGTTCCAAGCGTTTCCTGGGTCTTCTTGGCGTTTCGGCGTTCGCCCTTCTGGCGAGCCCGGGCCTCGCCCTGGCGCAGACCGGCGATGAGCCGTCCGCGCAGTCTGACGAAATCGTGGTCACCGCGCGCCAGCGCTCGGAGTCCCTGCAGGACGTGCCCGCGCAGGTCACGGCCTTCAACGCCGCCGCCATCGAGGCGCGCGGCATCGAACGGCCGGCGGACTTCATCGCCTCGGTGCCCAACGTCACTTTCGTGGAGACGCAGAACGCCGGCACGAGCTTCCTTGTGATCCGCGGCATCTCCCAGGCCCGCAACAGCGAACCGTCCGCCGCCATCGTCGTCGACGGCGTGCCGATGACGCAGCCCGCCCAGTTCAACCAGGCGCTGATCGACATCGAGCAGATCGAAGTGCTGAAGGGCCCGCAGGGCGCGCTCTACGGCCGCAACGCCATCGGCGGCGCGATCCTCATCACCACCAAGCGGCCCGGCAACGAGCTGGGCGGTCGCGTGTCGGCGGGCTACGAGTCCGGCCCGGGCTACCAGCTGCAGGGCACACTCAACGTGCCGCTGGCGGAAAACTTCTGGATGCGCGGCGCGGTGTCCTACTTCGACACCGAAGGCCACCTCGAGAACGTCAACACCGTGGACGCCTCCGCCGACGAGGACGCCGATCCGGTGGAGAACCTCAACGCTCGGCTGTCCTTCCTCTATGAGCCGACCAGCAACTTCAGCGTCGATCTGCGGTTCGCGGCCGACAATCTCGACACCCGCGCGCTGTACTTCGTGGTGCCCGATTTCAGCGACCCGAACTTCAACAACCCGAACTTCACCGGCCGCGAGATCAACCTCAACAACTCCGGCATCAACGAGCGCGAGATCTACGACGGCGCCCTGAAGCTGACGTACGAAGCCGGCTACGGCACGTACACCTCGATCACGGGCTACAACAGCGTCGAGGAAATCCTGACCGGCGACGGCTACCCGTTCGATCCGTTCGGCGCGAGCCGCGTGGGCTTCGACTTCAACCAGAGCCAGTTCCTGGACGTGGACACGTTCACTCAGGAAGTCCGCTTCACCTCGCCGGCGGACCGCAAGTTCCGCTACATCGCCGGCGCGCAGGTGTTCAGCACCGACCGCTTCATCGTCACGGGCAACATGATCGACACGGGCGCGGGCGTGTTCCCGGTGCGCGGTGCGCCCAGCACGAACCCCGCCAACCCGCAGCTCACCTACCTCGCGGACTCGCAGGAGCAGTTCGCCTGGGCGGCCTACCTGTCCACCTCGACGAGCCTCACCGACCAGCTCGAGCTGTCGCTGAACGCCCGCTACGACCATGACGAGCGCGAGAACACCACCGACACGCCCACGGCCTTCCTGCCGTGCACCGTCGGCCCCGCGTGCGCCACGGGGCTGGTGCGCAAGGAGACGTGGGATGACCTGCAGCCGCAGGCGATCCTGCGCTACGAAGCCACCGACGACCTGAACCTCTACGCCAGCTACAGCCGCGGCTTCCGCAGCGGCGGCTTCAACCAGACAGGCGTCGGTGCGGTCGCGACCGCCAGCGGCTTCTTCAACGTGGGCGACACCTTCGACCAGGAAACCGCCGACACCTTCGAGATCGGCGTGAAGGGCGGCTTCCTCGACGGCCGCGCGAACTTCAGCGCCAGCGCCTACCGCACGAAGGCCGAAGGCACGTACTACTTCGTGTTCCTGGCCGCCAACTCCACCCAGAACCTCGGCAACATCGACGAGGTCGAGTACCTCGGCTTCGATGCCGAGTTGAACGCGCGCCTGACGGACAACTTCCAGATCAACGCCGGCTTCGGCTACACCGACAGCGAGATCACCAAGTTCCCCGATCCCGTGGTGGTGGGCGCCAAGGCGCCGCTCGTGTCGGACTACACGCTCAACCTCGGCGGCCAGTACACGGTGCCCTTCACCGACACCGTCGATGGCATCCTGCGCCTCGACTACAACCGCATCGGCGACACCGTGTTCACCATTCCCTTCAGCGCACCGGGCCTCGCGCTCGATGCACGCCCGGTGGAGCGTGATGCGGTGGACCTGCTCGATGTGCGCGCCAGCGTGCGCACGACGAACTGGACGTTCACCGCGTGGTCGAAGAACATCCTCGATACGGAATACAACTCGGAATACTCGCCGGGTGGCTTCCTGTTCAAGGCCCAGCCGATGCGCTGGGGCGTCGAGCTGACCCGCACGTTCTAGACGTCCGCACGCGGCTGGCGCGTCACGCGAGAAGACATGTTCAACTGGTTGTTCGGACGAAAGAAACCGAAGTCGCCGGCGCCTGAAGGGGCGCCGGCGACGGACTCTCTGGCAGGCAAGGAGCCGCGCGTGACCAAGGTCCTCGTTCTCTATTACTCAAGCTACGGCCACGTGGAGACGCTGGCCCGCGCCGTGGCCGAGGGCGCGCGCAGCGTGCCCGGCGTCGAGGTGGCGGTGAAGCGCGTGCCGGAACTGGTGCCTGCGGACGTGGCGGCCAAGGCCGGCGTCAAGGTCGACCAGGAAGCGCCGATCGCCCAGCCCGGCGAACTCGCGGAGTACGACGCGATCATCATCGGCACGCCCACGCGCTTCGGCAACATGGCCGCCCAGATGCGCAACTTCCTCGACCAGACGGGCCCGCTCTGGTTCACCCGCGCGCTCGTCAACAAGGTCGGCAGCGCCTTCACCTCCACGGCCAGCCAGCACGGCGGGCAGGAGTCCACGCTGCTGTCCACGCACACCACGCTGCTGCACCATGGCATGATCATCGTCGGCCTGCCGTACACGTGGGCGGGCAACTCGGAGATGGGCGAGATCAGCGGCGGCACGCCCTACGGCATCTCCACCATCGCCGGCGGCGACGGCTCGCGTCAGCCCAGCGCCAACGAACTGGACGGCGCGCGCTTCCAGGGGCGCCACGTGGCGGAGATCACCGCGCAACTGCTGCGCGGCCGCGCCTAGAATTTCGCTATGCGAAGTGAAATTCGAAAAACGAATTGAGGGGCGTCGTTCCCCGTGGTAAACAATGCGTAAATTGCAGCCATGCTCGGCATGTTCAACACGACGGTGATGGGAGTCTGACAATGGGCCTGTTTGGAAACGCACAGAAGAAGACCAAGGCCGTGGCCGCCGCCGGCCTGCCGGCGCGCCTCCACCACACCGCCTACGTGACGCGCGACATGGAAGCGACCCGCAAGTTCTATGAGGACGTGATCGGCCTGCCGCTCATGTCCACGTTCTGCGAGAGCGACGAGCTGTTCGGCGCCGTGCGCACGTACATGCACACCTTCTTCGGCCTCGCCGACGGCAGCGCGCTGGCCTTCTTCCAGTTCGCCGATCCCGCCGACCAGGAGCTGTTCGGCCCCAAGATGCCGTTCTCGCCGTTCCACCACATCGCGCTGAACGTCGACAAGGCCACGCAGGACGCCATCGAGGCCCGCCTGAAGGCCGCCGGCTACAAGGAGCCCGAGCACTTCATCCTCGAGCACGGCTATTGCCGCTCGGTGTACGCCACGGACCCCAACGGCATGATCGTCGAGTTCTGCAACGACGACGAGGCCGCCGTGAAGGACCAGGAAAAGTGGCGCGAGAAGGCGCACTCCGAGCTGCGCCGCTGGCTGGCCGGCGATCACACCAGCAACAACACCTACCGCAGCGACCACGCGCATTGAGGGGCGGAGGCGGCCTGACGGGAGCCCGTCCGGCCGCACGCGGAGCGCGATGATCGAGGCCGACCTCGCCGTGGACGGCGGCGCCCTGTCCTACACGCAGGCAGGGGAAGGCCGGCCCCTTGTGCTGCTGCACGGCTGGACCCTCGACCGCCGCATGTGGGGGCCGCAGGTGGCGGAGTTCTCACACACGCATCTCGTGATTGCGCCCGACAGGCGCGGCTTCGGCCGGTCCTCGGCGCCGCCGGATCTGTTCCGCGAGGCCGATGATGTCGCCCGACTGCTCGACGGCGCCCATGCGGCGCGCGCCGTGGTCGTGGGCATGTCGCAGGCGGGCAGGGTGGCCCTCGACTTCGCGCACCGCTTTCCCGACCGCACCGACGCCATCGTGCTGCAGGGCGCGCCGTTCGCCGCCCCGTCGGCCCCCGCAGACGAGGACGCCATCCCCGTGGCCGCCTATGCCGCCCTGGCGCGCGCGGGCCGCCTCGCCGAGATGAAGGACCAGTGGCGCACCCATCCCCTGATGCGCACGAGCACGCCAGAGGCCGAGGCCTGCGCTGCCGCCATGCTGGCCGACTATGCGGGGCGCGATCTCGTCGTGGAGGCGCCAAGCCAGGCCCGGGACGTGGACCCCGCGCGGGTCACGGCGCCTGCGCTCGTGATCACCGGCGCGCGCGATACGCCGTGGCGGCGTCGCGCCGGCGATGCGCTGGCGCTGGCGCTGCCGGAGGCCTCGCGCACGGAGATCGATGGCGCGGGCCACCTGTGCAACCTGTGCGCGCCGGCGGCCTACAACGACGTCCTCGCGCACTTCC
The DNA here is from genome assembly GCA_027488965.1 of Alphaproteobacteria bacterium. Taxonomy (GTDB): domain Bacteria; phylum Pseudomonadota; class Alphaproteobacteria; order Caulobacterales; family Aquidulcibacteraceae; genus VFBF01. The sequence continues at coordinate 14,534 of JAIYAO010000197.1, forward strand.
TGCGCCTGACGGCCTAGCGCCAGAACGCCTTCGAAGCGATGGCCGCGCCGTCGGCCAACGCGCGCAGCTTGGCGAACGCCACGCCCGGATCGACGCCGCCCGAGCCTACGTGGATCGAGAAGCCGCAGTCGACGCCGGCGATGACGTTGTCGCGGCCCACGAGGTGCGCGTAACGCGCGATCCGTTGCGCCACCAGTTCGGGGTGCTCGATGTAGTTGGACTGGCACTCGATGACGCCGGGCGCGAGAATCTTGCCTTCCGGCAGCTTGATGCTCTCGAACATCTCGTACTCGTGGGCATGGCGCGGGTTGGCCGCCTCGAACAGGATCGTCTGCGGCTTGGCGCGCCAGACGATGTCGATGATGTCCTTGAACGGCACGTCGCAGTGGTGCGGGCCCGGATAGTTGCCCCAGCACATGTGCATGCGCAGCTGCTCGGCGGGGATGTTGGCCACCGCGCGGTTGAGCGCCTCCACGTGCAGGGCCATGCGGTCGCGGAAGCCGCTCAGGTCGAGGTGCGCGTACTGCGTGTGGCGGCCCATGGCGAGATCGGGGCAGTCGATCTGCAGTGTGATGCCGGCGGCGGCGATGGCCTCGTACTCGTGGCGCAGGCCCTCGGCGACTGCAAACAGGTACTCCTCATGCGAGGGGTAGTAGTCGTTGCGGAAAAACAGCGTCGTCACGCCCGGGGACGCCGCGCTCATGAACGGTCGCGCGTCCTTGTGCCGGGCGACCGCGGCGGTGAGCCGGCGCGCGTCGATCCGCGGCGCCTCCATGTCCTTCACGCTGATCGGGCCGTTGCACGCGGGCGTCTTGCGGTGCTTGCGGCCGGGATCGGCGAGGATGCGCGTCTTGATCTCGGGGAAGTCCTCGATGTCCTGGAACACGAAGGAATTGCCCGTGCCGCCGAACCCGTCGAGCCGGTCCTTGATGTAGGTGGCGTAACTCGGCTTCGACATTTCCCCGTCGTTGACGATGTCGATGCCGGCCGCCGCCTGGCGGTCCACGATGGCGTCCACCGCCGCCGCGATCTCCGCCTCCACGGCGGCGGGGTCGAGCGGCAGGCCGTCCTCGCGCGCAAACATGATCTCGATGAGCCCCGCCGGCCGCGGCAGGCTGCCCACATGCGTCGTCAGAAACCGCCCCGCGTCGCGCACGCAAATCCTCCCCTGAAGTCCCGACGTCCGCGGGACATGGGCGCGATCAAAGGCCATCCGCTGCCGCCGCGCAATACAGGCGGCCGCCACGCGTCGATCCGGCGGGATCAGGCCTGAAGCCGGCGACGGGAGGGGCGGCGGCGACGGCGCGTCAGTACGCGTAGCTGAGATTGATCGCGGAGAATCGCGTGTCGGCGTCGCGGATGCCGGTGAAGTAATCGCCGGCGTCGAAGTAGGCGGCCGTCGCCGCCAGGCTCAGGCGCGGCGTGATCTGGCGGCCGACGTTGAGCGACCACAATGCGCCCACGGTGTCGCCCGCCGCAGGCGTCGCGGGCAGGGCGGCGCCCGAAAAGGCGTAGACGGCGTCGCCGCGCTCCAGGCGGCGGATGAAGGCGACATCGCCGGAGATCCGCCACGTGGAGGGCCAGGTCGCTGCAAGTCTCGGATTGAGCGCCACCGAGTTCGTCGGGCTGACGAGCGGGACGGAGCCCGTATAGCTCGGATTGGGAAACAGGGGGTCAAAGCCGTTGAGCGCATCGTCGGCGGGGTTCTGATCGCCGCTGGCGACGCTGAAACGCAGCGCAAGGCGCAGCCGCGCATTGTTCTGCATGGTGTTGAAGGCGCCTTCGCCGGCGACGGCCCAGGCAGCGATATCGCGTCCGCCCGCCTCGCCGGACTGGCCGATCAGCTCCAGTTCGCCGAACCAGCGCGGGGACTGGCGCACGAGGCGTCCGCCGAGCGTGGTGCGGTCCTGGATGGCCTGGGGCGCGCCGAAGATGCGCTCCGGCCTGCGTGCGGCGATGACGTAGATCGCCGAGGTCGACCCCGACGGGGTCTCATGCACGGCGCCGGCGCCGTAGACGGCGCGGTCGAGCGAGGCGGAGTCGTCGAGCGTGCCGGGGCGCACCTGGACAAGGCCGGTCGCCACGGCCTGATAGGTGACGTCGCCGATGCGCACGCCGGCCCGCAGGCCGTCGAACTGGCGGCGCACATTCGAGCCTTCGCTGACCGCAAACAGACGCCCTGCGCCGAACGCGATCTCCTGGCGTCCGAAACGCACGTAGGCGCTGTCGTCGCCGTGCGGGCGCCATTCCACAAAGCCTTGCACGATGTCGAAACGGTTGCGGTCCGCCGGGCGCGCGCCGCCTGAGCGATCGTACACATCGGCGGCGAAGACCTGGCCGAAGGCGCGCCAATGCGGCGTGAACGCCACAGCGGCGTGTGCGGCGGCGCGGGCAAGCGCGTAGCCGTCATCGTCCTGCGGGCCGAATCCGAATCCCGTGGGATCGTAGAACTCATGGCGCAGACGCGCATCGAGGCCGAGGCTGACCGTGGCGCCCGACGCCCTGATGCACTTGAGCGGCGCAGCGGTCCCGTCTGCGGCGCTGCAGTAGGCGGCCCAGTCCTCGTCAAAACGCGACACGGTGAGGGACGGGGCGTCAGCGTCGGGCGCCACGGTCTGTGCGGCCGCCGTCGGCGCGCCGGCCAGCACCGCGCACCCCGACACGAGCGCAGCGCGCAGGCCCGCACCGTTCCCTCCGCGTCCCGGCGCGCGTGCGATGCTCATCCCGGGCTGCGCAGGAAGGCGAGGATTTCCCTGGCCAGCATGTCGGGCTGTTCGTCGGCGATCCAGTGGCCTGCATTGGCGATGACGCCGCCGGTGACACGCGCGGCCAGACGCTGCATGGCCTGCTCCACAAAGGTCGCTGCGCCCCGCTCGCCGCCCAGCGCCAGAACCGGCGCGGCGATCTTGCGGTCCCCATAGCCCTTGAAGATCTCGGTATCCTCGAACACGGCGGCGAAGTGCGCAAAGCCGCCGCGCAGGGCGCCGGGCTTCTGCAGCTGGCGCACGTAGACCTCGAAATCGGCCTGGTCGACGGCGTCGGGATTGGCGCTCCAGTGCCAGAAGTACCAGGCGAGCAGCTCACGCTCCTTGCCGGCGATGAACTGCACCGCGACATCGGGCTGCGTGAAGAACGCGAGCTGCCAGCTTTGCCAGTTGGGCGTCGGCTGCAGGCCGTACTCGTATCCATACCCCGGCGGCGCATACTCGATGACGCCCAGCTTGCGCACGCGCGCGGCATGTTCGAACGCGAACGCCAGCGCCGTGCCGCCGCCATGGTCGTAGCCGATCACCGCCGCCTCCGGCACGGACAGCGCGTCCAGAAGCCCAGCGAGATCGTGCGCCAGCGTGCGCTTGTCATAGCCTGCGGGCGAGATCGTGGAGCCGCCCATGCCGCGCTGGTCATAGGCTATGGCGCGATAGCCGTGGCCGGCGAGTTCGCGCATCAGCCTGCGCCACATCCACCAGTGCTGTGGAAAGCCGTGGACGAGCACGACGGGCTCTCCCTGGCCCATTTCCACCGTATGCAGATCGATGCCGCCGATGGTCAGCGTGCGATGGTGAAAGCCGTCCTGGGTCATGGAAGTCTCCAAAGCAGAGTGCGTGGATGTGGCGAGCGGGATGGCCGAAGTGCGATCACTGACCGGGTTGCGCCGCCATGGTCGCCGCCATCGCCTTCCGTGTTGCCGGATCCATGCGGGTCTGATGGCTTGCGACCTCCCAACGCCCGCCCCGTCGCACGAAGGTGTCGGTGATGAGCGCAGTGCCGACGAGGGTAAGGCCGGCCGCACGTTCGAACACCGTCAGATAATAGACGGCGGTGTAGCGGTCCCCGTCGCGGTTGATGAGGATGTTGCCGGCGACGTGGCGCTTGTTCGTGATGAAGGGCGCGGACTGGTTCAGCGATGCGATGATGGCCGCGCGTCCGCGAGACAATGGCCCGAAGCCGGAGTCGATGTATCCATCCTCGGCGTAAAATGCCGCGTAGGATGCGTAGTCGTTTGCGTCGATGGCGTGATTCATGCGGACGATGATGTCGCTGATCGCCGCCTGGACCGCAGGCGACGGCTGGTTGCGCTGGGGGGCGTAGTGGAGAGGCGCCGGAGCCTGGCCGGGCCCTTGCGCCAATGCCGGCGACGAAAAGCCTATGGCCAGACCCAGGAGAGCGGCGGCGCCCAAGGCGGCGCGTGTCCGAGCCACCGGGGTAACAGTCCTGGGCGAAGCGGTGTGTTGGTCAATGCGCATGTCGGATCACCTTGCGTTGCTGGGGTGAAGGTCTGGAGGGCGTCGCCTGACGGCTTTGGGCCATCATGCAAAGCGCCGAAGGCTTTCCGCGCAGGCGCGCCCGGCGTCGAGCGCGTCGCGCGCATCCATCGCATCGGCGAAAACTTCCGGCCCCACGGATGTCCACGCGCCGATGGCCTTCAGGATCGCTGCGACACCGGCGATGTCGAGTTCGCCCTCGCCGGGGAGGCGCCGGAACCTCAGCAGATCCTCGGAGAGCGTCGGCGCCTGCAGTGCGCGCAGTGCGTCGGCAAGCTGGACCTCGAAGATCTTGGCGCCCGGAATGGTGCGCAGCAGCGCATCGTCGGCGCCGGAGCGGAAGTAGTGCCAGGTGTCGAAGCACAGGCCCGCATTGGCGCGATCTGCGCCCGACACGATGGCCCAACCGTCCCGCAGCGCCGGAACCGACGAGATCGGCATGAACTCGAAGGTCACGCGCAGGCCATGCGTCGCTGCGCGGTCCGCAAAGGCGCCGAACGCCTCGATCAGCGCGGCCTGCGGATGCGGCGCACCCAGTCCCTCCACGCAATTGATCGCCTCGGCGCCGGATTCCTCCGCGATGCGCAGGATGTCGGCCTCGGCGAAGTCGATGAAGCCGCGATAGTCGGCGGGGTAGCCTGCCGGCATGGCGAAATCCGGAACCCACTGCACGAAGGGATCGACGGCGAGGACGCGGATCCCGGCGTCGGAGATTCTCGCACGCATGTCGCGTGCGGTCGCGCCCGCGTTCCGCCAGCTGCGCCAGTCGATCGGGAACAGGGACATGTGCGTGAAGCCGCCCACGCGCGCCGCCGCCAGGCGGTCCTCGAGCGGCTTGGTGCGGACGTTGGCCGCCCAGAGTACGCGTCGGTTCATCGGTGCTCCGGCTGTTGTGAACGGCGGCGCGGCGCAGGCCGCTGCTGCGGCGGCGAGACCCATGGCCATCGCGGTGCGGCGCGTCGTCAAAGGCGCTCTGGTCATGGGCGCGCAGCCCCATTCATCAGCGCCACCACGGCGGGGTCGATGTCGCCGAAATATTCGCGGTAGGCGGCGACCTTGCCGTCGCGGATGTCGAAGGATCCCGCGATGCGATTGCGGTAGGGCATGCCCGCGATGACGCCGTGGTCGTCGAACTCGATCACCACGGTGTCGCCGCTTTCGGTGACGCGCAGTGGCGCCTCATACGTGAGGCGCGGCTGGGCGCCGGCGATGGCGGCATAGATCGCCGCAGCGCCGGTCTTGCCGACCGTTTCGCCGCGGAACGGGCCGAGCGGCATGGTGATGCGCACATCGTCGGCCAGCGCGTCGAGCCATGGCGAAAAATCCTTGCCTGCATGGCCTGCCGCGTTGGCGCGCCACGCGGCAAGCGCGATGTCGCGGGGCGACGCAGGCGCCTGGTCTGGTGCGATGCCGGCCGGTGCGATGCTGGCCGGTGCGATGCCGTCCGGTGCGCCGGCCAGCATCGCGTCGAGCCGGCGCGCGGCCCACTGGGCGATCGGCGCCACGACGAGGACGGTGGGCAGCACGATCACATAGGTCGATGCAAACCGGCCCAGCCAGTGCGCCAGGAAATCCTGGCGCAGGCCCACAGCCTGCACCGTGAACACCGCCGAAAGGACCAGGCCCATCAGCACCGTCATGATCAGCATCATGAACAGGGACATGCGCGACGCCATCAGATGCGGTTGCCCCAATAGCTGAACTCGGCGTAGAGCCTGCCGACCTCGGGGCCTTCCGGCGTCTGCCAGTCCTTCATGATTTCAGAGGCGATGGACGCCCAGTTGACCATCACCGCGCCGGCCTGCGTCATGCGCAGCATGGCGGCGTGCTCGTTGAGCACCGTGTCCGAGCCCGAGACGTCCACCACCACGTAGGGCTCGTAGCCGGCGCCGATCAGGTCGAGCGTGAGCTGCAGCGTGCAGATGTCGAGCGAGATGCCGCCGAGGATCACCTTGCGGCGGCCGAAGCCGGCGAGTGTCGTGCGAAAGGCCGGCTCATCCCAGGCGCTCGGTGTGTGCCGCTCCACGCGCACGGCGTGGCCGGACTGCGCCACGACGCCGGCGAAGAACTTCCCGCGAAACCCGCCTTCCTCGCCGAGCATGATGGTGGGCAGCTGAAACAGCGCTGAAAGCCTCGTGAACGCCTCGGCGTTCCTGCGCAGCAGGTCATGGTCGATGGTCTTGATGCCGGGGAAGAAGCCGTCGAGGAAGTCCACCAGCACGACGCAGGCGTTGTCGCGCGTCAGTTTGTCGGAATAGGGCATGGCGGCGTTCCTTCAAGGATTGCGTGCGCGGGCGGCGGCGGTGAAGGCGAGAATGGCCTGGGCCATTTCCTGCGGCTTTTCCTCGGCGCACAGGTGGCCGCACCGGTCGAGCGTGACCGACGTCACCGTCTCGGCGACGAGCGCCATCTGCTCGCCGACGCCCGGGTGGCCATAGGCGCCGTTGATCGCCAGCACGGGCGTCTTGATCTTGAGGCTCGTGGCGTGGCGGATCTGGTCGGCGGTGACGAGCGCGTCGCGATACCAGCCGAAAGAGCCGTCAAGGCCCCCGGGCTTGCGCAGGCAGCGCACATACTCGGCCTTGTCCTCGGCGGTGATGGCGGTGGGATCGGCGGTCATCGCGGTGAGGAAGTAGTCGACGAGTTCGGCTTCTTTGCCCGACCACATCAGCGCAGGCACGTGCGGCTGCGCATTGAACGGGAACCACCAGTAGACGAACGGATTGTCCGCCGTGAACGCCGTGAACCGGTCGAGATTGTAGCCCGGCAGCGGCTCATCGACGTAGACGAGGCCGCTCACCTCCTCGGGGTGATCGGCGGCCAGGAGCAGCGCCGGCAGCGCGCCCATGTCATGGCCGACAATGACGTAGCGGGGCAGGCCGAGCGCCGCGGCGATGCCGCGGATGTCCTGCACGATCGTGCGCCCGTCATAGCCATGGGCGGGCTTGTCGCTTTCGCCGTAGCCGCGCGCATCCATCGCCACCACGGTGTGGTGCGCAGCGAGCAGCGGCATCAGCTTGCGCCAGTGATAGGCGCTGCCCATCCAGCCATGCACCAGCACGATGGGCGGCCCCGCGCCCATGGTCACGACATGGTGCGTCAGGCCATTGGCGCGCAGCTTCATGTGGATCGGTGCGGCGTCGGGGGCGGTCATGGCAATCTCCGGGGTGTCGCCTTACGGGCGGCGGATCTGCAGGCGTGCACGGCTGAGCGTGGCGCGGTCGTCATTGTGCGCGCCGCGCGGATAACCGATGGAAGGTGCATGGTTTGCGGTCCCCGTGCTCACGCGCGCGCAACGCGTGATCGGCGCGGGCGCCGCGGGCAGTAACGCGCATGTCCGCCAGATCGATCACATGCGCCCTCTGTGCCGCCGCCGGCCGCACGCAGCGTTAGGGGATCGGGGACGCGCTCCGCCAGCGGATTGCGGCGCGCGGCGCCACTATCGCGCACGATCAGCCACAACGCCGCAAGATAGGGGCAAAGCTCCCCCGCGCCGCGATCACGAGGTCGTTACATCGCCGCATCCGCGTGGTCCGCGGAGCGCAAGCCCGGACTGCGGCAAAGCCTCGTCGCTGTCGAGGCTGCCGCGGGCGACGAGACATCGCAAACGTCTCGGTGTGCAGCGCCCTGCCGGATCGCGATGTGAAGTGGTGCCCAGAAGAGGACTCGAACCTCCACGCCCTTTCGAGCGCCAGCACCTGAAGCTGGTGCGTCTACCAATTCCGCCATCTGGGCACGGGGTAGGGGGCGCGTGGTGCGGCGCCGGGGCGGTCTTGTCAATGGTTGCGCGCGCGCGGCGCTGGGGTTGCGCGCGCGCCATTGGGGGGGTGCGCCGGCGCGTGCTCAGGGGTCGCGGGCGGTGGCGGGGCGGGGGGCGTCCGGCTCCAGCACGGTGACGAAGGCGCGGGTCCATTTCTTCAGGCTGATCACCGCGCTGCCCACGGGCGCGGGCATCTCCACCCGGACGGGCGGCGCCACGTTCGCGCCTTCCACGAGGGCGAACCAGATGTCGCCTTCGGGGAGCCGGCGGCGCTCGTTCTCGTTCTTCAGCTCGTAGCCCGCCACCTGCACGTAGCGCAGCCGGCACTTCAGCACCGGGCCGTCGTAGCCGCCCTTGTCGTAGCCGCCGCGGCGCCCGCCGGAGAGCACGAGATCGTAGCGGAAGCGGCCGTCGAAGGTGGGGTAGGCGCCGGTGCAGGTCCCCGTGCGCGCCACGTCCATGGACATGGCGACGAGTGAGGAGAGCGGGTCACGGCTTGTGCGCTTGTCGGCGTCGGAGGCGGGCGGGACGCCCCAGACGCGGTAGTTCGGCGTGATGAGCGCGCGGAAGGCGTTGTCGTCGCCCAGCCGCATGGAGGTGACGCGGCGCTTCTTCGAGTAGGAGTGGTCGAGGTCGTAGCGGCGCCAGCGCAGGCCCTGGGGCGTCACCTCGCCGCTGGCGGCGGCGAGCAGGTCCGATTTCTCGAACAGCCGCAGCAGGCCGCCGGATTTCAGCGTGGCGGTGGCGTCGTACAGCGTGTCGCCCACGGCGATGTCGAGCCGCGCGGAGCCGAGCGTGGCCACGCCGAACCACGCGCCCTCGTACTCGAGCGCGAAGCGGTCGGCGTGCGCGGGGCCTGCGGCGAGGGCAGCGGCGACCGCGAGGAGGGCTGAGAGGCGGCGCATGCTGCAGCGCCTAGCGTGCGTCCATGACAGCAGCAAGGCAGGCGCGTGCAGCGGTCGTCCGGCCCACGCACATCCCGCAAGCTCAGGCCCGCACGAGGCCGCGGAGCGGGGCTGCGCCGGCGCTGTCGGGAAAGATCGCCGCGGCGTTCACGCCGAGATGGTCGCCCAGCAGGCCCTTCAGCACGGCGCGCACGTCCGTGGTGGGGCGGAGGTCGCGGCCTTCGTAGAGCTGCGCCTGGGCGAGGCCCGGCCAGTCGGCGATCACGCGCCCGCCCGCCACCGCCCCGCCGGTGAGGAACAGGGCCGAGGCCGTGCCGTGATCGCTGCCGCGGTTGCCGTTGGGCGCCACCGTGCGGCCGAACTCCGTCATGATCACCACCGCGGTGTCGGCCCACGCGGGGCCGAGTTCCGTCTTCAGCGTGGCGACGCCCGCGTCGAGCAGCGCGAGGCTGTTGGCGAGCTGGCCGCCGTCCACGCCCTGATTGGCGTGGGTGTCCCAGCCCGACATCTCGATCACCGCGGCGACGGGCCCGTCGGGGCGCCTGAGGAAGCCTGCGGCGGCCTTCGCCAGCGGCGCCACGGCGCGCGCCCCGGCGCGCCCGCCGGCCATGCCGCCCGCGTCCATGGCGATGGCGTTGGCGGCGATCGCGGAGTCGAGCGCGCCGGCCAGCGCGGGGTCGCGGGCGCGGTAGAGATCCATCAGCCGCGCGATGGTGTCCTGGTTGGCGTCCGGCATGGGGGAGGGCGACCAGGTGGCGACATTGGCGTCCCCACGCAGCACCAGCGGCGCCTGCGGCGCGATGGCGAGGCCCAGTTCACGCCGGCCGCTGCGCGCCTCCGCGCCGAGCGCGCCCAGCGCGGCGTTGAGCCAGCCGGAGTCCCGCGCGTAAGGGCGCGCGCCGCCCGTCTCCAGCATGTTCTGCGCATCGAAGTGCGAGCGTTCGCGGTAGGGCGTGGAGGCCGCGTGCACCACGGTCAGTTCGCGCGCGGCGTAGAGGCCGTGCAGCGTGGTGAGGCGCGGGTGCAGGCCGAAGGTGGCGTCGAGGGGCAGCGTCTGCGCGCGGGTCAGCGCCAGCTCCCGGCGCGCGCTCGCGTAGGCGGGATCGCCCACCGGCGCCACGGCGGCCAGGCCGTCCATGCCGCCGCGCAGGATCACCACGACGAGACGCTTCGACGAGGACGCCCCGAAGGCGAGCGCCGGAAAGGCGAGGGTGGCGAGGCCCGCGGAAAGCGCGGCGCGCCGGCTGATGCCCACAGGTCCGTGTCGGTGCATCGCACTATCTCCGCTGGAATTCGGGGCTGGAGAACAGAAGGACCATGCCCTGTTGCGGGCTTTGCGCGCGGCGCACGGCCTCGCGCGTTTCGGCCGACAGCAGCGGGCCCAGCGCCGCATCGCCGATGCTGAGGGGATCGACGTCGGCGCGCGCCACGCGCTGTGACAACGCCTCCGCCCACTCCATGCGCTTCCACACCAGATCGCCGGTGAGCCAGGGGGCTGCGATGTCGGCCCAGCCGTCGGGCCCGGCGGCGGTGTAGAGGCGCTGGCCCATGTTGGCGGCGGCGATGGCGCCGACGCCGGGGCCCAGCTGCCGGATGTTCAGCCCCCGCATCACGGAGATCAGGTATTCCTCCGGCCGCTTGAACTTGGCGAAGGGCTGCGCCCACGCCTCGGGGCTGTCCACCAGCGTCTCCATGCAGGCGCGCAGGTCGCCGCCGGTGCGCACGAACGTCTGTTCGATGCGGGCGACGGCGGCGGGCGGGGGCGCGTCGGCGATGTAGTGGCGCGCGAGCTTCGTGGCGATGAAGCGGGCGGTGGCGGGATGGCGCGCGATGTCGGCCAGCGCGGCCTCGCCCTGGGCGGCGCCGGCGGCGGTGTAGGGCTTGCCCATCAGCGTCTTGGCGCCCGGCTCGTGGGCGCCGGGCTCGAAGCGGAACATGGCCGCGCCGTCGCGCTTGCCCACGCTCTCGTTGAAGTAGTCCCGCGGTGCGGGGCGTTCATAGGTCCAGCCCGTGAGGATGGCCGCCAGCGCCTGCACGTCGCCCTGGCCATAGCCGCCGGTCACGCCCAGCGCGTGCAATTCCAGGATCTCGCGCGCGAGGTTTTCGTTGAGCCCGCTCGGCCGCCCGCCGGGGCCGAAGGTGTAGCGCGGCATGGACGCCGGGTTCTTCGCCCACGCGGAGTTGGGGCCGATGGACATCCAGTTGTCGAGGTAGATCGTCATGCCCGGATGTTTCGTGGACGCCAGCAGCATGTCGGCGAAGCGGCCGGCCACGTGCGGGCGGATGGCCTCGCGCTCGAAGGAGGCGGGCATGGCGGCGGCCTGCGGCTTCTGCGCGCTGACGGTGAAGTGGTTGGCCCAGAAGTGCGCGAGGCGCTCGAAGACGGGCCGGTCGGTGGCGAAGGCGGTGTCGAGCCGGGCCTTGGTGGACGCTTCGTAGCGGGCGCGGAAGTGCTGGCGGAAGGCCTCCTCCACGGGCTGCATCTGCGCCGAAGACACGCCCTGCTTCTCGAGGCGTTCGCGGATGCGGTCCCCGTTGGGGCCGTTCAGGCGTTGCGCCACGAAGAAGCGCCCGAACGCCAGCACGTCATCCTCCGCCGGCGGCAGTGCAGCCAGCGGGGCCGGCAGCGCGCGCTCCGGCGTCAGCTGCGCCTTCACCCACCCGCGCGGATCGCCGGCGATGACCCGCAGGTCTCCCGGGCGGGCGCCGAAGCCGAAGCGGTTGGCGGCGATGGCGGCCTGTTCAAGCGACATGGTCAGCTGTCTCCCGATGCCACTCTAACGGGCGCGGCGCGGGAGTCCGTCGGTTGTTTGCGCTTGCGGTTGGCCGGTCAGCCCCGCTCCTGAGCACGTCGAGGGACGAGGGCGCTTGGCGCCAACGACGGCGCTTGCTCATCCTTAGACGGGCTCAGGATGAGGGGATCAGGGTCGGAACGCGGCGAACGGGTGAACCCGCCTACAGCGGGCGGACGTTCACTTCGCGCGAGGCCAGCGGCAGTTCCAGCATCATGCCGAGGCGGGCCGTGACCACGTCGTCCACGCCGCTGGCGCGGGCTTCGCGGACCTGCATGTCGGCGAGGATCGGGTTCTCGCTGGCGTTGGTGAGCACGAGCGTGCCGGTGTTGGCCTTCGCCGCCGCTTCGGCGAGCTGCGCGAGGCCGGGGAAGAGGCCGTTGGTGTCGGTCTCGTGCAGGCGGGCGAAGTTGGTGGAGTCCGCGCCGTGGAGCACCACGTCGGCGTCCAGCTGCGCTTCTGCCCATTCGGCGCGGCCGTCGCCGGCCACCACGAGGCTGCGGCCGCGGTAGTCGAACCGGTAGCCCACGCGACCGGTGTAGGCGTCCTGCGCGGTGGTGAAGGCGGAGACCACGAGCCCGTCGCCCTCATAGACGATGACGTTCTTGCCCGGCTCCGGTGCGGGCGCCCAGGCTTCGAGGCCCGAGGCGGGGCCCACGCCCATGGCGTCGTTCAGGCCCTGGATCATGCGGTGCGAATCGGCGGGGCCGTACACCGGCAGGCGGGCGTTGTTGCGTTGCGGCGCGGCGAAGGACCAGATCTCGTCGAGATCGCCGGCGCGGGTCTGGTCGGCGCCCGTGAGCAGCACGGCCTGCAGGCGCGACAGCGGAATGCCCTTGGTTTCGAGCGCGTCGGCGGCGCCGGAGCCGGCATCGACGATGAAGAGGCGGCCGCCCGCAGCCACCGCGAGGCAGGGCTTCGGCCCGCGCCCTTCGCGCATCCCGGCGCCTACGCCGCAGACCACCGCGCGCAGCGCGTCGTCGGCGAACAGGCTCGCTTCATGCTCCGCCTGCAGATCGACTTTGAATCCTTCGTACGCCTTGGCGAGAGCTTCCTGGCCCTCCGGCGTCTGCGATCCCACGACCCAGCCGCCCCAGAAAATGGCGGTCAGAGCCACGAACGCGACCGATGTCGTGCCGATGGGATTCATCTCAATACCCCGCAACCGTTCTGTTATATGGACCAGCACTGAGCCATCACCTGTTGCGCCTAACTAGAAACGGATTCTGCGTACAGAGGGTTAATAAGTTGTTCACAAGAGTTTTCGGATCGTTGTCGGCGCTGCGCGCGCGGCCCATTCCCGATCTTGCGGGAACGCGTCTCGCTCAGATCGGCGCGCGGAAATGGCCGCTCGATTCCACCAGTGATTCGTTTGCAGAATCCATCGTGCGCGCGGATCGTTTCGGTCTCGTCGGGCGCAATCACTACGCGCATGCACGCAACCCGCCGTACTGGCGCGCCATCGAGGGCGCGGTGGACGCGCTTTACGTGCGCGAGAGCGTGGGGGTGCGCCTGCAGGCGGCGGACCGGCGCCTGCGGGCCGAGGGGCTGCGGCTGCACCTGTTCGATGCGTGGCGTCCGCGCGCGGTGCAGGCCTACTTCCATGACGTGTGGATGCCGGCGGAGCTGCGCGCGCGCCATCCGTCGTGGTCCGATGAGGCCATCGCCGCCGAGGCCGGGCGCTACTGGGCGGCGCCCACGGTCGATCCCGCATCGCCTGCGCCGCACAGCACGGGCGGCGCCGTCGATCTCACCATCGCCTGGGCCGACGATGGGGAACACCTGTTCATGGGCGGGCTGTTCGACGATCCCACCGCGCTCTCGCACCTCGACCGGCTGGAGCGCGCCTACGACGATGCGGGCTCCTATTCCGTGGAGGAGGCGCGCGCGAACCGGCGGCTGCTGTACTGGGTGATGATCGAGGCGGGTTTTGCCTGCTACGCGGAGGAGTGGTGGCACTATTCGTGGGGCGACCAGATGTGGGCCAAGCAGACCGGCGCGTCTGCGGCACACTACGGCCCGGTGGAGGAGATTCCGTGAGCGTCGCCGCACCTCTCTCTCCGGGTTCGCCTGCAGCGCCCCGGAAGAAGCCGGCGCTGGCTTGCGGGAGAATAGGATGACCCGCAAGCGCGCGCTCGTGTTCGACAGCGGCGTCGGCGGGCTGTCCGTGCTGGACGCCATCGTGGCGTCGGGCGCACCGCTCGATCTCGACTACGCCGCCGACGATCTCTGGCTGCCGTACGGCGACAAGGGAGACGCGGCGTTGCGCGCGCGCGTGCCGGCGCTCATCGCCGCGCTCGTGCAGGAGTGGGCGCCGGATGTCGTCGTCATCGCGTGCAACACCGCCAGCACCATCGCGCTCGATGCGGTGCGCGCGGCGGTGGCCGTGCCCGTGGTCGGCGTCGTGCCGCCCATCAAGCCCGCAGCCGCGCGCACGCGCAGCGGCGTCATCGGCGTGCTCGCCACGCCCGCGACCGTCGCGCGGCCCTACACCGACGATCTCATCGCGCGCTTTGCAGCGGACATGCAGGTGATCCGGTTCGGCTCCACCGCGCTTGTGGCGGCGGCGGAGGCGCGCCTTGCCGGCGGGGATGTGGACGGCGCGGCCGTGCGCGAAGCGATCGCTGCGCTGTTCGACGCGCCGGGCGGCGACCGTCTCGATGTGGTGGCGCTGGCCTGCACGCATTTTCCGCTGCTGGCGGATGACCTCGCCGCCGCTGCGCCGCGGGCGGTGGCGTGGCTCGATTCCGGCGCAGCGATCGCGGCGCGGGTGATGGATGTGCTGGGCCTGGCGCCCGATGCGCGGGGCGCGAGGCCCCGGCGTGCGGGCTTCACCGGCGACGGCGCGCGCGTGTGGGAGGCGTTCGCAGGGCGCGGGTTCACTGCGCGCGCGGTCATCGGCCCCGCGCCGGGGTTTGCGGTCGCGCCGGCGCCGGCGCAGCCGTTCGGGTAGGCGCCGCAATTCCCCTGTGACGAGAATGCAACGGCCCGCGCGCTGCGTGAGAAAAGCGGGCCCGTTCCCTTGCTGCAGTCGGGCGTCGCGGTAGTCATGCCCCCGCGAGGGGGCTCCGCAGAAGGAGAACGCTGGATGGCTGCAAGAGTGCAACAGCAGGAAATCGGCCTGCATTCGGCGATCTGCAGCTTCGGGAACCTCCTCGGCGGCGAGCACTTCTTCGCGGTTCCGTATCTCCAGCGTCCGTACGAGTGGGGGGAGGCGGAAGTGGCCGACATGGCGGGCGATTTGCTGCTCGCGTGCCAGGGCGGATATCTCAATTACTTTCTCGGCCACATCGTCGGCGTGCGCAACGAGCGCGGCCAGATCGAGATCGTCGATGGCCAGCAGCGGTTCATCACCACCACGATCCTGTTCGCCTACTTCCGCGACAGGGTGTCGGCGCGCAACGCGCCGCTGTCGGAGGCGCTGCAGGCGTGCGTGATGCAGGCCGGGCAGGCGCGCGTGACGCCGCGCCCGTCGGATGCCGAGTTCCTGTTCGACTGGGTGCAGACGCCCGGCCGCATGGACGCGCTCACCAAGGACTGGGCGCGCGACGAGACGCCGCCGTTCCACTGCGCCACCGATGCGCAGGCGCTGATGGCGCTGGCGGCGCGCACCATCAAGGGCAAGCTCGACAGGCTCGGCCACGAAGCCATCGACAAGCTCGCGCTGTTCGTGCTCGACCGCGCGGTGGTGGACTTCATCATCGCCGACAACCGCACGCTGGCGGCGATCCTGTACCGCGGCATGAACATGCGCGGCAAACAGCTGTCGCCGGCGGATCTCATCAAGCTGGAAGCCATCGAGGGCACCGGGCTTGAGCCGGAGGTGAAGGAAGCCGCCGCGCGCACCTGGGAATCCATCGAGGACCGGCTGAAGCGCGACAACTTCACGTTCCTGCTGGAGATCATGCCGCTGCTGGTCTCGCGCCAGGTGACGGTGCGCCCCGGGGACCTGATGGAGTGGCGCCGCCACGCCTTCGCCAGCGTCGATCCCGAGACGCTGTTGCTGCAACTCCTGCCCGTCTATGCCGACGTATTCGAGGAGATCATGGCCGGCGAGATCGCCGCCACGCCGAAGGATCGCGGCGAGGAGCAGGCCATGGCCACGGTGAACCGGCTCGTGAAGGGCCTGCTGTTCCTGCAGCCGGGCGATCGCCACTGGGTGGCGCCGGCGATCAGCGCGATCCACGCGCACCGGGAGCGCCCGCATTTTCTCGCAAGCTTCTTCCAGCGGCTCGACCGTCTGGCGTTCGCCTGTTTCCTCGACGCCGTGCGCCACGAGGATCGCGCCGAGCGGTTCGCCGCGGTGGTGCGCGCCGGCGCCGACGAGACCCGGCTGTCGCACGCGTTCTCGCTGCGCAACGCCGAGGCCTCCAGCATGCTGCGGCGGCTGGGCGAGCCGTTCAAGCGCCACACGTGGCGCAGGCGTGCAGTGGCGGCGCGCATCAACGCGGCGTTTCCCGCCGGCTATTCCTTCGGCCCCGCCGAGGACGTGACGCTCGAACACGTGCTGCCCACCAGCATCAGCGCCGTGTGGGCGCAGCGCGGCTGGAGTGCGTCCGCGGCCAACGCCTGCGCCAACCTCGTGGGCAACTTCGTGCTCGTCACCGGCGCGCAGAACAACCGCGCCAGCCAGCGCGCCTTCGAGGACAAGCAGAACATCTACTTCAACTGGCCGGGCGCGCCCGTGCATCCCATCACCGAAGACATCCGCCGCAACACCGACTGGACGGAGCGCCACGTGCGCGCGCGCACCGAACGCCTCATTGCCATGCTCGCCGCGGACTGGGATCTGGCGTAGGCGCGCTCCCCTCTCGTTTCCTCCCCCGCGAGGCGGGGGAAGAAACTGCTCATGGCCGCGCCGTGCGATTACTCCCCCACGCGCGCGAGAAACTCCGGCGTGCGCGCGACGGGCTGGAAGCCCGACGCTTCGGAGAAGGCCAGCGGCCGCGTCTTGCGCGGGCCCAGCGGGATGTCGAGGCGCTCCACCGTTGCGAAGGCGGCGAAGTCGCCCGCCACGAACGCCTCGTAGCGCGGCGACATGTGCACCACGAGCACGCGGGCGCCCACGTCGGCGGTCATGGGGGCGGCGGCTTCGGCCTGGTTGCCGGCGCCGGCGCGCAGCACGTACATCCGCAGCGGCGGCAGGCCCGCATCGTCGCGCCACTGGTACTGCAGCTCGTTGAACATGTGGCGGTGGTCCACCAGCACGGCGGAGTAGGGGGCGCCCGCCGCCGCTGCGGCGCGCGCCCGCGCGGCGATGGCGTCCGCCGTCTCCGGCCAGGCGTTCATCCGCTTCAGCCCGTTCTCGATGGGTCGGCCCAGCAGCGGCGCGCGATAGGCCGCCGCCGGCGCCAGCGCGAGCGCGAGGAACACCGCATAGAGCCCGGCGTGGATCAGGGTGCTGCGCACCAGCGCGGGGCCCCGCGCGAAAGCGCCGGCGGTCAGCACCAGGGCGGCAGGGTAGGCGGCGGCGGCCCAGTTGCCGTGCGCGCGGCTGATCAGCGCCTGCGTGATGATCAGCAGCAGCGGCGGCGCCACGAACGCCACGAGGAAACGCGCCCGGTCGTCGAAGGCCGCGGTCCCCCGCGCCAGCCGCCACAGCACCAGCACCAGCAGCACCGCCACGGCGCCCGCGACGCCGAGTTGGTCGCCCAGGAACGCGCCGAGCTGGTCGAGGTTGAGGAGGTCGCCGCGCCAGTCGGCGTTGGCGGCGGTGTGGGCGACGGTCTCGAAATCGTGCGCGGCGTTCCAGGCGAGGTTGGGGGCCAGCGCCAGCGCCGCCGCCGCCCCCGCCGCCGCGCCCTGCCAGGACAGCACCGCCTGCCGCACCGCGGGTGACAGGACCGCCGCCACGGCGAGGCAGAGCGGGAAGTAGAGCATCGCGTACTTGGCCAGCGCGCCGGCGCCCACCAGCGCCCCCGTCGCCAGCGCCCACGTCCAGCCCCGCGTCTCCACCCAGCGCCACGCGCACAGCAGCGCCGCCGACCACAGCGGCAGCATCAGCGCGTCCGTGGTGATCAGCGCCGAGGACAGCCACACGCCGGGGATCAGCAGCCAGCCCACCCCGGCCCACCAGCCGGCCGCCGGGCCGTAAAGCCGCCGCCCGAGGGCGTAGAGCGCCACCGCGGCGCCTGCGTGCGCAAATGGCGCACCCAGCCGCACCGCCCACGGCGCATCGCCGAACACCGCCGTGGTCGCCGCGATCGTCCAGGCCACCAGCGGCGGCTTGGAGAAGTAGCCCCAGTCGATGGTGCGCGACCACGACCAGTACTGCGCCTCGTCCGGATGCAGCCCCAGCGGCGTTATCAGGAGGCACGCGACCCGCAGGATCGTCATGGCGGCCAAGAAGACCAGGAAGCTGCGCACCGTCATCCAGGCGGGGGCGTCGGCTGCGGCGGCTGGCGGCGGCGGCGCGGGAACAGCGAGATCGAGGGTGGGGCTGGGCATAGCCGGTTTTGCGGCGCCGGGCGCAATGGTGCAACGCGGCGCCGGCGCCACACTCTCCGGCAATCGCGCCGTTGGGGAGCCGAAATGGCGGTCAAACGGGCCCAGTCACAAAAGCTTCGAGAAACCGTTAACGAACCATGAATTTCGGCGGGTAGGCGACGCAGGCGCGGCGGAAAAGAGGCGGAGGGCTGCCTCTCTCGCGGACGCGTCGATATCTCCGAGGGGGTTAGTTGCATGTTTAAGAAGCTTTTGGGCGGCGCTGCGGTCACCGCGCTGAGCCTGGCGATCGCGCCGGCGGCTCTGGCGCAGGAAACGACGTCCGCGGTCCGCGGCGAGGTCCTGTCCACCTCGGGCACGCGCATCGAAGGCGCGACCGTGAAGGTCACGCACGTGCCCACCGGCACCGTGACCCAGGAAAGCACCGCCGGCGGGCTGTTCGGCCTGCGCGGCCTGCGCGTCGGCGGCCCATACACCGTGGAAGTCACCGCCCCGGACTATCAGGGCCAGCGCGTCGATGACGTGTACCTCTCCGTGGGCGATCCGCTCCGCCTCGATTTCGCGCTTGAAACCTCGGTGGATGAAATCGTGGTGGCCACGGCGCGCCGCCAGGTTGGCGAGCCGATCGTCGGCAGCGGCACCTCTCTGAACCAGAGCGAGATCCGCGAAGTCGTCTCCATTCAGCGCGACATCCGCGACCTCGCCCGCCGCGACCCCCTCGTGACGCAGGACGTGGGCTCCAACCGCGGCGGCGGCGGCCAGGGCGGCATCTCCATCGCCGGCTCCGCGCCCCGTTCGAACCGCATCACCGTGGACGGCATGCAGGCCGGCGACGACTTCGGCCTCGTCACCAACGGCCTGTCGACGCTCCGCGGCCCGGTCTCGCTCGACGCCATCGAGCAGTTCTCCGTGCAGGTCGTGCCGTTCGACGTGGAGAACGGCGACTTCACCGGCGGCGCGCTGAACCTCGTGCTCAAGCAGGGCACCAACGACTTCGAAGGCACCGCCTTCCTGAACTACCTGAACGACGGGTTCGTGGGCGAACGCATCCGCGACAACCCCGCCAACACCATCGTGCGCCAGGAAAACTACGGCGGCTTCATCGGCGGCCCGATCATCCCGGACCGTCTCTTCTTCGCGGCCTCCTACGAGTACTATGAGTCGCTGGACGTCACGGCGCGCGGCCTCGCCGACGAAGGCTTCGCCAACGTGCTCACCGGCTTCGGCGGCACGGGGACGTCGTTCTCGCGCGCGGACCTGAACTCCATCCTGAACCCCGGCGTGGCCGGGCAGGGGTATGTGGGCAACTACGCGGTGGCGCCGCGGTTCGCACCCGGCGATTTCTCGCTCACGGCGCCCATCGCCGACGAGAAGTACACCGGCCGGATCGACTGGAACATCACGGACGATCACCGCCTCTCTTTGACCTACCGCACGGCGGAATCGTCGCTCATCATCCGGGACTTCCCGGCCACCCGCGGCGACCTCAGCTCCAGCTGGTATGCGGCGGCGGACACCGAAGAGGTGATGGTCGGCCAGCTCAACTCGACCTGGACGGACAACTTCACCACCGAACTGCGCGCCAGCTACCGCAACTACGAGCGCCGTCAGCAACCGGCCTCCGGCCAGGAATTCGGCGCCGTGCAGATCTGCGCGACGCAGGATATCGGCACCATCGTCGGCAACAGCACGGCCTGCGGAACAGCCGCGAACTCGGGTCGCACTGTCATCAACTTCGGGCCGGACCAGTTCCGTCACGCCAACTTCCTGAACACGACCAACCTGCAGGTGAACGCCTCGGGCGAGTACGAACTTGGCCGTCACCTGCTGAAGGCGGGCTACCAGTACCAGGGCATCGGCGTCGAAAACCTGTTCGTCCAGACCAGCGACGGCGTATTCTACTTCGACTCCGTCGACGCGTTTAACCGCGGCGAGATGAGCCGGTTCACCTACAACAACACCGCCAGCGGCAATCCGCGCGACGCCATCGCGGACTTCGAGTACGGCATCAACACTCTGTTCGCCCAAGACTCCTGGGACCTCACGGAAAGTCTCTCGATCAACGCCGGCGTCCGCTACGACTACTACACCTCCAACGACAAGCCCACGCTCAACCCCTTCTTCCTCGCGCGCAATGGCTTCTCCAACCAGACGACGTACGACGGCCTCGATGTGCTGATGCCGCGCTTCTCGTTCGAGTTCGAGCCCGATGACGGCGCGATCCAGGTCAGCGGCGGCGTGGGTCTCGTGTCGGGCGGCGCGCCGGACGTGTTCCTGTCCAACAGCTTCTCCAACACGGGCGTGCTGACGGCGGCGGTGGACATCCGTCGCCTCAACTCGGGCAGCACGGGCGCGTTCTGCGCGGAGAACAACTCCAACACGACGCTGACCGAAGCCCAGTGCCGCATCCTGCTGAACGTGGACAAGGCCAACTCCAACCTGTTCTTCGACATCCCCACGGGCACGATCGGCGGCAACGCCTTCAGCGCCCAGTCGCTGGTGTCGCAGTTCGATCCCCGCAACCCCGCCAACGCCTCTCTGGCGCTGGCGAGCCTCCAGGAAACCAACGCGCTGGACCGCAACTTCGAGATCCCGTCCGACTGGAAGGGCAACGTCGCCCTCACCGTGAAGGCGCTGGGCTTCGACGTGGGCTTCAACCTGGTGGGCATCCGGAGCAACGAGTCGGTGGCGTTCCGCGACACGCGGGCGCGCCCGCTGGTCATCCCGAACCCGACGCTGGCGGAGCGGGCGGCCGGCGTGCAGCCCGGCGTGCAGCGCACGCCGGACGGGCGCCTCCGGTACGACGGCCTCAGCCTCAGCGACGCCGACCGTGCGCTGCGCGGCATGACCGGCGGCGCCAACGGCTCGCCCACCAACATCCTCTCCAACCGCGACATCGTCGCCTACAATCCGGGTGAGGAAAGCTGGTCCGTCGTCACGGGCTTCTCGCTCTCGCGCACCTTCGAGAACGGCCTCAACTTCGGCCTCGCCTACATCCGTCAGGACGGCGAAGACTTCGGCGGCTACGCGCAGTTCGGCACCACCGCGAACGGGTTCTACGGCGAGCAGTACACGGCGCTCGACCCGAACACCTCCACGCTGGGCCGCTCCAACGGCGAGATCGAGAACAGCTTCAAGTTCGACTTCGGCTGGACGGCCACGCCGTTCGGCGACTACGAGACGAGCTTCAACCTCTTCGGGGAACGCCGTTCGGGCCGGTCGCTGAACTTCTTGATGTCTCAGCAGACTGCGGGCCGGTCGAAGGAATTCGGCGTCAACCGCAACGACCAACTGCTGTTCGTGCCGGACCTGACGAACTGCTCGGGCGCCAATCTTACCTGCGGCAATGCGGGCACTGGCCTCGTCACCTTCGCGACCACCGCCGATCGTGACGCGTTCACCCGCATCGTGGGCCAGTTCGGCCTGCCGCAGGGCGGCATCGTGCCGAAGAGCGCGGCCAACAACCCGGACGTGACGCAGGTGGACCTGCAGATCAGCCAGGAAGTGCCCGGCTTCCTGCGCAACCAGCGCGGCCGGATCTCCTTCGACATCGCCAACGTCCTCAACCTGTTGAACGACGATTGGGGTGTGGTGGAGGAGTTCGGCGACAGCCGCGCCGGCGGCCGCGTGGCCAACGTGGACTGCGCCGACAACATGGGCATCGCCCAGGCCGCGTCGAGCCCGATCTGCACCACGTACCGCTACTCCAACGTCTCGACCAGCGTGTTCAACCAGGCCGCGTCGATCAACACCAACGAGTCCCGCTGGGTGATCGCCATCGGCCTGAAGTACGACTTCTGATCCACGGTTCCTCCCGGAAACAGCCTGAAGGGGGCGGCGCAGGCCGCCCCCTTATTTTTTGGTCCGACGCCGCACGCGCTTCGCCGTCGCGCCCTTGCATTTCCCCCGGCGCCCGCGCATCTGCGCTCCCCATGAGCGATCCTTTTGTTCCCGCCGAATGGGCCCCGCGCCGCGCGCTGTGGACGGCCTGGCCCTCCCACCCCGAGCTGTGGGAAGGCAACCTCGCGCCCGCGCGCAGCGAGGTGGGCGCGATGATCGCAGCGCTCGCCGCCGGCGAGGTGGTGCGCGTGCTCGCGGCGGGGCCTGAAGCGGTCGCGTCCGCCCGCGCGGCGCTGCCCGCCAACGTCGACATCCTCGACATCCCCTTCGGCGACATCTGGCTGCGCGACACCGGCCCCATCTTCGCCGACGCCGACGGCGCGCGCATCGCGCTCGGCTTCCGGTTCAACGGCTGGGGCGGCAAGTACCAGCTGGACGGCGACGCCGACGTGGCCGCCGCCGTGGCCACCGCCGCGGGCGTGCACTTCGTGGGCCTGCCCTTCGTGCTGGAGGGGGGCGCGGTGGAGATGGACGGGGAGGGCACGCTGCTCACCACCCGCCAGTGCGTGCTCAACCCCAACCGCAATGCGGGCTGGACCGAGGCGGTCGCGACGGACGCGCTCTGCGGCGCGTTCGGCGTGGAGAAGGTGCTGTGGCTCGACGAAGGCCTCGCCAACGACCACACGGACGGCCACATCGACAATCTCGCCCGCTTCGTGGCGCCGGGCGTCGTGGCGTGCCAGGCGCCATGGAAGGATGATCCCAACGCCGCGGTGCTCGATGGCATCGCGCGCGCGCTCGAGGCGATGACGGACGCGCAGGGCCGCAGGCTGCAGGTCGTGCGCGTGCCCGGCCCCGGCCGTGTCACCGACGAGGACGGCAAGGTGATGCCCGCCTCGCACATGAACTTCATCATCGGCGAGAAGGTGGTGGTGGTCCCCATCTACTCAGACGCCGGCGACGATGCGCTGCGCGCGCTGGCGCCGCTGTTCCCCGACCGCCGCGTGATCTGCCTGTCCGGCAATGCGCTGCTGAGCGGCGGCGGCAGCTTCCACTGCATCACGCAGCAGGAGCCTTTGTAGCGTTATCCACCCTCCCCATGGAGGGGAGGGAGGGCGCGCGGCGTCTCTCGCTTGAAGGGCGGGGTCATGTCGATGAGGATTGCCGCGCGCGCCACTCTTCCACCGGCACGCCGCCGATGCCCCAATCCTCCATGTCGACCTCGTCGATGACCACGAAGGTCGTGGCGGGGTTCTTGTTGAGCACCGTGACCAGGAGGTCGGTGACGCCCTTGATCAGGTGCGCCTTCTGCGCCCGCGAGACGCCCTCGCGGGTCACCTTGATGTTCACATACGGCATGTCTGCGCTCCCTCTATGCGTCGCGTCCGACGATCTGGAAAACCTTGGCGATGATCCGCCAGCCGTCGTCGCATCGGATGATCGACAGAAAGTCCACGAAGTCACGGTCGCCGATGCTGCAGCGGACGCGGGCGATCGCGGTGTTCTCGCCGGCGAACTCTATGGCGTCGATGACGTCGCGGCGCGTCTCGCCGCGCGATGCAGGCGACTGCCGCGCAGCCACCACCGGAAAGTACTCTTCCATGGAGCGCAGCAGCGGCGGCGCTTCATCGGCGGTGGCGTAGATCGCGCGCGGATGGAAGACGCGGGACAGGAGATCCACGTCGCACCGGTAGAGCGCATCGAAATAGTCGCGCAACAGCGCCTGGACCTGCTCGAAACGCGTCGTCATCGGACCATCCCGCCGTCGTGCGGGATCGGTTGCACCGCCGGGCGGGCGGCGGGCCTGAAACGGAGGGTCATCGATCGTCTCCACGCTGGGTGTGGGCGTGAGATGTGACCAGCGGTAGCCATTGGCAACCAGGTTTCCCGGAGATATCGAAGAACCCGGTATCTCCTAGGAAACCTTGTATCCCGCCATGCCGCTCAAAGTGCGAAAGAACCGCGCCGAACCGCCGCCGCAGCCCTGCAGGCTCACCGAATGCATGGCCCTCATCGCCGGGGCGTGGGCGCCGAACGTGATCTGGAGCCTGCGGGCCGGCGCCCGTCGCTTCAGTGAGCTTCGCGTCGACATTCCCCCGGTCACCGCCAAGGTGTTGTCACGCCGCTTGTCGGAGCTGGAAGAACGCGGCGTGGTGACACGGCGTGTCCTCGCCACGTCGCCGCCTTCCGTCGAGTACGAGCTCACCGCCCTCGGTGCAGAGCTGGTCCCTGCGCTGGACGCCATCGTCAGCGTCGGCCATCGGCTGAAGGCCGTGCGCAGCCAGGGGAGGCGTCAAGCGAAGACAAGACCGCCCTGAGTTCAGCGTGGTCTCATCCTGCAATGACCACCCTCGGCGGACTCCCGCCGAATGTTCGGTTCGGCTTCATCCAACTGCACTGCGTCACGCCGGACGCGCCGGTGGCGCGATCAGGCGCGCCAGGTCGTGGAGTTCCATGGGTTCTGGGTTCGCCGCTGAACAGCGCCCCGGTGCGGACGTTGCCTTGAGAAAGCCAGGACTTTACTCATGGCCTCATGAAACCCGTGTTCCACATGTCCTTTCCCGTTCTCAATTTGATTGAGTCTGTGCGTTTCTACACGGAGGTCTTGCAAGCAACTGTCGGGCGCAAAACAGAACGCTTCGCAGACATTGTTCTGTTCGGCGCGCAGGTCACCCTGCAGAACGATCCTGCGAGTGTTCCAGACCCAATGCCTCGCGCCCGACACTTTGGTGCCACCGTTGAATGGTCACAGTTTGAGCGCCTAGCA
>JAIYAO010000148.1 GCA_027488965.1 Alphaproteobacteria bacterium
AACGCTTTACGGTGGGCGGCCCGATCCCCGACAGCCAGTTCAGCCCGCCGCGCGAACTGACCAACAGTGCAGGAGCCGCCAAATGACCGCCTGGATGATCATCACCGCCCGTATCCATGATCGGGAGAAGTTCATCACCGGCTATGGCCCGGCGGCGGCGAAACTGGTGGCGCAACCGGGGGCGCGACCGGCGGCGGGGGCGGTGCTACCGGCGGCGCCACAGGCGGCGGCGGGGGCGGCGCAACGGGAGGCGGCGCCACAGGCGGCGGGGCCGGGCGCGGCGGCGGCGGCGGGCTTGGCCGCGGCGGCGGCGGGGGTGGCGGCGAAGCGGCCTTGCGGCGGCCAAAGATCGCGCTGAATAGGTTGTTCCAGAAGCTCATCGTCGTCCCTCTCGGCGGCCATGCGTCAGTTGTGATCGGCTGCGCGCATCGCGCACAGCCCCCTTATCACTCTCCCGGCCGCGGCGGCCGCTCAAAGAAGCGCCCCATCGCATCCAGCCGCGTCTTCGGTTGCCCCAGCGCGCGTTCGGCGAAGAAGGCCGGATCGAAGCGCGACGGCAGGATGAGGCTGTCCCAGTCGCGCGCATCGCGGCCGGGCGCGGTGCGGAAGTAGGACTGGCCCGTGCGCAGCCCGATCTCGTGCAGGCGGTCGACGACGGCGGGATCCCCGTGGGCGGCGTCGCGCAGGCGCGCGATGTCCGCCTCAGGCATATCGAACGAAAGACCGCCAAGTTCCGGCCCGTCGAGCGTCACGTCCATCCGCTGGAACGTGAGCAGCGGAAAGGGCGAGAGGTGGTCGTCGCGCATCTCCTCCACCTCGCCGTCGATGCGCCATGGCCGCGGCGGCCGCGACAGCGCCTGCATGGTGGCCACCGTGGCGACGCCGGTGTCGTGGATCACCGTGCGCAGCGCCTCCACCGCGCGCATCGCCAGCGGCGCGATGTCCTCCAGCGGCCCGCCCGCGGCCTGCACGTCGAGCCTCTGGCGCCAGTACCCGGCGCCTACGGAGATCATCAGGATCTGGTCTTCGCCCGCCGGCCATTCGAAGCCGTAGCTTTTCAGCGTGGCCACCTTGAACAGCTGCAGCGCGGGATTGTTCAGCCCGGCGATGGCGCCGTCGACGAACAGTCCCGACGCGTTGGCCACCGCAGCGTTGTCGGGATCGAGCTTGAGGCCCATCTCCTCGAACATGGTCGGCGCGGCAGCGCTCGCCTGCACCACCTTGCGCACCATCAGCCGGCGGTGGGACGCCGCGCCGTCATGGCCCCCGTCCCAGAACTTCGCGCGTGGATTGTTGGTCACGGTCCAGGCGGCGCCGGTGTCCACACGACGGGTGAAGATGGCGAGGCCGGTCCTGAGCGCAGGCGACGACATCTCGTGGTCGCCCAGCGCGCGCGCCAGGGCGTCCTCCAGGCGGTGGGCGTCGAACCGGGGGCGGCGGATGCCCGCGGCCTTGCCCTTGCCGCCGGATGGCTCCGGCGCAATCTGGCGGTAGAGGTCGGCGGCCTCTGCACAGGTTTTGCCCATGGCGAGGGCGGCGGCCAGGATGGCGCCGGTGGAGGTGCCCCCGATCAGGTCGAAATACTCGCTGAGCCGGAAATCGGCGCGGCCGGACCGCACGATGAGCCGGCGTTCGATCTCGGCGAGGATCCCCGCCGACACGATGCCGCGCACCCCGCCCCCGTCAATCGCCAGAAGGCGCTTCGGCCCCCCGCCGAACAGCCGCTGGTCCAGTGTACGCTTGCGCGAGCCCATGGCCCTGGCCGCCTCCCCGATCCGGGGCTCTGGTTACCAGAAGGGGGCCGGGCGGGCGAGGGGGTGGGGCAGCGACGGGCGCCCCTACCCCGTGATCTGCGCCGCCGCCTGGCCCTGCAGGGTGGAGAAGCCGATGTACTTGTAGGAAAGCCCCCGCGCCGCGACGAATTCCTGGAACGCCTTGAACTCGTGTTCGCGCCAGTTCGGGTAATTGTAGTACTCGTCGAACACCAGCACCGTGCCCGGCACGATGCGCCCGGCCAAGGCCTCCAGAACGGTTTTCGTGGAGGAGTAGAGGTCGGCGTCGAGGTGCAGCAGGGCCGCAGGCCCCGGGTGCGCGGCGAGGAACGGCGGCAGCGACTTCTCGAACCAGCCCACATGCAGCGCCGCGTTGGGCGCGAGCGCCGGCAGCTTGCCCTTCAGGTCGAACCGCCCGGCCTGTTCGGCGGTGCCCGTCCAGTCCTCGGGCAGGCCCTCGAAGCTGTCGAAGCCATGCACCTTGCCGGCCCAGAGCCCCGCGATGTGGCGCAGCGTCTTGCCGCCGGCCACGCCGAACTCGCACACGAGCCCCTGCGGCGTCGCCGCCTTCGCCTGCTTCACCGCATAGTCGAGCAGCGCGTAGCGATCGGCGAACAACATCGCCGTCTTCAGGTGCGGGGTGATGTAGTTGACGGTGTCGCGCTTGGCGTCGAGACGCAGGTCGATCATCAGGTCGGCTGCGAAGTACTTGTGGATCAAGCGCCTGTAGATGCGCCCGAGTATGCGCCGGTCCATGTCTGCCCCGCGGAAAGGACGCGGGTATAGACGCGCGGTCCCGATCCCGCCAGTGCCGCAAACGGTGCGCCGCCCCACGGACGCGGCCTCATGGTGCCGCCTACAGGACTCGAACCTGTGACCCCCTGATTACAAATCAGGTGCTCTACCAGCTGAGCTAAGGCGGCGGCGGGCTTGCGGCTGGGTTTAGGCGCCGGGGCCCCGCCCGGCAAGGGCGATCACGCAGCCGGGGGCGCCGCACCCGGCCTCAGCGCGGAGACCCCGCCCAGGGTGGCCTCGAACTCGATGAACACCTCGAACGCCTCGTCGGGCTCCAGCACGGTGATGGCGGTGGCCGGAAAGCGGAACCGCCAGAACGATTCCACATGCTTCACCACGCCCACGGCCTCTCCCATCACCAGGAACATGGCGGGCGCGTGCAGCAGGAAGTCCCGGAACGCGTTGGGCCGGCCGTTGGCGAGGTCGATGTAGGCGGCATCGTACTGCTCCAGCGAGGCCTGCACGTGCGCCATGGTGCGCCCCAGGTGGCCCACGATGCGGCTGCGCATGGCGTTGAGCTGCGTGCGGTCCTCGGCGCTGGCGCGGGCGATGCGCGCCGCCAGCATCTCGCGGGCGAGCGCGGCGAGCCGGGGCGCAAACTCCCCCACCATCCACTTGTAGTAGAGGAAGCCCTTCCACGCGAAGACGCCCTCGCGGTACTCGTCGCCGGACATGCGCAGCGTCTGGCGCAGCGGCTCGAGGCTTTGCGCGGTCTCGTCGGTCATGAGTTTTTCGGAGAGCTTGGCGGCGAGATCGCGCGCGGCTGCGCCCTCGCTGGCGAAGGCGAGCTCCACCAACTGGGCGATCTCGCCGGTGACGAACTTGCGCATGCGCATGAGGTCGGCGTCGGTGACGTCGAAGTAGCAGCGCGCCGGCGTCAGGCCGGCCCGGCGCAGCCGCTCGCGCATAAGGAAAGGGTCGAACGACGGCAGACCGTCGAGCATCTCCAGCAGCTCCATGTCGGCCTGCAGTACGGCGGGATCGTTGTAGCCGCCGACGGTCTCGCGCAGCAGGCGCTCCATGTCCGCCTGCCCCACAAAGAAACTCGCGCCGCCAAGGCGCAGGTCGGCGGCGGCGAACGGCAGCACGACCTTGGTGGCGGTCTGCGGCGGACGCGCAAACAGCGCCCGCTCCTGCGGGCGCACGGCGTGCTTGATGATGACGGCTTGGTTCAGGCGCCGATTCTTGAACAGCGGCTGTTCGCCATGCTCGGGCGTATCGCCGTACCTTTCATGGATGAAGGCGAGATTGAGCACGCGCGCTGTCGAGCCGCTCTCGCGGATCATGGACAGATCACGCCTGTCGTTCGATTTGGCCACGTCCCACCTCTGCACTCAGCGGGGGAATTTTGACCATCGACCCCTTAACAAACCGCGACTTTCCTTAAGCAATGCCCCGCCCCCCCATGCGGCGGGCTTCACCCAACGTCAGCGTAAGCCTTCTCGCCCGGTCGGGGCGCGCGCGGCGACAGGGCCTTGAACACGCCGCTGCCGGTCAGCACGAGGCGATCGCCCACCCAGACCGTGCCCGCCACCGTGAAGACGTCGTCGACGACGCTCAGCACTTCGCCGCCCCCTTCCACCCATTCGCCGAGCCGCGCGGAGGACAGGAACTCGCAGGTGAGCTTGATCGTCACCCAGAAGCTGGACCGCTCCACCGAAACGATGTTGCCCCAGGCGATGTCGGCGAAGGTCATCAGCATGCCCCCATGCGCCGCGCGCATGCCGTTGGTATGGTGCTCCTCCACGCGGAACCCCATGACGCGGCGGAAGTCCGGCAACTGGCGGCCGTAGAGCGGGCCGCACTGGCCGCCGAAGCCGCGCCGCCAGCCCCAGTCGACGAACCCCTCCGGCACGGGAATCACGGCGTCGACGTCATCGGACATGGGGTGCGGCTCCGCTGGGACGCTCAACGCTGGCCCACGCCGCCGCGGTGCGCAAGCCGCCGATACGCCTCGCCAACGGCGCCAAAGCAGCCTAGTGGACGTCACTCCCGTGCCCGCCCCTCTCACCCTCTCCGGCAACGCCATCGGCGCGCTGTGGATGCTTGCATCCGCCGTGTGCTTCACCGCGATGGCCACCTGCCTCAAGCTGCTGGCGCAGGCGGACTATCCCGAAAGCCAGATGGTGTTCTTCCGCTGCGCGGCGGGGTTTGCGGCGATCCTGCCGTTCTTCCTGCGCGCGCCGCGGGGCGCATGGGCGGTGCGGCGGCCGGGCAAGGTGTTCATGCGCTGCGCGCTGTCGACGCTGGGCTTCTTTGCGGGCTTCTACAGCTTTGCGCACATGCCGCTGGCCGATGCGCAGGCGATCAGCTTCTCGCGCGTGCTGTTCATCACCGTGTTCGCGGTGTGGCTGCTGAAGGAGACGGTGGGCTGGCGGCGCTGGGCGGCGGTGGCGGCGGGGTTCGGCGGCGTGCTGCTGATGCTGCAGCCGCACGGCGGGTCGGAGGTGGGTCTGGCGGCGCTGGCGGCGCTCGCCTCCTCACTGCTGTTCGGGCTCACCATCGTCACCGTGAAGGACCTGACGACCGATCACTCCACGCTCGCGCTTGTGTTCTACACCAACGCCTTCACCACCGTGGCGGGCCTGCCGTTTGCGTTTCTCGCGTGGAAGCAGCCGGATCCGGCCTCGCTGGCGCTTTTCCTCGGCATGGGCTTTGCGGGCGTGGGCGCGCAGAGCTGCTACGTGCGCGCGCTGTCGACGGGAGAGGCCTCGCTGCTCGGCACCATCGACTACGTGCGGCTGCCGCTGGCGATCCTGATCGGCTTCCTGCTGTTTGCGGAAATCCCCGACGTGCGGATGTTGATCGGCGCCGCCGTGATCATCGCCGCCACGGTGTATATCACGGTGCGCGAGTCGCGCCTGGAGAAGCCGGTGCCGGTGGCGCCCCCGCTCAGCGGTGCGGATAAAGAAATCCCGCCGTGATCGCCGCTTGGCCGCCCCAGTAGAGCAGCCACACCGCGGGACTGCTCCAGCGGCGTGCGGGGTTGTCGGCCGGCAGCTTGAACAGTTCGCCCGCGAGCAGCGCATCCGACGTCATGAACAGCAGCGCGCCCACGGTCACGAGCCACAGGCTGTCCGGCAGGCCCAGCGCCAGCACCGCCGTAAGCGTCACCAGCACCACGTAGATCATCACAGGGGTCCGCAGGGCGCCGAGGTCGGGCCACAGCCAGCGGCCAAGGCCCACTGCGGCGCCCAGCACCCCCAGCTGCAGCGCCACCCGCAGGCCCCCGTCCGCGATGCCGCCGCCCTGGTTGGCGAACAGCACGATGTAAACGAGATGCCCCAGCCCGAACGCCAGCATGCCGGCCTGCAGCGGCTTCTCGCCGGTCTGCGCCAGGAAGGCGTCCCCCGCCGCGCACAGCGCCAGCGCCAGCACCAGCAGCAGGTAGCCCCCGCCCATCAGCGCCACGAGCGCGAGCCCAAGCACCGACAGCGTCTTCAGCATCGTGCGCGTGCGCCCGGGCGGATCGGCCACGCGCATGAGATAGAGGCCGGCAAGCAGCCCGGAGAGGGTCCAGTAGATCGGCGTCAGGTCCATCGGGGCGTCTTAGGCGAATGACGCGGCCCTCGCCTAGGTGCGCGGGAACCGCTTTCCCCTTCGGCAGGACTTTTCGGCGACGCCCGCAGGTGCTTAACCCCTCGGGACGCGATCCAAGAACAGGTCCGGGAGACACGCCATGAAGCTCGACTCATCCATTTCCGCCGTCGTCACCGGCGGCGCCTCCGGCCTCGGCGAAGCCACGGTGCGCGCGCTCGCCGCCCACGGCGTCAAGGTCGCCATCTTCGACATGAACGAGGCCAAGGGCGAAGCGGTGGCCAAGGATGTGGGCGGCGTGTTCTGCCAGATGAACGTCACCGACGAAGCCAGCGTGGACGCCGCCTTCGCCAAGGCCCGCGCGGCCATCGGCCAGGAGCGCATCCTGGTGAACTGCGCCGGCACCGGCAACGCCGTCAAAACGGCGTCACGCGCCAAGGACACGGGCGAGATCAAGCATTTCCCCCTCAATCAGTTCGATCTCATCATCCAGATCAACCTCGTGGGCACATTCCGGTGCATCGCCAAGAGCGCGGCGGGCATGCTGACGCTGGCGCCGACCGAGGACGGCGATCGCGGCGCCATCGTCAACACCGCGTCGGTGGCGGCCGTGGACGGCCAGATCGGCCAGGCGGCGTACTCGGCCTCCAAAGGCGGCGTCGTGGGCATGACCCTGCCCATCGCGCGTGATCTCTCCAGCGAGGGCATCCGCGTGAACACGATCCTGCCGGGCATTTTCAACACGCCGCTGCTGGCGGCGGCGCCGCAGCCGGTGAAGGACGCGCTGGGCGCGCAGGTGCCGTTCCCCAAGCGCCTCGGCAATCCGGAAGAGTACGCCTCGCTCGCGCTGGAGATGATCAAGAACGGCTACTTCAACGGCGAGTGCGTCCGCCTCGACGGCGCGATCCGGATGGCGCCACGTTAGTCGTCAAACGTGAGCGGGCGCTACAATGGCGCCCGCTCAATGGTCTGGAAGAGACTCATCATCCCTTGGCCTCGGCTTTGAGCCATCCATAGGCTTTAGACCGGTGACATCAACGCGGCGACGCCAATTGAGAAATGCGAACAATGGTAGATTTTCGGATTCGAGCTTTCGGTACTTGGCTTTCGTCAGACGCGGTACGCGGTCGAGCGGGTCGTCGTAACTTTGTGGAAATGCTACGAAGTCCAAGACTACCAGTAGTGCTGCCTCTTCATGCTCCACCCCGTAGGTGATCGACCCGCGTAGGTTTTGCAGCGCGTAGTGGTCTGTGCGTCGGGCGCGCTCCGCCAGTTGTCCAAGGACTCCATCAGTGAAATCGGTCCGGGTGGTGTCGCCACCCTCCAAGCCAAAGAAAAACTCCACCGGCCGCTCCAGCAATTCTCGATACCTGAAGCGCCATAGGAATTGCTGCTGATCCCAAGTAATCTTGTGGTCCGTTTCGGTGATATGCTCTCCTACCTCCAGACATGACCCCAGCACTCTGGCCGCATGAATCCACGATTCACGAGTCGGTGGGTCAGCGAGAAACTGGTTGTACGCAGCCTCAAGTCCTTGCGTCGCTCTATCAAGCGCATGCTTTGAGCGTTCAACCTGCGACTGCCTTGCAAATTGATACAGCTCCGCAAAAACCGCGGCGCCCGTCGCCATTGAACCTGCGGCCGCGACTGCCTGCTCTGGCGACAAAGAAAGCAGCGTTGGCACCCCCATCGGCACTGCATGAAACAACAGGACGATTGTTGGAGCCAAGAGGGTTGCTGAGCAAAGGCTCCATAAGTCCCGCAGTCGCCGGCTAGTGACGAAGGCAACGACAGAATCCACTAAGCAGCCTTCCCCTCAAGCCGCGCGCGCGCCTTTTCCTCCCCCATCAGCGCAAACAGCGGCGCCATCTCAGGCCCGTGATCCATGCCGGTCAGCGCCTGGCGCAGCGGCATGAACAGCGCCTTGCCCTTCGCGCCGGTCTTGGCCTTCACCGCATCCACGAACGTCGCCCAGCTTGACGCTTCATAGGGCCCCGCCGGCAGCACGCTCAACGCCGCTTCCGCAAACGCCGCGTCGGCGATCACGGGGGTGAGCGGTCCTTGCACGATGGCGAGGTAGGCCGTCACGTCCGGCATCAGCACGAGATTGGCGCGCACCGCGTTCCAGAAATCCTCGCCCAGATCGGTGCCGAGCGCGGCGAGTTTCGGCTGCGCGATCTCGTAGGGCATCGCATGCAGCACGGCGGCGTTGACGCGCTTCAGTTCCTCGGGATCGAACCGCGCCGGCGCGCGGCCCACCTTCGCGAAATCGAACTCCGCGGCCAGCGTGGCGAAATCGGGCCGCGCCGCCACGGGATCGGAGGTGCCCAGCTTGGCGAGGTGCGACAGGATCGCGATGGGCTCGAAGCCCTCCGCGCGCAGCGTGTCCGCCGACAGCGAGCCCAGACGTTTCGACAGCGCTTCGCCGTCTGCGCCCACCAGCAGCGGAAAGTGCCCGAAGAGCGGGGCCGTCGCGCCCAGCGCCTCGAACACCTCCACCTGCACGCCGGTGTTGGCCACGTGATCCTCGCCGCGCACGATGTGGGTGATCTTGAACTCCACATCGTCCACCACGCTGGGCAGCGTATAGAGATAGGCGCCGTCGGCGCGGATCAGCACGGGATCGGAAAGCGAGGCCGTATCGATGGACTGGCGCCCGCGCACCAGATCGTCCCACTCCACGCGCTTGCCCGAGAGCTTGAAGCGCCAGTGCGGCTGGCGGCCCTCCGCGGCGTAGGCCGCCTTCTCGTCCTCCGTCAGCGCCAGCGCAGCGCGGTCGTAGATCGGCGGCCGGTTGCGGGCCTGGGCGATGCGGCGCTTGCGCTCCAGCTCGTCCTCGGTCTCCCAGCACGGATAGAGAAGGCCCTTCACCTTCAGCGTCGCGGCGGCGGCGTCGTACGAGGCGAAGCGCGCGGACTGGTTGGCCCGCTCCTGCCAGGGCAGGCCCAGCCAGCGGAGATCGTCCTCGATGCCCTGCTCGAACGCCTTCGTGGAGCGCTCGAGATCCGTGTCGTCGATCCGCAGCAGCACGATCCCGCCATGGGCGGCGGCGAACAGCCAGTTGAACAGCGCAGTGCGGATATTGCCGACGTGGAGCCGGCCCGTGGGGCTCGGCGCGAACCGGAGACGCGGGGACATGAGGTTTCGCCTTCAGGGCCGGTGGGATGGCCTGGACTGGTGTCGATGGACCGCCTGCGCGGACCGGATGCGCGTTATGCGGGCGCCGCCGCTTCCCTTCAAGCCGGCGCCGTGGGCAGACCCGCGCATTGCGAAGAGTTGAGGGAGCCACGCTGGACAAGCCCACCAAATCCCGGTCTATGCTGCAACGCACAAAACAGGGGAGAAACGGACGAGGATGGCGCTTTGACAGGAGTTGTCTCATGCGTCGTTTCGTTACCGTCATCGCACTTAGCCTCTCAGCCCTCGCCACGCCCGTCGCGGCCGAAGACTTGAGCCGCACTATTCCCATCAACCAGACCGACCTTTCGGACCCTGCCGCCGCCGCGGCGCTCTACGAGCGCATCACGGTGACGGCCAAGCGCTTGTGCGCCATGGCGCACACGTCCACATACGGGTTTCCGTCATCCGCCATGCGCGACCGGCGCGCCTGCGTGCGGGAGTCCGTCTCGCGGGCTGTCGGCTCAGCCGCCTCTCCGCAACTGGCCGCCCGGCACGCCCAGGTCATGGCGGGAAACACCCCGCCAGCGCCCGCCACGACCCTCGCGGCGCGCTGATTTCCCACGCCTTTTTGCAGTGCAGCAAAACGGACACGCCGTCGTCGCCGAAAGGCGGCGGCGGTGATGTCTTCGCACGCAGTCCGCAAAGCGGATTGATCTCGCGGCCGCCGCCTTCCAAGGTGATCCTCACGCCCGCGAGAGGCGCCAGGAGGACGCCCGTGCCCACCACATCCCGTGAAATTCGCCTGAAGTCCCGCCCCGTCGGCGCGCCCGCGCTGACCGATTTCGAGCTGGCCGAGGCTACCCTCCCGGATCCCGGCCCCGGCGAGGCGCTGGTGCGTAACCTCTGGATGTCGGTCGATCCCTACATGCGCGGCCGCATGTATGACCGTGAAAGCTACGTGCCACCGTTCCAGATCGGCCAGCCGCTGCAGGGCGGCGCCATCGGCGAGGTGGTGGCCTCCAATGATCCCGCGCTGAAACCCGGCGACCGGGTGGAGAGCATGTTCGGCTGGCGCGAAGCGTTCGTGGCGCCGGCGGCGGGCCTGCAGAAGCTGCCGGACCTCAACGTGCCCACCCAGGCCTTTCTCGGCGTCCTCGGCATGCCGGGCATGACGGCCTACACCGGCCTGCTCAACATCGGCGACCCCAAGCCGGGCGAGACCGTGTTCGTGTCCGGCGCAGCGGGCGCCGTGGGCTCGGTCGTGGCGCAGATCGCGAAGATCAAAGGCTGCACCGTGGTGGCGAGCGCGGGATCGGATGCGAAGATCGCGTGGCTGAAATCGCGCGGCGTCGACCACGGCGTGAACTACAAGACCTGCGGCCCCTTGCTCGATGCAGTGCGCGCCGCCGCGCCGAAGGGCATCGATGTGTACTTCGACAACGTGGGCGGCGAGCATCTGGAAGTGGCGCTCGAACTGGCCCGGCCCTTCGCGCGCTTCGCCGAGTGCGGGATGATCGCGCAGTACAACGACACCGCCCCGCGGCCAGGCCCGCGCAACCTGATCTACGTCGTCGGCAAGAGCCTGAAGATCCAGGGCTTCATCGTCTCCAACTACTGGAGCCAGCGCCCGCAGTTCCTCGCCGACATGGCCGGCTGGATCGCCGAGGGCAAGATTGCGTGGGAGGAGACGGTGGAGGACGGCATCGCCAATGCGCCGCAGGCCTTCCTCAATCTCTTCTCGGGCGCCAACACCGGCAAGATGCTCGTGAAACTTGGCTAGGGCCGTCACCCGCTGGGTGCTGGCGCTTCTCTTCATCGCCAACGGCGTGCTGCATGTGATGGCGAGCAGCGCCTACCAATCCATCGTGCCGGCCTGGGTGCCGGAAGCGCACTTCGTAGTTCTGGCCACGGGCGCGGCCTCCTTCGCCGGCGGCCTCGGCCTGCTGATCCCGGCCGTGCGCCGGGCGGCAGGCATCGGGCTTGCGCTCTACTGCGTCGGCGTGTTTCCCGCCAACATCCATCACGCGCTGGCCAATGTGGCCGTCAACGGACGGGAGATGAGCTGGGCTTATCACGGGCCGCGCCTGCTGCTGCAGCCGGTGTTCGTGTGGGCCTGCCTGTGGTCCTCGAGCGTCATCGACTGGCCCTTCGCCAAACGCTGAGCGACGCCGCAAAAACCGTATTGCGCGGCGCCATTCTCTGCTACCCCCTCGGTGCCATGTCCCGCCTGTTCGACGCCTATGTGATGGTCGACTGGAGCGCCGCCTCGCGCCCGGTCACCGGTCCCGACTCCATCTGGATCGGGGTGCTGAAAAAGAACGTGCGGCTGCAGCTCGGCTTCGAGGCGCACAATCCCGCCACGCGGGCCGAGGCGCTCGGGCTGATCGAGAAGACGCTCGCCGACCTCGCGCGGCGCGGCGACCGCGTGCTGCTTGGGTTCGACTTTCCGCTGGGCTTTCCCCGCGGCACGGCCTCGGCGCTGAAGCTGCAGGGCGATCCCTGGTCGGCGATGTTTGCGTTCCTGGCGAACGAAGTCCGCGACAAACCCGACAACACCAACAACCGCTTCCAGGTCGCCGCGAAGATGAACCGGCTGATGACCGGCGAGGCGTTTCCGTTCTGGGGCGCGCCCGCCAAGGATGCCCAGACCACGCTGGCCGTGAAGCGTCCGCGCGACCATGGCGAGGGCGACCTGCCGGAGCTGCGCGTGGCCGATGCGGCGGCGAAGGGAGCCTCGCCCATCTGGAAGCTCTACTATCAGGGCTCCGTGGGCGGCCAGGCGTTGACGGGCATGCCCATCGTGAAGCGCCTGAAGGACGCGCATGGCGACGCGTTGAAGGTGTGGCCGTTCGAGACCGGCTGGAAGACGTTGTCTCCCTCAGACCTTGAGGGCGTGCAGGTCGTCGTCTGCGAGATCTATCCGTCGCTGTTCAACGCCAAACCGGTGGGCGGTGAACCGAAGGACGCCGCTCAGGTGCGCGTCACCGCAGAGGCGTTTGCAGGGCTGGACGAGAAGGGCCGCCTCGCCCCCGCGTTCGGGCCCTCGAAGGCCCACGAGGCGCACGATGCGGTCGTCACCCGGGAAGAGGGCTGGATACTCGGCGTCGCGTGAGCCACGCGAACCGCGCTACCAGCACCGCCACCGACACCACGCTGGCGATCAGCACCGCCTCCAGGATGCCCGCCACGCCGCGGCCTTCCGCCTCGCCCAGCCAGAACGCCAGCGGCGGCAGCACGATCACGTAGGCGAGGATGTGGCTGGCGGTGGGAAACCAGTTGTCTCCCCGCCCTCGCAGCGCGGCCGCGGCCACCACCTGCCCGCCATCCGGCGCGAGGATCAGCGCCGACAGCGGCGCGAGCGCCACCAGCGTGGCCACCAGGGCGGGATCGGCGCTGTAGGCGCGCCCGATGGGCTGGGCGAACAGCATCAGCAGAACGCCCGTTGCGATCATCGCCACCGTGTTGACGCCGAGCCCCAGCCATCCCGCCTGCGCCGCCTGCGCGGGCCGCCGGGCGCCGATGGCCTCCGACACCAGCACCTGGGTCGCCGCCGCCACACCCATGGCGATCATGAAGACGATGGCGAGGAGGTTGAGCGAGATCTGGAACGCGGCCACGGCGTCTTCGCTGATGCGGCCGGCGATCACCGTCATGGCGCTGAAGGCGCCGGCTTCGGCCACCTGGCTCAGGGCGGCGGCGGCGCCGACGGCGAGCAGCGCGGGATACCCGGGCGCGCCGGCCACGGCGCGCTTCGCCACCCCATAGCCGGACTGGCGGAGCGCGAAGAAGATCCACCCGAACAGCGCCGCCACGAGAAAGACCCGGGCCCCCACCGTCGCCCACGCCGACCCCACAGCGCCCCACTCCGAGACGAGCAGCAGGTTGAGGGCGATGTTCACGGCGTTGCCCACCCACATCACCACCGCCCCGGCCGAGGGCCGGGAGACGGCTTCCAGGAAGTAGCAGCCGGCCACGAAGGTCACGTGGAGCGGGATCGAGAGGGACAACACCACGGCGACCTTCGCGGCGCCGGCGGCCAGCGCGGGATTGATCCCCATGGCCAGCAGCGCGGGCTCGGCCCCTGCCACGATGACGGCCGCCGAGAGCAGGCCTGCGATCCAGCCGAGCACCAGCCCGCGGCGCAGGACGGCGCCGGCATGTTCGGGCCGGCCTTCCCCGATGGCGCGGGCGGTGAGCACCTGGACCCCGGTCAGCAATCCGATCGCGCCGACGAGAAAGATCCCGGTGGGCGCCCAGCCGAGGGCGAGGTGCGAGAGCTCCTTCGGCGCCAGCTGGCCCACGATCACCGTGTCGGCCACGCCCATGCCCATCATCCCAAGCCGGGAAACGGCCACGGGACCGGCGAGCCGGAGAAGCCGGGAGAGGAGCGACGCCTGGGTCATGGGGGACGCGCGGGGTAGCGCAGATTCCGCCGGAAGTCTCTCTAGAACGACGGCCCAGAACGACGGCCTAGAACGACGGGGGGCCGATCTCGGATTCCTCGGCGATGGCCGGCGGCAGGATCACGAATGGGGCCCCGCTCTCCGCGGCCGCCACATCGGCGCCCGTCCCGGTGGCCGCCGCCGCGGCGCGGCGGCTGCGGAAGGCGCCGACATCCAGCGTCCTGGCGGCGAAGTACCCGTCGCGGCCATCGGCGAGGCGCACGCGCAGCCACGGGCCGCCCGGCGCGTCGGTGACGCGGCCGTTGATGCGCAGGCGCTCCCCCGGACGGGCGGCGCGGATGACGCGGGCGTATCCCGCCGGAGCCTCGCGCAGGGCGACGGGTTCAGCCACCGTCTGCGGCCGCGCCGGCCAGTAGAAGGCGACCGCGTAGTCGAGCACGTTCTCGATGGCGGGGGCGGGTGCGGTCCCGGTGGGCGCGGGGGCTGCGGGCGCGGCCTCAGCCACCGGACCCCGAACCACCGGAGCGTCCGCGGCCGCACCGGGCGCCGCGCGCGCCGACGCAGGTGCGGCGGCGGACTGGACGGGCTTTACGCTGGCGGCGACGGCAGGCGTCTCCATGGGGCCGGACGCGAGCGCCACGAGGAACGCGCCGGCGCCGAGCGCGGCGGCGAACGCCATGTTGCCGGCGGACCCGAAGGTGGCCACCGCGCGCGCCACGGGCGCCGCGGCCATCCCGGCCTGCACCGCGGCGGCCTGCACGGTCCGCACCGACCGGATTGCGAGGGTTTCCACCATGACGGCCGCTTTAGCATGCCGTCCCGAATCGGCACAGGGCGGGTCCCACCGGGTCAATGATTTATTTTCGTCATGCGCGCGGGACGTCTGCGCCTGCCGCGCCGAACGATGACGAGCGCGCCCGAAGCCGCGTGGTCCAACCCGCCGGGGGGCAAGACCAGCCACGATTCCGGTCGGGCTGGCGCCCATCGGGGGTTTCGCGCGTTCTTTCCATATCGGTCGCCCCGTTTCATGGCGCGCGACCGGCTGAGAGATGCGTGCGCTCCCGCCCCCGGCGCCGGAGCTGTCGTGCCCGCAACTATGCAACCCCTGCTGAGGAACCGTCTTCTGGCGGCCCTGCCCGCTGCGGAGTTCGCCATCGTCGGGCCGGGGCTGACGCGGGTGGAGCTGACGCTGGGCCAGACGCTGCATCACGCAGGCAAGCCCATCGACCTGCTCTACTTCCCCGAAAACGGCTTCATCTCCGCGCTTACGGTGCTGGAGGACGGGCGGCCGCTGGAGATCGGGCTGATCGGGGCGGAAGGCGTGGCGGGCGTGTCTCTCGTCCTCGGCGCAGACACCTCCTTCAGCGAGACCATGTGCCAGACCGGCGGCGCAGCGCACACCATGCCCGCGGCGGCGTTCCGCGCGGCGGCGGCCCAGTGCCCGCGGTTCAAGGACCTGCTGCTGCGCTACGTGCACATCTTCCACATACAGGTGGCGCAGACGGCGGCGTGCAACGCCCACCACGATCTCGCCCAGCGCCTCGCACGGTGGCTGCTGGCGGCCCACGACCGCAGCGGCGTGCCGGAGCTGTCGCTGACGCAGGACCTGATCGCCGTGATGCTGGGGGTGCGCCGCTCCACCGTGAGCGTGGCCGCCGGTGCGCTGCAGCGGGCGGGCGTGATCCGGTACCAGCACGGCAAGATCACCATCGTCGACCGGATCGGCCTGGAGGACGCCGCGTGCGAGTGCTACGAGGCGGTGACGGGCGAATATCGCCGGCTGTTCGGGGAGCCGGGCGCGGCGCCGGGCGTGTGATGTCACCGCCGCAGACACCCTGAAGACATACGTTCACAGGCGAAAGTCCGCTGCGCGCACGGCTGTGCACAAGCGGAACTTTTTCAGTCCGATAGCGTACCGACAGACTAACGTTTCGCGCCTAGAACAGTTCCGGCGACGGTGAAATTAAATGCCCATGGCGAAAGACTACCAGCGGATGATCGCCCTCGACGCCCGCCGGGGCCTGTCGCGCGCGAAATCGACCCACCCCGGGGCCCCGCGGGCCCGGGCGTCGCGCGTGGCTCGCCTGCTGGCGATCGCCCACGAACTGGCGGAGCGCAACGCCATCCTGCTGCGCGAGAGCGATCACCGCATCAAGAACAGCCTCCAGATCGTCTCCAGCCTCGTGCTGATGCAGGCGCGCAACCCGGGGCTGTCCACCGCCGCGGAAGCTCTGGCCGCCACCGCCGCGCGCATCCGCGCCATCGGCCTCATCCACGACGCCCTGCAGGATACCCGCGGCGCCGACGCCGTCGATCTTGCCGCCGTGCTGGCCACCATGTGCCGGGCGCTCGATGACATGGGCGGGACGGAACGCGCCGTGACCATCGTGGTGGTGGCGGAGCCGGTCACCGCATCGGCGGACATCGCCCAGCCGGTGGTGCTGCTGGTCAACGAACTCGTGATCAACGCGCTGCGCCACGCCTTTGAAGGCGACAGGCCCGGCACGATCCGCGTGGGCGTGGCGCGGACGGAGGGCGGCCTGCGCATCGTCGTCGCCGATGACGGCCCCGGTCTGCCGGAGGGCGCCGTCCACGGCGAGGGCAAGGGCTTCGGCATGCGCCTGGTGCGCGCCATGGTCGAACAGATCGGCGGCGCGCTGTCCGTGGAGAACAAGGGCGGCGCCCGCTTCACCATCACCGCACCGCTGCCGTAGGCCGCAGCGCCTACCCGTCGTTGGCCGCCTTCTTCGCCTCGATGCGCGCGCCGCGCAGGGCTTCGGCCACGAGGAACGCCAGATCGAGCGCCTGGGCGCCGTTGAGGCGGGGGTCGCAGTGGGTGTGGTAGCGGTCCGACAGGTCCTGCTCGGTCACTTCCGTGGCGCCGCCAAGACATTCGGTGACCTGCTGGCCCGTCATCTCCACGTGCACGCCGCCGGGATAGGCGCCCTCCGACGGCAACACATCCATGAAGGTGCGCACCTCGGAGAGGATGCGGTCGAACGGACGGGTCTTGTAGCCGGAGCCGGTCTTCAGCGTGTTGCCGTGCATGGGATCGCACGACCATACCACCTGACGGCCCTCACGCTGCACGGCGCGCACGATCTTCGGCAGGCCTGCGGCGGCCTTCTCCGCGCCGAAGCGCGCGATGAGGGTGAGCCGGCCGGGCTCGTTGTCGGGGTTGAGCACGTCGATCAGGCGCAGCAGGTCATCCGGCTCCAGCGTGGGGCCGCACTTCATGCCGATGGGGTTCTTCACGCCGCGCATGAACTCCACGTGCGCGCCGTCGAGCTGGCGGGTGCGGTCGCCGATCCAGAGGAAGTGGGCGGACGTGTCGTACCAGTCGCCGCTGGTGCTATCGACGCGCGTCATCGCCTCCTCGTAGCCGAGCAGCAGCGCCTCGTGGGAGGTGTAGACGTCCACCTGCTTCATCTGCGGGGACGTTTCCGGCGTCACGCCGCAGGCTTCCATGAAGTCGAGCGCTTCGGAGATGCGGTCGGCCGTCTCGCGGTAGCGCTTGCCCTGCGGGCTGTCGGCCACGAAGCCCAGCGTCCAGCGGTGCACGTTGTGCAGGTCGGCGTAGCCGCCGCCGGCGAAGGCGCGGATGAGGTTCAGCGTGGACGCCGACTGCGCGTACGCCTGGATGAGGCGCTGCGGATCGGGGATGCGCGACTGCGGCGTGAACTCCATTCCGTTGATGTTGTCGCCGCGGTAGCTGGGCAGGGTGACGCCGTCGATCGTCTCGGTGGGTTCGCTGCGCGGCTTGGCGAATTGGCCCGCGATGCGGCCCACCTTCACCACGGGCTTCGAGCCCGCGAACGTCAGCACCACCGCCATCTGCATCAGCGCGCGGAAGGTGTCGCGGATGTTGTCGGGGTGGAACTCCTTGAAGCTTTCGGCGCAGTCCCCGCCCTGCAGCAGGAACGCCTTGCCGGCGGCCACGCGCGCGAGCCCCGCCTTCAGGTTGCGCGCCTCCCCGGCGAAGACGAGCGGGGGATAGGTGCGCAGCGTCGCTTCCACCCGCGCGAGCGCGTCGGCGTCGGGATAATCGGACGGGATGTGGCGGGCGGGCAGCGCGCGCCACGAACTGGGGGACCATTTTGCGGGCATGGGCCCACACTTAGCAAAAACCTCGCGTTCGGCAAACCCAGGGGCGCCGCGCGCGGCAAAAGGCGCCCCCTTCCAGCAGACGCCCCGGCTGCGTGCGCTGCGTTGCTTTCACATGGATGGCGCGGCAAGGTCGCGGAGGGTCAAGGCTGTCCATGGCGAACGAAGCGTACCTCTCCTCAAGCGGCGCGGACCACGCGCTCGCCGGCGAAATCCTGCGCGAACTGGGCCGCCACGGGCTGGCGGCGACGCAGGGCGGGGACGGCGTCGACGGGGCCCAGGCCATCCTCGATGCGCGCTGCGTGGTGGCGGTGCTCTCCCCGGCGGCGGAGGCCGACGAGCAGGTGCGCCGCGACCTGATGTTCGCCATCGCCAACGGCCGCGCCGTGATCCCCGTGATCGCCGCCGACCTCGCGGGCGAAGGCCTGCGGCTGGCCGCCGACATGCAGCACCGCATCGACGCGCGCGGCGGCCTTTCGGTGGCGGTGCTGGGCCGCATCGCCGAAGCGGTGCGCCTCTTCTCCGGCGGCGGGCGCACCATCGCCATGCTCAACATCAAGGGCGGCGTGGGCAAGACGGTGCTGGCCGCCAACCTGTTCGCCGCCGCCCACATCGAACAGCAGAAGTCCATCTGCTTCATCGACATCGACCCCCAGCACAACCTCTCGCAGTTCTTCCTGCCGCCGGAGGAGCGCAACCGCGTGCGCGCCGACGCGCACACGATCTACTCGGCGTTCATCGCCAAGGGGCCGCTGTCTGCGCCGCGGGAGGAGTTCGCGCGCCTGCCCGTCCAGCTCAACCGCTCCAAGGGCCTCGGCAAGCCGCGCTTCGACCTCGTCGTGGGCGACGAGCGCCTGTTCGAGTTCACCCTCGACGGCCGCACCGAGCGGGAGCGCGCCGATGCGCTGTCGCGTTTCCACGATCTCGTGGGCCTTCTGCGCACGCGCTACGATCTCGTGGTGATCGACGTGAACCCCTGCGCCACATTCCTCACCCGCTGCGCGGTGACCGCCGCCGACCATGTGGTGGCCCCCGTGCGGCCGGAGAAGTATTCGCTCACCGGCCTCAACATGCTGGAGCAGGTGAGCCGCGAGATCCGCGGGCGCACGCTGCGGTCCGCGGAGTTCTCCGTGCTGCTGAACGGCGTGGGCGATCGGCCGCGCTCGCGCGTCGGGCTCGACGTGGACCAGGCCACGCGCGCCGAGATCGCGTCCGCCCCGTTCTTCGGCTCCGCGCTGCTGGACGATGCGATCCCGTACACCACCAACCTGCGCTCCACGCCGGTGGACCGCTACGCCGCCAACCCCATCAATCTCACCGCCATGCGCATGATCACGCAGCGCTCGCTCAAGGAAGCGCTTGCCGGCGCTGCGGCGCAGATCATGCGCCGGGCGGGCGCGTGATGGACGCCGCTGCCCGCCGCGCGCTCGTGCAGCTGGCGCGCACGCGCACGCGGGCGGAGATGAAGGCGCTGTTCGCCGCGATCCGCGCCACGTCCGACGCAGATCTGCTGCGCGACGCCGGACTGCACACCGGCAGACCCGTGCGGAAAAAGTCTGCCGGCCGGAAGTCTGGCGCTGCGGCTTTCCCCGCCGCCATCGCAGCAAAGCTCGCACCCATCCTCGGCCCGGCCTCCGAGAAAGCCGAGATGCTCATCGACGCGCTCGCCGAGGCCGTGGGGCCGGTGGACATCCGCGCCGCAGGCCTCGCACCCACCATCCGCAAGCTCGCCGCCCGCTACGGCGAGGACGCCGTGACCGGCGCCGCCGACGCGCTCATGGCGCGGCTCAAGGCGTGGGGCTCGACGCGGGAACGGGTGACGTAGGGGACGCCGCATTCCCCCAATTCTGGACACCAGTCCACGTCAAACAGGCTGGACGGCGGCCCGCGCGCGGCTATGTTTTCCCCTCGGCTGCGAACTGCGCCTGGGGAGGTCGCCATGCATACCCGTTCCCACCTGCTGGGGTCCCACCCGCTGACGGCGGAGGCCATCGCCGCGCACGTGCCGTACGGCAAGCCGGGGGCGTACGTGCTGGGGTTCAAGTCCGGGGATGTGTTCACGGTGCAGGCGGTGGGCCGCGCCGATGCGGATCTGCGCCAGAGCCTCGGCGAGCGCGCGGCGGAGGGGCGCTACCAGGGGTTCAAGTACCTGCCCGCGGCCAGCGCCGACGAGGCGTTCGACGTCTCCTGCTTCCTCTTCCACGAGTTCGGCGGCGCCCGCCACCTCGACAGCGCCCATCCGCCGCAGCCGCCGGGCGCGAACTGGATCTGCCCGCACTGCTCGATCTTCGGCGTGCGCGACTGGCGCGCGTCGGC
Source organism: Alphaproteobacteria bacterium (assembly GCA_027488965.1). GTDB lineage: Bacteria > Pseudomonadota > Alphaproteobacteria > Caulobacterales > Aquidulcibacteraceae > VFBF01. Next base: position 20,048 of record JAIYAO010000148.1, read on the forward strand.
GCGCTAGGTGTCTTTGGACGCTAACGGTCGGCGATGGTGGCCTCGGCGCGGATGCCGCGCCCCCACTGCCACAGGCCGAAGGCGAACAGCAGCATCCCGCCGATCATCCCCACATAGCCGATCATGCCCTCGCGCACGGCGTCGCCCAGCGTGAACGGCGTGTAGATGCCAATGGCCGCCACCAGCCACAGCAGGGCCACGCCCGTCTTGATCAGCGTATCGCCCAGCAGGTACTGGAAATCGACGCTGGCCTTCGACCGCTTGGACATGCTGCTCCTCCCCGCCTGACGGCGAACCGGGAACCAGACTAGTGCGAGTCGCCGCCCGTCAGGACCCTGCCCCGCCTGCAATTCGCCGGAACCGGGCCGTCGCTTGCCGGGCAGGCCCCGCGCGGTAAGGTCCCCGCCGCACATCACTGGCATTCCCGGACGGCTTCGCGGCGCGACCGCCCGGACAGCGCGGGACGACACCCACATGGCGACACGCACCCCCATCATCGCGGCGACGCTGGCGGCGCTGGCCCTGGCCGGTTGCGCTGTGTTGCCGGACGCGGCGCCGACCGACTCGTTGATCGGGGCCTGGGTGGTGCAGGACGTGGCGGGCGCGGGCGTGGCAGACGGCTCCAACCTCACCGTGGAGTTCTCCGAAACGGGGCAGGTGGCGGGCTCGGCCGGATGCAACCGTTACACCGGCGCCTACGCCTTCGATGCAGCCGCCGGCACGCTCAGGGTGACGCCGCTCGGGGTGACGCGGCGGCTGTGCCCGCCGGCGCTGATGACCCAGGAGGCCCGCTTCATCGAGGCCCTGCAGTCCGCCACGCAGGTGGAGACGGAGGCCGACGGCGCGGTGACGCTCTCCTCCATCGCCAGCCGCGTGCTGCTGCGCCGGCGCGATCCCGGACGGCGCACCGTGGCGGCGGCGTCGGCGCCGCCCCCGACTGCAGCTGTGCCTGCCCCCGCGCAGGACCAGTCTTCGCCGAACGTGCCGGCCTTTTCCTCCACGGCGCCGGCCTACCAGCCGCCGGCCGATCCGCTGGCGCCTGCCGCCGCCGGCGCGCCGCTCGCGCTGCCGCCGCCCAGCGCCTCCCAGTATCCGCTTGCCGGCGCCTCCACGGGCGCGCCGCTCTACCCTGCGCCGGTCACGCCCCGACCGGTCACGCCGGCGCCTGTCCAGCCTGCGCCCACAGTCGCGCCAGCCCCCACGCCAGTCCCCGCGATTGCGCCGGCGCCCGCCATCCCCAGCGCCACACCCGCCGCGCTCGCCCAGCGCCTCACCGCCAGCGGCGAGATCACGCTGGCGGACGCTGCGCTCCTGCCCGCCGACGCCACGCTGCGCGTGCAGATCCGCGATGTCTCACGCGCCGGCGCGCCGGCCACGGTGCTGGGCGAGCAATCCTTCCCCGCCGCGGGCGGGCCGCCGTTTCCGTTCAGCGTGAGCGCGCCGACCAGCGTGGTGGCCCCCGGCGCCCGGCTGACGCTCGTGGCGCAGTTGTTGTCCGGCAACCGGCTGCTCTACATGTCCGATACGTCGAACCCGGTGCCCGTGACGGGCGCGCAGGGCATGAGCGTCCGCCTCGCCAACGCCGCGCCAGTGGGCAGCCGCCCGGCAGCGCCCCGCGTTCCCGTCGTCGCGCCGCCGCCTGCGCCTGCAGCTGCGCCGCCGCCTGCGCCCCCCGGCGACACCATCACCGTCTATCCGGGCGACGTGACCGGCGCCCGCACGTACCGTTGCCGCGCGGAGACCTTCCGCATCCGCTTCGAGGATCGCGTCGCCTACCTGGCCACCACCGACGGCGCGGTCGCGCGGCTCTCGCGCATCGACGTCGACGAGGATCCCGGCGCACCGAAGATCTTCTCCAACAGCATCCTCACCGTGATCAAGGAAGCCGACGCCAGCACCGGCGAGCGCGTGCGCTTTTCCCGCGGACGCGCAGGCCTTTCGACCTGCGCGCCGCAGTAGGCGCATCTACCGGCCCAAGCTGCCGACCCGGATTACCGGCCAAGGATCTTCTGGAAGAACAGCGTCTCCGCTTCGCGCTGCGCCTCCTGATTGCCCTTCTTGGCGAAGCCGTGGCCTTCATCCTTGGCCATCATGAACCACGCCTCGACGTTGTTGCGCCGCAGCGCCGCCAGCATCTGCTCGGCCTCGGTGTAGGGCACGCGCGGATCGTTGAAGCCCTGGACGATGAACATCGGCTTGACGATCTTCGAGGCGTTGGTCATCGGCGAGATCTTCGTCAGGTGCGCGCGCATGGCGGGGTCGCGCTCGTCGCCGTACTCCACGCGGCGCAGGTCGCGCCGGTAGCCGGAGGTGTTCTCCAGGAAGGTGACGAAGCTGGAGATGCCGACGATGTCGACGCCCGCCGTGAAGCGCTGCGGGTACATCTGCATGGACGCATAGACCATGTAGCCGCCGTAGCTGCCGCCGTAGGCGATGACCTTCGACATGTCGAACGACTGCCGCTGCGTGCCCATCCAGTCGAGCAGCGCGCCGATGTCCTTGACGCTGTCCTCACGCTTGAAGCCGTTGTCGAGCTCCACGAACGCCTTGCCGTAGCCGGTGGAGCCGCGCACGTTCGGCACCACCACCGCCACGCCCAGCTCATTCACCCAGTACTGGATGGTGGACGAGAACGTCGGGCGCGCCTGCGCTTCAGGGCCGCCGTGAATGCTGACGATGGCGGGATGGGGCCCCGGCGTACGCGGTGCATAGACCCACGCCGTGATCTCCTTCGGACCGCCGGCGGCGGAATCGAACGTGGGGAAGCGCACCAGGCGCGGCGCCACGAACGTCGCCGCATCGAGCCCGCCCACCTCGGACTCCGTCCAGCGGGTCAGCGTGCGCGTCCGCACATCATAGACATGCACGTCCGACGGCGAGGTGGCCGAGTTGAGCGTGAGCCCAAGCCGCTGGCCTGCATCGTCCCACGCAAAGCCGCCGATCACGCCGGGCGGCAGCACAGGCGCCGGCAGGGCGCGCGTGGCGCTGCGCAGGCGCAGGTCCATCAGCCGCAGCTCCGAGGCGCCGCCCACATTCACGGTGTAGGCGATGCGCTGGCCGTCGCGCGAGACGTCGAAATCCTCCACGTCCCAGTTGAGATCGGCGGGCGAGAGCGGCGTGCGCGCGCCCGTGGCCACATCGAGCTGCACGAGACGCGCGAAGTCGGAGCCCTCGTCGGAAATCACGAAGATGGACTTGCCGTCGGCGCTGAACACGCCGCCGGAGTACGCCACGTTCAGCTCCGGCGTCAGTTCACGCAGCGCGCCGGTGGCCACCGTAAGGATGAACAGCCGCGACTTGGTCACCGACACGCCCTGCGCCACGAGGATCTGCGCGCCGTCCGGCGCCCAGTCCACCGGCGACACCGCGCCCTCGCCCTTCAGCACCACACGGCGCGAGGCCGGGTTGGCGGGATCGGCGACGAGGATGTCGAAGTTCTGGCTCTCCTTGCTCGCGCGCGACCAGGCTTGCTGCGCGCCGTCGCGCGACCACACGCCGCCCGTGTTGCGGAACCCTGCTTCGCTGAACTGCGTCACGCGGCCGGTGGCCATGTCGTAGAGGTAGCGCTGGAAGAACTCGTCGCCGCCTTGGTCCTTCGAGAAGGTGAAGGCGCGCGCGCCGGGGCGCACGGAAGCGCCGCCGACGGCGTCGGGGTAGAAGGAGAGCTGGCGGCGCATGCCGAGGGGCTGGCCCACGTGGTGAACCTGGGCGGCGTCCGCGAAACGCGTGACCACGAGCACGCCGCCGTCGGGCGCGAAATCCTGAAACGAGGCGCCGCGGGTGTTGACGTACTGGCGCAGCCGCTCGCGCACTGGCGCAGGCGTCTCGGGCACGTTCTCGGTGATGAGCTGGCCGCGCTCGATGCGCTGCACGGCGGGCTGAGCCTGCGCCGATCCGGCCAGAGCGAGCGCCAGCACGGCCGACGCGGTCAGAAGTTTCAAGGACATCGGATGCTCCCCGGTTGAGGCCCCCCTCGTGCGACGGGGCGACGGCGGGGTCAACGGCTTTTATCGAGGAACGATATTCGTTGGGCGCACACCCTCCCCCGCAAGCGACGTCAGGGTGAGGATGCGTGAGGTGCAGGAGCTCTTGCATCTAGCGGGCCCTCAGCCTGCGCTGGCTGTGCTCACGCCGTCCCTCTGCCGCAAGCGGTAGAGGGGTCCACCATCACCACCACGCCTGCGCCTTCGCGCTGAACCCCGCCGCCTTTTCCAGCGCGCCGGCCACCGCGAACACTGTCTCCTCGTCCAGCGCGCGGCCGATCACCTGCAGCCCGAGCGGCAGGCCGTTGGCGTCGAGGCCCGCCGGCACCGAAATGCCGGGGAGGCCCGCGAGGTTCGTGGTCACCGTGAAGATGTCGTTCAGATACATCTGCACCGGATCGCCCGCCTTCTCGCCGAGCGCGAACGCCGACGACGGCGCGGTGGGCGTGAGGATGGCGTCGCACTGCGTGAAGGCCTTGGTGAAATCCTCGGCGATGCGGGCGCGGACCTTCTGCGCGCGCAGGTAGTACGCGTCGTAGTAGCCGGCGCTGAGAACGTAGGTGCCGATCAGGATGCGCCGCTGCACCTCCTTGCCGAAGCCGGAGGCGCGCGTGGCTTCATAGGTTTCCGTAAGGTCCTTGCCGACCTTGCGCGCGCCGTAGCGCATGCCGTCGTAGCGCGCGAGATTCGACGAGGCCTCGGCGGGCGCGATGATGTAATAGGTCGGCAGCGCGTACTTGGTGTGCGGGAGGCTGATCGGCACGATCTCGCAGCCGGCATCCTTCAGCTGCGCGATGCCCTTTTCCCACAGCGCGTCGATCTCGGCGGGCATGCCGTCGACGCGATACTCCTTCGGCACGCCGATCTTCAGGCCCTTCACGCTGCGGCCCACCGCAGCCACGAAATCCGGCGTCTGCACCGGCAGCGAGGTGGAATCCTTCGGATCGTGCCCCGCCATCACCGACAGCATGAGCGCGGCGTCCGTCACCGTCTTGCCGATCGGGCCCGCCTGGTCGAGCGAGGACGCGAACGCCACGATGCCCCAGCGCGAGCAGCGCCCGTACGTCGGCTTGATGCCCACCGTGCCGGTGAACGCGGCGGGCTGGCGGATGGAGCCACCGGTGTCGGTGGCGGTGGCCGCGAGACACAGATCGGCGGACGTGGCGGCGGCGGACCCGCCCGATGAGCCGCCTGGCGTGAGCTGTGCGTTGCCGCCGGCGCTCCGCCACGGATTGATCACGTTGCCGAAGCAGCTCGTCTCGTTGGACGAGCCCATGGCGAACTCGTCCATGTTGAGCTTGCCGAGCATCACCGCGCCTTCGGCCCAGAGGTTCGCGGTGACGGTGCTCTCGTACGTCGGCGTGAACTCCCCGAGGATGGCGCTGCAGGCCGCGGAGCGCACGCCCTCTGTGCAGAACAGGTCCTTGATACCGAGCGGGGCGCCGTCAAGCCTTCCGGCCCGCCCCTGCGCGCGGCGCGCGTCGGACGCGTCGGCCATGGCGCGCGCCTTCTCGTGCGTCACCGCCACGTAGGCGTTGAGGTGCGGGTTGGCCCTGTCGATCGCGGCGAGGAACGCATCGGTGATCTCGCGCGATGAAAACTGCTTGGAGGCGAGACCGTCGAGCGCGTCGGTGAGGGAGAGCTTTGTGAGATCGGACACGCGCGTTACTCAACCACCTTCGGCACCACGAAAAACCCGTCCTCGCTCTTCGGCGCGTTCGCCAGCACCTTGCGCGCGTCGCCGCCTTCGGTGACCACGTCCTCACGCATGGGCAGCGGCGTCGCCACCGCGCTGGTCATCGGGGCCACGCCCTCGATGTCGACCTCGTTGAGCTGCTCGATCCACGCCAGGATGCCGTTCAGCTCCGCCGCCATGGGCGCCACGCGCGCCTCCGGCAGCGCCAGCCGCGCCAGGTGCGCCACCCGGCGCACGGTGTTCTCGTCGATGGCCACGGGGCCCTCCTGAAGCGAAGCGCGAGCGCTACCAGCGTCTGGGGCGCCGGGCAAGCAAGGGGCGGGGTGAGGCGGCTTGACCTCCCCGTGACCGCGCGCGACGTGGACCCATGCCCCTGCTCGATCTCCCCGACTTCGCCGCCGCCTTGCCCGCGCGCGGCGCCCTGCTGGGGCTGGACCCGGGATCGAAGCGCATCGGCGTGGCCATCGCCGATCCGGACCGGATCATCGCCTCGCCGCTCGACACCGTCACGCGGGTGAAATTCGCCGCCGACGGCGCCCGCATCTTCGAGCTGTTCGACGGGCGCCAGTGCGTGGGCCTCATCGTCGGCCTGCCGCGCAACATGGACGGGACGGACGGCCCCGCCGCGCAGTCGGCGCGCGCCTTCGCGCGCAACCTGCTCGGCCTGCGCGACGTGCCGCTGCTCCTGTGGGACGAGCGGCTCTCCACCGCGGCGGTGACGCGGACGCTGATCGAGGCCGACAGCTCCCGCAAGCGCCGCGCCGAAGTGATTGACAAGCTCGCCGCCGCCTACGCCCTGCAGGGTGCGCTCGACGCCATGAAGGAGCGCGCGCCGTGAGCGGCGTCGTGGCGGCGCTGGCGCCGGTGTTCCTGCTGATCCTGCTGGGCTGGGCGGTGCGGGCGGCGCGCCTGCTGCCGGCGGAGGCGCTGGTCGCGGTGAACCGGTTCGGCTACTTCGTGCTGTACCCTGCGTTCCTGTTCACCACCATCGCGTCGGCGTCGCTGGCGTCGGCGGATGCGTTCCTGTTTCTGGGCGGCGTGCTGCTGGCGTTCCTGTGCGTCGTCACGCTGATGCTGGGCCTGCGCGGGCTCTTTACCGATGGCCCCGCCTTCACCAGCGTGTTCCAGGGCGCGGCGCGCTGGAACGGTTTTGCGATCCTCGCCGCCGGCAACGAGATCTTCGGCCCGCTGGGGCGGCCCTACATCGCGCTCGCGTTCGGGCCAGCGGTGCTGATGCTCAATGTCATCAGCGTGGGCGTGCTGGCGCGCTGGGGGGAGACCCGGCAGACGTCATGGCGTCTCCTGGCAGCGCAGGTGGCGGGCAATCCGCTGGTGCTGGCCTGCGTGGCGGGCCTTGCCGCGCAGATCGTCGGCCTGCCCGATCTCGGCCCCGTCTCGGAGGCGCTGCGCCTGCTGGGCCAGGCGGCGATGCCGGTGGCGCTGATCTGCGTGGGCGCGGGCATCGACCTCAGCGCGGCGCGGTCCGGGCAGGCGAAGATCGCGGCGGCGACGCTCGTGAAGCTCGCGCTCGCGCCGCTGATCTTCTACGCGGTGGTGCGCGGCGTGGGCGCGGGACACACCGCGGCGGCGATCGCGGCGGGCATCGGCGCCACGCCCACGGCGGCGGCCAGCTACACGCTGGCGCGCGAGATGGGCGGCGATGCGCGCCTGATGGCGGCCATCGTGAGCGTGACAACGCTTGCGTCGTTCGTCACCATGCCCATCGCCATCTCGCTGGCGCTGGCGGCGGGGCCGTAGCGCGCCTCAGAGATCGAACAGGTCCGACTGTGCGGCTTTCGGCGCAGCGAACGGCTCGGCGGCGTCGAAGGTGCGGGCGGCGGCGGCCAGCGCCGCGGCCTCGGCGTCCCGGGCGGCCATGACGGCGTCCGCCGCCTCCACGAGACCCGCGGGCGCGGCGATCCCCGCCATCACCGCTGCAAACGCCACACCCACCGGCTTGAATGAGTCCGTCATGACCCTGGCCTTTCCTGCCGCATCCTCCTTAACCCTAACAGGAGGTAAACGCGAGTTCGTAATCCGTTCTGATTCGGCGCCGGGAAAATGGCGCTGTGGATAGTTTCGCGCCGCAAAGCCGCCGCACTTGCGGCAGGCCGGCCCCGCACGTTAACAAGCGCCATGCCGCACGCCGGGCGATCCACGCGCGAGAACGGCGGGCCGTCCGACACGCCGGGGCCCGTCCGCCTGCGCCATCGCCACCTGCTCGCCATTGAGGACCTCGACCGCGCGGAGGCGGAAGCGCTCCTCACGCGCGCGCGCTTCTTCTTTCCCTTCGTGGAAGGCCGCGTGAAGAAGGGCGACATGCTGCGCGGGCGCACGCTGATCAATCTCTTCTTCGAAAACTCCACCCGCACGCAGAGCTCCTTCGAACTGGCGGGCAAGCGCATGGGCGCCGACGTGGTCAACATGAGCGTCAAGACCTCCTCGGTGACCAAGGGCGAGACGCTGATGGACACCGCCGCCACGCTCAACGCCATGGCGCCGGACCTGCTCGTGGTGCGCCACGGCTCCTCGGGCGCGGCCCACCTGCTGGCGCGCAAGGTGGACTGCAGCGTCATCAACGCCGGCGACGGCACGCACGAACATCCCACCCAGGCCCTGCTCGATGCGCTGACCATCGACGAGGCGCTGGGCCGCGTGGAGGGCCTCACCGTGGCGATCTGCGGAGACGTGCTGCACTCGCGCGTGGCGCGCTCCAACGTGGCGCTGCTGTCGATGCTGGGCGCGCGCGTGCGCCTTGTGGCGCCGCCCACCTTGCTGCCCGCGGGCGTACGCCACTGGGGCGCAGAGGTGTTCACCGACATGAAGAGCGGGCTCGTCGGCGCCGACGTGGTGATGATGCTGCGCATCCAGCTGGAGCGCATGCAGGGCGGCTTCGTGCCGTCGCAACGCGAATACTTCTGGCACTACGGCCTCGACGCCGAGAAGCTCGCGCTAACCGGCAAGCCCAGCTACGTGATGCATCCAGGGCCCATGAACCGTGGCGTGGAGATCGACAGCGCCATCGCCGACGACCGCGCCGTGAGCCTGATCGAACGCCAGGTGCGCATGGGCGTGGCGTTGCGCATGGCCGTGCTGGAGGCGCTGGCCGCGCACGGCGCCAACGAGGTTCCTGCGGCATGAGCGGCGTCCTCATCACCAACGCCCGCGTGATCGATCCAGCGACCCGCAGCGATGCGCCCGGCGCGGTCCTCATCGAGGACGGCGTGATCGTGCAGGTGGGCCAGAAGATCGCCGCCGCAACGGGCGTCGAGGTGATCGATGCGCAGGGCCTTGCCCTGCTGCCCGGCCTCATCGACATGCGCGTGGGCGTGGGCGAGCCGGGCGCTGAACACCGCGAGACGCTGAAGAGCGCCGGCCGCGCCGCCGCCGCGGGCGTCGAGGTGATCGATGCGCAGGGCCTTGCCCTGTTGCCCGGCCTCATCGACATGCGCGTGGGCGTCGGCGAACCGGGCGCC
>JAIYAO010000145.1 GCA_027488965.1 Alphaproteobacteria bacterium
ATTCAAAGGGCGGTAAGATCGGCCTGTTCGGCGGCGCAGGCGTCGGCAAGACCGTGCTGATCCAAGAGCTGATCAACAACATCGCCAAGGCCTACGGTGGCTACTCGGTCTTCGCCGGCGTCGGCGAGCGCACCCGCGAAGGCAACGACCTTTACCACGAGATGATCGAGAGCAACGTGAACAAGGCCGGCGGCGGCCAGGGTTCGCGCTGCGCGCTGGTCTACGGCCAAATGAACGAACCGCCGGGCGCGCGCGCCCGCGTTGCGCTCACCGGCCTCACGATCGCCGAGCATTTCCGCGATCAGGGCAAGGACATCCTGTTCTTCGTCGACAACATCTTCCGCTTCACACAGGCGGGCTCCGAAGTGTCGGCGCTGCTCGGCCGCATCCCGTCGGCGGTGGGCTACCAGCCCACGCTCGCCACCGAGATGGGCCAGATGCAGGAGCGCATCACCTCCACCACCAAGGGCTCCATCACGTCCGTGCAGGCCGTGTACGTGCCGGCGGACGACCTCACCGACCCCGCGCCGGCCACGTCGTTCGCGCACCTGGACGCGACGACCGTGCTCAACCGCGCGATCTCGGAAAAGGGCATCTACCCCGCGGTGGACCCGCTCGACTCCACCTCGCGGATCCTCGATCCGCTCGTGGTGGGCGAGGAGCATTACAAGGTCGCACGCGCCGTGCAGGAAACGCTGCAGCGCTACAAGGCCCTGCAGGACATCATCGCCATCCTCGGCATGGATGAGTTGTCGGAAGAGGACAAGCTCGTGGTCTCGCGCGCCCGGAAGGTGGAACGCTTCCTGAGCCAGCCGTTCTTCGTGGCCGAAGCCTTCACCAACTCGCCGGGCGTGCTGGTGGACATCAAGGACACCGTGCGCGGCTTCAAGGGCCTCGTCGAAGGCGAGTTCGACCACCTGCCGGAGCAGGCGTTCTACATGGTCGGCACCATCGAGGACGCGATCAAGAAGGCGCAGAAAATGGCGGCCGACGCGGCGTAACGCGTGGGCGCGAGTGTGCCATCAGCGGCCATCATCATTGGCGGATTTGCCGGATTAGTGTTGTTTGGCGCGCTTTCGGTGGTTGCGCCGACTGGTCTCGCGCCTTCTCTGGCGGTGGTTTCTGGCCTTGTAGTTGCATTCAGCGTTGTTTCCGCCCGGCGAGATCGAAGCAACGAGCGAGTTTCATCGGCGACTGATGCGTCATCGCCAGCGGTAAAAGGCTCATCCTTTAGTCCGGTTGCGGTAACTGGACTCGTGGTTGGCGTTGTCGGCCTGATTGCAGGGCTTTTCGTTCTGCCTGCTGTTGCCTTGGCAATTGCAATGGCCGGACTGGAACCGCTGTTGCTTGTATCGGGAATGACGCCCATCGCCTGTGGCATCGCTCTAGCAATCGCATGGCGCGAAAGATCACAGTCAGCATCGCTTGCCGCTGGTTCTCTCGGACTTTCCTGCTTGTTTGTCGCTGCTCAATTTTGGGGCCGGCCGATAGTTATCGGCTAGCGACGCGTTTCAGGAGACGCAGGAGGCGCGGCGTTGTAGTCGACGAGAACCGCCCGCGAGCCTCAAGGTCGCGGTCCGCCTCACACCGCAATAACGCGCAACCCAACACACCTCTCAAACCCCACATCCCTCGTCACCAGTTCCTGATCCTCGCACAGCGCCGTCGCCGCGATCAGGCGGTCGAACGGGTCGGCGTTGCGGAAGTCGAGGCGCAGGGCGCGGGCCATGTGGCGCGGCGCGATGGGGACGATGTCGATCACCGCGCGGGCGCACCAGTGCTCGAACGCCTCGACGGGCTCCTCGGCGAACGGCGCGGGCAGGGGGAGTTTGCCCTTGCCGTGCTTGATCGTCATTTCCCAGAAGGTGGCGAGGCTGACGGACCGATGTTCCTCGGGATCGGAAAGCCGCTGCATCAACGCCGGCGACAGCGCCTTGGAGCCGGTCACCAGAAAGATCACGACGTTCGTGTCGAGCAGCATCAGTCCTCGCGGGGCGCGGGGCCGCCTTCTATGGGGGCGTTGGCGCTGTCCTCGAAGAGCTGGCGGACGTACGCGTCGCCTTCAGCCCACATCCTGTCCCACTCGGCGTCGGACATCGGCGGGCCCGGCATCTTCGCGAAGCCGAATTCCGGCACGCGCCGCTTCACCTTCCCCGGCGCCACGAGCACGGCCAAGGGCTCGCCGTTCTTGGCGATGACGATGTCCTCGCCGGCCGCGGCCCGATCGACGAGCTTCGACAGCTGCGTCTTGGCTTCGTAGAGGTTGACCTGGGTCATGCGATCAAAGTACGGGCTTTGACCAAGTTGGTCAAGGCGGTTGGATCGGGCGATGGCGCCGGCGGCGAGGCGGATCGCGCGCCGCTGGCCCGCGATCCGCCCCGACCCTCTAGCTTCCCTTGCGCTTCTGCACGTCGGCTTCGCCCGCCTCTGCGCGGTCTTCGGCGCTGAAGGCCACATCGACGTTCCCGTCGAAATACGCCCGGGACTTCTTCGCCATCATGCGCATCGAGGCGCCCATCGATCCCGTGGCCATGGCCATCACCTTGGCGCCCGCGAGGCCCACCGCGTCGGCATCGGAGAACTTGGCGAAGTCCGCACCGAGGAACACCACCTGCCAGCCGCGCTTCTCAATGCGCTCCAGCGCGGCTTTCACGTCGCCCTTCTTCATCTCGCGGCTCGAATTCTCCTCGCCGTCGGTCATGATCACGAGGATGGCCTTCTCCGGATTGTCCTTCTCCGCCAGCGCGATCATGCGGCCGATGGCGTCGAACAGCGGGGTCATGCCGCGGGGCGTAGCGTCGTCGTTGGTGACGGGTTTCCAGGTTGCGGCGGGCACGCCGGCGCGCAGCACCTCGAACTGCAGGCCGTCATGGGCGTCGAACAGCGCCAGCGTGACGTGGGCGTCGCCCAGGTCGCCCACATAGGCGTTCACCGAGCCGAGCGCTTCGTCCCAGAGGGAAGCCATCGAACCGGTGCGGTCGAGCAGGATGTATGAGTTCACGGGCGCCTCTCCTGTTGCATGATGTGGCCGCAGCTCATGCGCCTGCTGCACGGCGCAAAGAGGGCGCCCCCGTGAAATTCCCGCCATGGTCACAAGGAACGTCGACGCCGTTGACTTCGCGGCCGACGCGCGGCGGGTTTGTGGGATGTCCGCCCATTCCCAACCCTCCACCCGCACCATGCTGCGGGCCTTCCAGCAGCTGCACAAGGAAGGGCTCGACCCCGGCTTCATGGCCGATGTGGAGTTGCTGCGGCACAAGGATCTCGATCTCTCCGTCAAGCTGGGTGCGCTCCTGGCGTTCGATGCCCTCATCATCGGCGCGGGCGTGTTGCCGATCTCGGCCTCGCCCGGGGCGCCGCTGAGCGTGAACGCCGTCACCGACCCCGCGATCGCGGTCACGGCGCTTGTGGGCGTGGCGTTGCTGGCGGCCTCGGCGTTCTTCTGCGTGCGCGGCGTCATGATCGGCGAAGAGTTCGACGACGGCGGCCTCAACGGCGACCACAAGGCCATCGCCCAGCGCCTGTTCGCCGCTTATTGCGTCGCCATCGACGGACAGGCGCGGCTGCTGGGCATCGCCTCCCGGCTCACCATCGCCGGCGGGGGCGTGGTGGCGCTGGCCACCGTGTGGGCCCTGCTCGACAAATGGATGCGCTGAGCGGCTGAGCAGTCGGGACAACCTGCCCTGTTGACGGCGGGCGCGGGGCGCGCGAGAGGGCGTCTTCGCAGTCACCACAGGATGGATCGTCCGTGTCCGAAAAGCTCGCCTTTGCGCTCGTCTCCCCGGAACGGGAACTCTTCCACGGGGAAGTCGATCAGGTCGTGGTGCCGGGGACGGACGGGGAGTTCGGCGTGCTGCCTCGGCATGCGCCGCTCATGTCCACGATCCGGCCCGGCGCGCTGCGGATCGTGAACGACGGCGCGGAGCGGCGCATCTTCGTCAACGGCGGCTTTGCAGACGTGACGCCGGACGGGTTGACGGTGCTTGCGGAGGACGCGGTCGATCTTGCCGACGTCGATGCCGCTTCCCTCGAGCAGGAATTGAAGGACGCCCGCGAAGACGTGGACGCCGCGCGTGACGATGCGCACCGGTCGATCGCCCAGGCGAAACTGACGCGTCTGGAAGCCCTGCGCGCAGCCGTTCGGTAGGCGTCAGCCGACGACTTCCGAGGCCGCCTTGGGGCGCCGCCGCTTTGTCGGCGCAGTGGGCGCGATGCCCTGCTCGGCCAGCCACGCGATGGTCAGGTCGGCCACTTCTTCCCAGCCGGGCTCGGCGATCATCCAGTGGCTCATCTCCGTGAACTCATGGAACGCCGCCTGTCGGGCGGGGAAGCGGTTCACGATTCGGCGGACGGTGCTGGCGGGGTTCACCCGGTCCTTGCCGCCGGCCAGCGCCAGGATAGGCGCAGCGATCCGGTATGCGGGCGCGGCCGTGGCGGCGGTGGGATCGAGCCACCATTGCATCACCTCCATCACCGCGCGCCCCGATTCCGGGACGAAGCGGGCGTAGGTGCGCCGCGCCGCGGCGCCGTCGAGGCGGTCGAGCGTGGCGTGTCGGGCGACGCTGTAGTCCGGCGCCACGGGCCGGCGCCAGTAATCCCCCAGCATGGTCAGCCCGAAGCTGCTGCCGTGCTCCTCCATGGTGGTGGGCAGCACGCCCCACGGCGCAGACGGGGCGAGAAGCACGAGGGCGGCGGTCTCCATGCGCATGGCGGCCATCTGCGCCACGAGCCCTCCGAGCGAATGGCCGATCAGCACGGGCTGGGCGTCCAGCTTGCGGCAGTGGTCGGCGACCGCCTTGGCATAGTGGCGCACGCCGGTCTGGGCGAGCGCCTGAGCGTCGGAATCCCGGTGATGGAACGGCAGGTCGGGCGCGTGGGTCTCGAAG
>JAIYAO010000081.1 GCA_027488965.1 Alphaproteobacteria bacterium
GAAGCGATGGTCAAAACGGGTGCGTCCTTTCACGATCGAAGAGATGCGCAGTCTACCACGGGCTTTCAGCTGTAGGATTGGAGAGCCTTATCCATACCTACCGGCCGACCGCGATGAGGACCGCCGGCGCCCTCTCCGGCAAACCGTGCCTCAGCCGGTACCGGCAGTGGCAGGCGTGCGCACCGCAGGCCGGCGAGGGCGCCGGCGGTCCTCATCGCACACGGCTGTGGCTCGCGAGCATGTGCGCCCACGCGCACGCCGCGTTCTGCGAAAGGGCTACACGGGCGAAGGCGCCCATGATCCGGCGTCGCGTCCGGCGTTCCGCAACACGATTGTTTCACTCCGATGGAGAGTTCGCCACCCTATACTGCGTCACACTATACGATGTGCCTGTTTCGCCACGCTGGAGTGCGTGTCACCCTTTCACCCTTTCACAAGACTGCAGGTCACCCCCTCAGCAGGAGCGTCGATCGGCGGCGGCTTTGTAGGGACCGCCTACACTACAAAGACTTTTCCGGGCAGGAGACTCGGCCGCCCAGATCCTTCGTGTCGGAGGTAACGTAGAAAATGACGTTCAGCTTAAAGGCCCTAATTGCGGGCATCGTGGTTATTCTTTGGTGGTTGGCCGCAGTATTCGCCAAGGCGTATGGGCTGAATTTTGCGTACCCTGCTATCATAGCAGGTTTTTTGGCATGGGAGATCATGCTGTACAGATTTTTTGTGGATCGAGAACACCATCCCAGCTGGTTCGCCATAGGTTGGTATGCCATCCTGCTGGCATTCATCTCATGGATGTTCTATCCAAGATAGTCTTCTAGCTGTCGGCACGGGCGCCAAGCCACCTCACATAGGGCGACCAGCGTCACCCACGACGCCCGCGGCAACCTCACCGCGACAGGGTGGAAAAGGTGAGACACGCGCCCCGTTGATTGCGGCAAGCGCCCATCGAATGCGCACGTGCCTGAAGCACCCCGCCGTCCCCTTCACCGCAGCCAGTTCTCCACCTTCAGCCCGGGCACGCGGCCAAACTCGCGCACGTTGTCGGTGACGACAATCAGGTCGAGCGCCAGCGCGTGCGCTGCGATCAGCAGGTCGTTGCCGCCGATGGGCGTGCCGGCGGCTTCAAGTGCGGCGCGCGCATCGCCGTATCGTGTGTCGGCGGGCCGATCCAGCGCGAGCACGTCCAGAACGCCGAGCACCGCTTCCAGCTGACGCGACAACCGCGCCGACTGCCTCCTCGCGGCGCCGAACCGAAGCTCTGCGGCGACGATGATGCTGGTCGCCACGCGGCTCTCGCCCACCTCGGCGATCTTTGCAGCGGCGCGTCCCTGGGGATGGCGCACGAGATCTGAAACGACGCTGGTGTCGAGCAGATACCGCGCCGTCAAAGCTCGACCGCGTCCGGGAGCGGATCGACGAAGGGCGGGAAGTCCTCATCGAGCGGCTGCAGCGTGGCCAGCAGGGCGAGCAGGGACTGGGGCACGGCCGGCTCGATCACCAGGCGCCCGCCTTCCCGGCGCATCACCGCATCTTCCCCGGGCAGTTCGAACTCGCGCGGAATTCGGACCGCCTGGTTGCGCCCGTTCCTGAACAGCTTGACGTGTCGCTCTTCGCTCATGGCCTATGCCTTAGCATAGGCCGCCATGTTTTGCAACGGTGAGTGCCCCTATGGCAGCATCAGCACAGGATCGTCGATCTTCACGCCGCCGCGTTCGACCACGAGGAACTGGTAGTTGCGCTGGCCTTCCTGGCTGGTGGCTTCCACATCCGCGGCGTCCTTCGCGAACTGGCGGCGCAGGTAGGCCGACATCTCTCCCGCGGTGACGATGCGGTTGTCGTCGCCGTCCGCCGCGCCCGAGAGGCCCGCGCGGAGGAAGTGCGAGAGATAGCCGCCGGCCTCGAACTTGTCGGCCACGGCGCTGGTGAGATCTTCCTCCGAACTGAACAGGCCCATCACGCCCGGGCGGCTCACCACGTCGCGCGCGAAGCCGCCGGAGAAGCACGCATCGAGCGCCAGCAGCGACACGCGTGCACGCACCGCGCCGAACATCTGCGCCAGCTCGTCGTCGGTGATCTCGCCGCCGCGCAACACTAGCGTCTCGTCCTTCAGGTCGAGCTCGCCGCCGCCGCCGGCGCGCTGGGCCGTCTGGCCGCCGTGGCCGGAGTAGAAGAAGAGGAAGAGGTCATCGGGGCCCGCCGCCTGCGCGACGCGCTGGAACGCGGCGCGCACGGCGGCGGGCGTGGCCTGCGCGTCCGTCAGCGTCACGCTCTGCGGGCTCAGCACATTGCCGCGGCGCAGCGTCTCGGCGAGCTTCATCGCATCGTCGGCGGTGTAGGCGAGGTTCGAGGACGTCCCCGCGTAGTCGGAAATGCCCACCATCACGGCGAACACCTTGCCGCGCCGCGCCGCCTGCGTGACCGGCGTTTCCGCCGCCGCGCCGGAGAGGAAGCGCAGCGCATAGGCCCCGCTCTCGCGCGCCGCGTACGTGGTGGCGCGGATGGAATAGACGCCCGTCTCCGGCAGCACCCAGCGCACGGCGGCGTTGGTGGTGTCGGCGCCCGCGTCGTCGTTGTCCATCTGCTTGCCGGAGGGCGCTTCCACGATGAGGTAGCTGTCGAGGCTGTCGGCGGTCATTTCCAGCGCCACGCTCTCGCCGCGCCGGCCGGAGAAGGTGTAGCGGTCGAAGAACTCGCCGCTGGGCAGCGTGGCGTCGCCGCCTGCGAGTTGGCCGCGCAGGGTCATGCCGCTGGTGAGCGCGCCGCTGCTGGCGATGGCCGGGCCCGGGGACGCCGCGCGCTGCGTGGCCGCCCCGCCGCGCTGCACGGACAGATCGTAGGCGCCGCCGCCGCCGCGCCCGAAGCTCGACGCCGCAATCACGTAGTCCCCCGCTTCGGTCAGCTCGGTGTCGATGCGCGCGTCGGTGGCGCCTTCGGCCGCATCGTCGTTCTGCTCGCGCGCGCCCGAGGGCGCGATGAGCGTGAGGAAGCCGTCGAACGCTGCCGAGCGCAGGTCGATGGCCACTCGCTCGCCCGGCGCGCCGCGGAAGCGGAAGCGATCCACGAAGGCGCCCGACGCCAGCAGGGCATCGCCCGTCGCCAGCGCGCCCTGCACGGTCTGCCCCACGGCGATGGCGGCGGCAGAAGCGGCATTGACGCGCGGCGGCTGGGCCACGCTGAGGCGATAGGCGCCCGTCTCGCCCGCCTCGAAGCTCGTGGCGCGGATCGTGTAGTCGCCGTCCGCCGGCAACGTGACCACAAGGCGGCTCGACGTGCCGCCGCCTTCGATGTCGTCGTCATTGTAGGCGGAGAAATTTTCCGGGCCGGTGATGGACAGGTACGGATCGAACCCCGTGGCGCCCAGGCGCACATCGATGGCCTGCCCGCGCCGCCCCGCGAGGGTGTAGGCGTCGACGAACTCCCCGGAGTTGAGGCGGCTGTCGCCCGCAGCAAGGCGCCCGTTCACCGTGCGCCCGAGCGCGATGGGCGCCGCCACCACCGCCACCGGCCCCGCCCCGTCGTCGGGCGCCACCGAGAGCGTGTAGTGGCCGGTCTCGCCGGGCTCGAAGGAGGTGGCGGAGATCGTCAGCTCCCCGTCCGACGGCATGGCGATGACGAGGCGGCTGCCGTTGCCGCCGGCGCTGGCGTCGTCGTCGTTCTGCTCCGAGAGGCCGCCCGGGCCTTCCACCACGAGGTAGGGATCGAAGGCGCCCGACGAGAGGCGGATGGCGTACCGCTCCCCCGCCTTGCCGGCGAGGCGCCAGACATCGACGAACTCGCCGGACTCCAGCGTGTCGTCGCCCGCCGCCAGCGTGCCGCGCACGGTGTCGCCGGACGCGATGCGCCCCGGCGCGGCGTCGGTCGCAGCAACCGTCGGCGCGCCCGGTTCGGAGACGGCGATCGCGTAGGCGCCGGTCTCGCCCGGCTCGTAGCTGGTGGCGCTGATGGTGTAGGTGCCGTCCGCGGGCAGGCGCACATCGAGCTGCGCGTCGGAGACGTCCTTGTCGGCGTCGTCGTTCTCCTCGCGGAAGTTGGCGGGGCCGGCGATGAGCAGGTAGGCGTCGAGCGCGTCCGACGTCATGGTCACGACCACGCGCTGACCGGCCTTGCCCTCGAACGTGAAGACATCGACGAACTCGCCGCCCTGCAGGGTGGAATCGCCCGCCGCGAGCGCGCCGGAGGCGGATGCGCCCGGACGCAGGATGGTGTCGGCGCGGGCGGGCGTGGCGGCGAGAGCGAGGGCGACCGCCGCTACAATGCACCGTGCCCGCATGCCCGAACCCCTCGATCGACCGATTCCCTCTTAGGCGCGGGGCTTGAGCCCCGCAACAGCCGCCCCCTTCCGTCCCGCCTCCAGCGCCAAACGTCGCATGCGCGCAAACCCCTGATTTTACAGGGTTCCGCACCCCATCCGCGTTTCTTGACACCATGGGGGACGCGCAATAGTTTCCGCCCGCGTTCGCGAAAGGCAGCCGGGGTCCGGCGCGCCTCTAACGGCGCATCGACCGTTTCATGGCCGATTCCGATCCGCCCCCCGGCGGCGCGCCGCAAGACACGAGCGCGCTGCGTGCGAAGGTGGAGCATGCCCGGGCCGCCCACGCCCGCAAGCACGCTCCGCAGGAGCAGACGAGCGCCGCCTCGCTGGCGATGCGGTTCGGGGGAGAGTTCGGGTCTGCGGTGCTGGTCGGCGCAGGGGCGGGTTTCGGGGTGGACTACTGGCTCCACACCAATCCCTGGGGTCTCGTGATCGGTCTGGCTGCGGGGTTCGCCGCGGGCGTCGTCAACGTGGTCCGGGTGGCGAAGAGCTACCAGAGCGCCAACCCGGTCGATCCGAACGCGCCGTCCGTGCCGGACGACGCGGAAGACTGAAAGTTCGAGGCGGCCCTTGTCCAACGACCCGATGCACCAGTTCCAGATCGAGCGGTTCGCCCCGTTCGAGATCAACGGAATCGACGCGTCGTTCTCCACGGCGAGCCTGTTCATGGTGGCCGGCGCGGGTCTGGCGACCCTGTTCATGACGCAGGCCATGGCGCCGAAGGCGATGGTGCCGGGCCGCATGCAGGTGGCCGCAGAAGGCCTCTACGGCTTCATCCATTCCATGGTGAAGGACGCCACCGGAGACGAGGGCGTGAAGAAGTTCTTCCCGTTCGTCTTCACCCTCTTCATGTTCATCCTCATGGCGAACATGCTGGGCATGTTCCCCTACTGGTTCACCACCACCAGCCAGATCGTGGTCACCGCCGCGCTGGCGCTCATGGTGTTCGCCACCGTGCTGATCGTCGGCATCGGCAAGAACGGGGCGAAATTCCTCAAGCTGTTCGTGCCGTCGGGCGTGCCCATCGCGGTGCTGCCGTTCGTGGTGCTGATCGAGATCATTTCCTTCTTCTCGCGCCCGCTCAGCCATGCGGTCCGCCTGTGGGCCAACATCTTCGCCGGTCACGTCCTGTTGAAGGTGTTCGCCGGCTTCGTGCCGATGATGGCGGCGGC
This sequence comes from Alphaproteobacteria bacterium, assembly GCA_027488965.1. Taxonomy (GTDB): domain Bacteria; phylum Pseudomonadota; class Alphaproteobacteria; order Caulobacterales; family Aquidulcibacteraceae; genus VFBF01. Next base: position 5,485 of record JAIYAO010000081.1, read on the forward strand.
GGGCTTCGTCGGCGTGCTCGGCTCCATCCTGCCGCTGGGCATGACGGTGGCGCTCTACGCGCTCGAGTTCCTCGTCGCCTTCCTGCAGGCGTACGTCTTCGCCCTGCTCACCTGCATCTATCTCAACGATGCGCTTCACCCGGGCCATCACTGACACCGGCCCCACAGACCTAGAGTTCCAAGGAGAAAAGTTATGGACGCGACTGCAGCAGCTTACATCGGCGCGGGCCTGGCCTGCCTCGGCATGCTCGGCGCCGCGATCGGCGTGGGCTCGATCTTCGGCTCCTTCCTCGAAGGCGCCATGCGCAACCCCTCGGCCGCGCAAGGCCAGTTCGGCAACCTGATCTTCGGCTTCGCCGTGACGGAAGCGCTGGGCATCTTCTCGCTGCTGATCGCGCTGCTGCTGCTCTTCGTCGTCCCGAAGTAAGGCGCACACCCCATGGCCGCTGAAGCGCCCCACGGCGCAGAGGCTGCCGCGCATGGGGGCGAGCACGCCGCAGGCGCGTTCCCCCCGTTCGACGTCAGCCTCTTCCCTCACCAGCTGATCTGGTTCTCGATCGCGTTCATCGCGCTCTACATCCTCATGTCCCGCGTGGCGCTGCCGCGCGTGGCGGAGGTGGTGGACACCCGCGCCGCGAAGGTGAGAGCCGATCTGGACGCCGCCGCGGCCGAAAGCGCCGCTGCGGAATCCGCCCGCGTGAACGCTGAGCGCGCCACGGCGCAGGCGCGCTCCGGCGCCCGCAAGATCGTCGATGACATGCGCGCCGAGATGGCCGCCGGTCTCGCCGTCGACCGGGCGAAGGCGGAAGAGGAAGTGGCCAAGCGCGCGGAAGCCGCCGCCGCCCGCATCGACGCCGCGCGTGGCGAGGCCATGGCGGGCGTGGGGTCCATGTCCGCGGAGCTGGCGCGGGACATCGTCGCCAAGCTTACCGCCCCGGCGAAAGGGTAACGCGCCATGCACTTCGACGCGACATTCACCGCGCTGGTGGCGCTGATCCTGTTCTTCGGGCTGCTGTGGTACCTGAAGGTGCCGGGCATGATCGCGGCCGCCCTCGACAAGCGCAGCGCCGAGGTGGCGCAGGAGCTGTCCGATGCGCAGCGCCTGCGTGAGGAAGCGGCCGCCCTGAAGGCCCAGCACGAAGCGCAGCTGGCCCGCGCCGAGAGCGAAGCCACCGCCATCGTCGCCAACGCCAAGGAGCAGGCCACCGCCATCGCCGCGGAAGCCCGCGTGCAGATGCAGGCCGAGATCGGCCGCCGCCAGAAGCAGGCCGAAGAGTCCATCGCACGGGCCGAACAGCAGGCGTCCGCGGAAGTCCGCGCCGCTGCCGCCGAGGCCGCCGTTGAAGCCGCCGAGAAGATCCTGCGCGGCGATCTCTCCGCCGATGTGCACGCCCGGCTGGTGGACGAAGGCGCCAAGGATCTGGCGAAGCGCTTCGCCTAGTCGTTTTCCCGCACGCAACGACGTGAGTGTTCGTCATTCCGGGTTCAGCCTTCGGCTGACCGGCAATAACGAAGCGCCACTCAAGCCGCCTTACGGCCAGTCGACGCCCGGCGGGGATGGCGGGCAATCCTTCAAGAACGGCGCATCGCCCTTCAGCGCCGCATAGTCGTGCGCCACGAGGCCCTCGGGCGCCACGAAGCGCGCGGCGGCGGCGCCGTCCTCGCTCAGCGTCAGCATCGTGTAGCCCAGCGCTGCATCGCCGCCGAGGTCGTGCCCGCCGGGAAACGCGCAGGACGGCGCCCACACGTGCAGCGCGCCCCCGAACAGTTGCGTGCGATGCTGGTGCAGGTGGCCCGAGGCGATGAAGCGCACCCCCGCCATGGCGAAGCGCGCCTCGTAGGCGGGCCGGTGCTCCGGCGACATCGTCCACTCCGGCCGCGGCGCGCCGGCGGGCCCGTCGAGCCAGAGCGGCTTGTGCGTGATGACGCCGACAGGCCGCCCGTCGGCGAGATCGAGTTCGCGGGCGAGCCAGTCCGCCTGCGCGTCCTCCTCCCCAAGCCCGGAGCCGATGAGCAGGCCGTTGAGGCCGATGATGCGCCAGGGGCCAAGATCGCGCGCCCACCGGTCCGCGCCGAACACATCGCGGTAGCGGGTGAGACGGTCCGCATCGATGGGCTGGTCCACGTGAATCGCGTGCGGCTCCTCGCCCACGTCATGGTTGCCCGGCACGATGGCCAGCGTCGCCGCCACCGCTTCGTGCACGAACGCCGCAAAGCGCAGGTCGTCGGCGTCTGCCGCGCCGTTGACGGTGAGGTCCCCGCAGTTGATCACGAGATCGGGCGCAGCCGCGTTCACCGCCGCGATCGTGCGCGCCACGTTGTCGTGGAAGAAGCCTTGCTTCGGCGACAGGTGCGTATCGCTGATGAGGGCGATGCGGTGCATGCAAGGATGCTAGCGCGCGCGTGCGACGGACGCGTGACGGAGCGTGCGCCGCCTTGCGGAGCGCGGGCGAGGGCGCCCGCGCTCCTTTTTATCCCCCTACTCCGCCGCGGCGCGCAGCGCTTCCTCCGGCCGCCAGCGCAGCTTCGGCTGGCGCGCGGCGCGCGTCTCGTCGAGGCGGCGCATGGGCGCGAGGTGCGGCGCGGACTTGAAGTGCGCGGCGTCGGTCTTCGCACGCTCCGCCAGCGCGATGAGCACGTCGGCGAAGCGGTCGAGTTCGGCCTTAGATTCCGTTTCCGTGGGCTCGATCAGCAGCGCGCCGTGGACGACGAGCGGGAAGTACGTGGTCATCGGGTGGTAGCCCTCGTCGATCAGCGCCTTGGCGAGATCGATGGTCTCCACGCCGTGGGGCTTGAGCGTCGAATCGTCGAGCAGCACCTCGTGCATGCACGGCCTGTCGCCGAACGGCGCGCCGAAGTGGCCCTTCAGCCGCGCCAGCAGGTAGTTGGCGTTCAGCACCGCATCCTCCGCCACCTGGCGCAAGCCATCGGCGCCGTGGCTGAGCATGTAGGTGAGTGCGCGCACATACATGCCCATCTGGCCGTGGAACGCGCACATGCGCCCGAAGGGCTGCGCCTCGCCGTCGGCGCTATTCTCCGTCTCCACCAGATGCAGCGTCTCGCCGTCGCGCACGAGGTACGGCACCGGCGCAAACGGCGCGAGCGCGGCGGAAAGCACCGTGGGGCCTGCGCCGGGCCCGCCGCCGCCGTGCGGCGTGGAGAACGTCTTGTGCAGGTTGATGTGCATGGCGTCGACGCCGAGATCGCCCGGCCGCACGCGGCCCACGATGGCGTTGTAGTTGGCGCCGTCGCAGTAGAAGTAGCCGCCGGCGGCATGGACCATGTCGGCGATGCGGCGGATGTCCGGCTCGAACAGGCCGCAGGTGTTGGGGTTGGTCATCATAATCGCGGCAACGTCGGGCCCGAGCTGCTCGGTGACATCGGCGAGATCGACGCGCCCGTCGGCGTCGCCCTTGATTTCATCGACGATGAACCCGCACGCGGCGGCCGTGGCCGGATTGGTGCCGTGCGCGGAGGACGGCACAAGCACGCGCTTGCGCGTTTCGCCCTCGCCGCGCGCCACGATGGCGGCCTTGATCGCCAGCATGCCGCACGCCTCGCCGTGCGCGCCCGCCTTCGGCGACAGCGCCACCGCCTGCATGCCCGTGAGCGTGATGAGCCAGCGCGAGAGCTCCTCCATCAGCATCAGCGCGCCCTGCACCGTCTGCACCGGCTGCAGCGGGTGCAGGTCGGCAAAACCTTCCAGCCGCGCCATCTTCTCGTTGAGGCGCGGGTTGTGCTTCATGGTGCACGAGCCCAGCGGGAAGAAGCCGAGATCGATGGCGTAGTTCTTCTGGGACAGCCGCACGTAATGGCGCACGGCCTCCGGCTCCGAGAGGCCCGGCAGCGGCAGCGGCGCGGTGCGCTTGAGGCCGCCAAGGCGATCCGCGCGGCCCTTCGGCGCCGGCAGGTCCACGCCGGTGCGCGTCTCGGCGCCGATCTCGAAAATCAGGTTCTCGGCCTGCAGCAGGCCACGGTTTCCGGACACGGTGTTCATGCGAGGACCTCGGCAAGGGCGGCGGCGTAGGCCGCGATGTCTTCCGGCGTATTGGTTTCGGTGGCGCACACGAGCAGCACGTTCTCGAAGCCCGGCGCGCCCGTGAGGCGGTGGTACGGCACCCCGCCCATCACCCCGCGCGTGAGCAGCGCATCGACCACCATGTCCGCACGTTTCGGCAGGCTGATGGCGAACTCGTTGAAGAAGCGCGGCGTCAGCAGCTCCACGCCCTCGATGGCTTCCAGCGCATCGGCCAGCGTGCACGCCGCCTCGTGGTTCAGCGTGGCGAGACGCCGGAGGCCGGCCGCGCCCAGCAGCGTCATGTGCGCCGTCCAGGCCAGCGTGCAGAGCCCGGAATTGGTGCAAATGTTGGACGTCGCCTTCTCGCGGCGGATGTGCTGTTCGCGCGTAGACAGCGTGAGCACGAAGCCGCGCGCGCCCGTCGCGTCCACCGTCTCGCCCGCCAGCCGCCCCGGCGCCTGGCGCACGTACTTCTCGCGCGTTGCAAAGAGGCCCACGTAGGGCCCACCGAAGGACAGCGCGTTGCCGATGGACTGGCCTTCCCCCACCACGATGTCGGCGCCCATGGCGCCGGCGGGCTCGATGAGGCCGAACGCCAGCGCTTCGGTGAAGCCCGCCACCATGAGCGCGCCCGCGCCGTGCGCAGCGGCGGAAATGGCCCGCAGGTCGGTGATCGTGCCGAACACGTTGGGGGACTGCACGATGACGGCGGCGGTATCGGCATTCGTGGCGCGCGTGACGGCGGCCTCATCGTCCACCGCCGGCGGCAGCACCACGATGTCGAGCCCCGCGCCCGCGCACGCCGTGCGCACCGTCTCCACGTGGTGGGGATGCACGCCGCCGGACATCACGATGCGCTTGCGCCGCGTCACGCGCGCCGCCATCAGCGCCGCCTCCGCCATGCCGGTGGAGCCGTCGTACATGGAGGCGTTGGCCACCTCCATGTCGGTCAGCATCGCCACCTGCGTCTGGAATTCGTACAGCGCCTGCAGCGTGCCCTGCGCGATCTCGGGCTGGTACGGCGTGTACGTGGTGAGGAATTCACTGCGCTGGATCAGGTGATCGACGCTTGCCGGCACGTGGTGGC
>JAIYAO010000028.1 GCA_027488965.1 Alphaproteobacteria bacterium
ACCGACACCGCCGACCTCGACCGCGTCAAGTCTCTCGTGGAGAGCCACGACGTGGTGCTGTTCACGAAGGGCCTGGCGGGGCGTCCGCAATGCGGGTTCTCGGCCACGGTCATCCAGATTCTCGACCACGTGGGCGTGGCCTACCACGACGTGAACGTGCTGGCCGACGACGGCATCCGCCAGGGCGTCAAGGCCTACGCCGACTGGCCGACCATTCCCCAGCTGTACGTGAAGGGCGAATTCGTCGGCGGGTGCGACATCATCCGCGAGATGTTTGAAACGGGCGAACTCAAGCCATTCCTCGCCGAAAAGGGCGTGCTCGAGACGGCGTGACCCCCTCCCCTGCCGCTGGCGGCAGGTTTTCAGCAATGTCTCGTTAACCAGAAACGCGCGCCGTGGCTTGTCAGATCGCAGCGGCGGGAAAGCCGCCCGCGCGGCTGACCATGCCGGGCGTCGACTTGCCGAGCGCGCCGCCAATGAACCGGGCCGCGTCGATCGCCCCATCGAGGTCGACGCCCGTGTCCAGCCCCATCCGTTCGAACATGTAGACGAGGTCCTCGGTGGGCACGTTGCCCGCCGCTCCCGGGGCGAACGGACATCCGCCGATGCCTGCCAGCGATCCATCGATGACATGGACCCCAGCCTCCACCGCCGCCAGCGCGTTGGCCAGCGCCGTGTTGCGGGTGTTGTGGAAATGCGCCCGCAACTGGACATCAGGGGCCGCGGCCCGCGCGTCGGCGAACAGGGCGCGCACGCGGCCGGGATCGGCGACGCCGATGGTATCCGCGAGGGCGATCTCGAAGGCCCCGGCGCCGGCCGCCCGGCGGACGAGTTCCGTCACCCGCGCCGGCGGCGTCTCGCCTTCGAACGGGCAACCGAAGGCGACGCTGACGGTGGCAGAAACGCGGATGCCCGCCGGCGACGCCAATTGCACCACCTCTTCGAGCGCCTCCGCGAGCGCTGCGGTGGATGCGCCGCTGTTGCGGCCTGCGAACGCTTCCGACGCCGCCAGCACGAAGTTGACTTCCCGGGCGCCGGCCTCGGCCGCCCGCTCAAAGCCGCGCCGATTGAGCGCCAGCGCGATGTAGGTGACGCCGTCGTCCCGCGGCAGCCCGGCCATCACCTCGGCGGCGTCCGCCATCTGCGGCACCTTCCGCGGGTTCACGAAGCTCGCGACCTCCATGCGTCGCAATCCGCAGGCGACGGCGCGCCGGATCATCTCCAGCTTCACCTCCGTGGCGAGCATCTCCGGTTCGTTCTGCAGCCCGTCGCGCGCGCTAACTTCGACCATTTCCACCGACTGGACCATGCGCCCTCCTAGGCCGTCGGCGACCGGTTGAGAAGCATTTAGGCTTCGCGGTCCTCGTCGTCGCCCGGCTCATCGTCTTCCTCCGCCGGAATGGCGTACCCGCCGGTCAGCCAGCGGTGCAGGTCCACCTCCGCGCAGCGCCGCGAGCAGAACGGACGATAGGCGGCATCGGTGGGTTTCCGGCAGATGGGACAGGCGGACGAGGGCATCAGTCGGTCTCCACACCCCATGCGCCCGGCGCAAGGCCGGGCCCCTGGCGCACATCCCAGTGCGCGCCGATGCGCGCGGTGAGCGCGCTGCGCCACCCGATGGGATCGCGCTGCAGCCAGTCGAACACTGAAGCGCCCGCGGTCAGCCACACACGCCGACCCCGCGCCGCCCGGACCTCCCGCTCCAGCCCCCGCAACGCCGCGAGCGCCGCCGTTTCCGCGGTGAGCGCGCCCTGCGCGTCGCACAGCAGATCCGCCAGTGGGGTCCGCAACTGGCCACGCGACAGCTCCACCACGCCGAACCGCGACATGGGCGCAACGATCACGCCCCACGGATCATCGGCCACCGCCTGCTTCAACGCCTCCATCACCGCCGCACGCCCGCGCGGATCGCGCATGGACACGAAATCGATCGCCACAATGCCGCCGATGCCGCGCAGGCGCAGCTGACGCGCCGCTTCCGTCGCCGCATCGACATTGAGCGCACGCGCGAACCGTTCGGGATCCCGTTCGCCGCCGCGCGCGCCCGCATCCACGTCGATGGCCGAAAGCGCCGCCATGCGCTCGATGGTCAGCACGCCGCCGCCGGGAATGGGCGCCTCGCGCGCGAGTGCGCCGTCGATCAACGCATCCAGCATCTCACGCGTCTCGTCGTCGGCACGGGCGGCGCGGTCCTCCTCCGGTCGCGCGACGCGGCCCAGCGCGTCTGCGGACGGGAGAACTTCAAGCACGTCCAGCACGGCGTTTTTCTCGCGCACGCCCTCGCGGCGCACATGCGCGCGCACTGCCTGGCCTTCCACCAGCGCCACGGCGCCGCCAGCGGTGCGCACGCGACCCTGCGCATCGCACCGCACGAAGCCCTGCACGGGCCCCATGCCCAGATCGAGGAATGCGCCGCGCCTGCGCCGGTCGATGGTGCGCACCCGCCCCACGTAAACCTCACCCCAGAGCGGGCGGGCGCCATCGTCGCTCCAGCGCGCCACATGCAGCATGATCGGCACGCCATCGCGCACCAGCGCCGTTCGGGTTTCGCCGACGGCGCCATCGACCCATGTGGCGAGCGCGGTCACGGCACGTCCACGCCGGCGGCGCGCAGCAGGAGCGCGGTTTCGTAGAGCGGCAGGCCGACCACCGCGGAGTAGGAGCCGTTGAGCGCCAGCACGAACCGTCCCGCACGACCCTGGATCGCGTAGCCGCCGGCCTTGCCGCGCCACTCGTCGCTCGCGATATAGCCGTCGATGTCGGGCGCAGCCAGGCGCGCAAACCGCACGCGCGCGGCGACGACACGGCTGCGCGGCGCAGCAGCGCCCGGCGCCTGGACGGCCACCGCCGTGATCACCTGGTGCGCGCGGCCCGAGAGGAGCGCAAGGCACCGGCGCGCCTCATCCTCCGTCTCCGCTTTCGGCAGGATGCGGCGCCCGCACGCCACCACCGTATCGGCGGCGAGCACGACGCTGTCCGGATGCATCACGGCCCGCGCCTTGGCGACCGCAAGGCGCAGCGCCAGCGCGCGCGGCGTCTCATCGGTGCGCACGCTTTCGTCCACGTCGGGGGCGACGACCAGCGGATCGTGGAGGCCGATCTGGGCCAGCAGGTCGCGGCGACGCGGGCTGGCGCTCGCGAGGACGAGCCTCATGGCCGGGGAAAGAGCCCGAAGCGTCGTGCGATGATGCGGTCGAGCGTGCGCGTCGACAGCCGGTTCGGCAGCCAGGAACCCGTGAGCCAGTCGCGCACGATGGCGTAGCGCGGCTTGGGAGCGGTATCCGTCAACACCCGCCAGATGAGCGCGCCCACCTTTTCGGCCGGCAGGCCGCGCGCGGCCTGCGCCCCGACCTCGGAGGTGAACCTTTCCAAGATCGGACCGTAGACGGAGTTGGCGTACCGTGTGCGGTCGAAGGACAGGCCCTTGTCCCAGATCGCCGTCTTCACGGCGCCGGGGCCGATCACGATCACGTCGATGCCGAACGGCATCAACTCCCGCCGCAGCCCCTCGGCGTAGCCTTCCAGCGCAAACTTCGAGGCGGCGTAGGCCGCGATGAACGGCAGCGCCCGCTTGCCGCCGACGGAGCTGATCATCACGATCCGGCCGGGCGGCCCCTCGCTGAGCATGCGTGCGCCCTCTGCGCCCAGCAACGGCGCAAACGCGCATGTCACGTTGTGGACGCCGATGAGGTTCACCTCCATCTGCTGGCGCAACTCGGCGGCCCTCATGTGGAGAAGCGGACCGGGGACGGAGGCGCCGGCGTTGTTGACGATGCCGGTGAGGCGCACGCCCTTCTGGGCCTCGGCCACGGCGGCGACGGCGGCGGCCACGCCCGCTTCGTCGACCACATCGAACACGAGCGGCGTCACCCGTGCGCCGAACGCCTGCACCAGCGCCTCCGCATCCGCGGGCTTTCGCACGCTGGCGTACACGCGTGCGCCGCGCGCAACGCCCACCGCCACGGCGGCGCGCCCGATGCCGGTCGATGCGCCGGTGACCAGAAATGCCTTTTCCGCCGCCATGAAGCAGCCTCCCTGCTGGTTCGCCCTTAGCGGAGCCCGGCGGCGCCGTCGATCCCGCTCACCCGGTCCGGTCAGCCCGTCATGGGGCGTTCGAACCGCTGGGCGATGCGGCGGTCCAGCGCATCGCGCACGGCGCGGTACTCGTCGAGCTGCTGGTCGCGCGAGCCCTGCACGATGGTGGGGTCCATGGTCGGCCAGTACTCCACATCCACCGCCATGGTGCGCGTAAATTCCAGCGCCCGGTGGTGCGCCTCGGGCGTCAGGGTGAAGATCACGTCGAAGCCCGCATCGTCGAGGTCTGCGAAGGTCTTGGCGCGGTGGCGGCTCATGTCGACGCCCAGTTCGTCCATCACCGCAGCGACGAAAGGATCTGGCTCTGCATCCTTGCGCACGCCGCAGCTGTCCACCCAGACCCGGTTGCCGAACCGAAGCCGGAACAGCGCCGCCGCCATGGGCGAGCGGATCGTGTTGTGGTTGCAGGCGAACAGCACGGCCTGGGGCAGAACGCGCGATTTCTCCATCGCACGCTAGCCGCGCACGTGCAGCGCGCAGATCAGCGTGAAGAGGCGGCGCGCGGTGTCGAAGTCGATCTTCACCTTGCCGGCCAGCCGCTCCACCAGCAGCTCGGAGCCCTCGTTGTGCAGGCCGCGCCGGCCCATGTCGATCGCCTCGATCTGTGCGGGCGTCGCCTGGCGGATAGCCAGCTGGTAGCTGTCGCAGACCAGAAAATAGTCCCGGATCACCTTCCGGAACGGGGCGAGCGACAGGATGATTGTGTGCACCTCGGCGCCGGCGTCCGTGGAGACGGCGAACACGAGACGCTGGTCGACCACCGACAGCGCAAGCCTGTAGGGGCCCGCATCGACCCCCTCCATGGCGAAGACGTTGCCCTCCAGCAGGTCGAAGATCGCCACGCGCCGTTCGTGTTCGGCGTCGGCGGAGGCTGCAGCCAGCGACGTCTCGTCGAGCGTGATGTCGATGAGCCGGTCGCGGGCGGTCATGGCGTGAGACGCAGGCGAATGGATTGCGCGTGCGCCGGCAGCCCCTCCGCATCCGCGAGGTTTGCGGCGTGGGGACCGATGGCGGCGATGCCGGCGGGGCTGGCGCCGATCAGCGTGGTCCGCTTCATGAAGGTGAGCGTCGACAGGCCTGACGCGAAGCGCGCGCGCCGCCCCGTGGGCAGGACGTGGTTGGGGCCGGCGATGTAGTCCCCCAGGGCCTCCGGCGCGCGGGCGCCGATGAAGATGGCCCCGGCATGGCGGATCGCTGCGGCGAGAGGCTCGGGATCTGCGACCGCAATCTGCACGTGCTCCGGCGCGGCGCGATCGATCAGCGGGACGGCGTCATCTAGGTGCTTGAGAAGCACGATGGCGCCGAAAGCGTCCCACGAGGTCCGCGCGGACGCGCCCGCCTGGCCGGCCGACAATTGCGCCTCCACCGCCTGCGCCACCGCTTCGGCGAACGCCGTATCGGTGGTCAGCAGCACCGACTGTGCATCGGGATCGTGCTCGGCCTGCGCCAGCAGGTCGGCGGCGATCCAGCGCGGGTCGACGCTCGCATCCGCGACGATGAACACCTCCGAGGGACCCGCGATGGAATCGACCCCCACATCCCCGAACACCAGCTTCTTGGCGGCGGCCACGTAGGCGTTGCCAGGGCCCACCACCACGTCGCACGCCGCGATGGGCGCTGCGCCGTACGCGAGCGCCGCGATCGCCTGCGCGCCGCCCACGCGCCAGACCTCGTCGACGCCGGCGATTTTCGCCGCCGCGAGAATGGCGGGCGTCGAGGCGAGCCTGCCGGGCGGCGTCATCATCGCGAGACGGCGCACGCCCGCGACCTTCGCCGGCAGCGCATTCATCAGCACCGCGCTTGGATAGGCGGCGAGGCCGCCCGGCGCGTAGAGACCCGCGGCGTCGACCGGCGTCCAGCGCCAGCCGAGGGTGACGCCCTCGGCATCGGTGAAGCGCTCGTCCGTCGGGCGCTGACGTTCGTGGAAGGCGGCGATCCGGTCCGCAGCGATCTCCAGCGCGCGCACCACCTCGGGCGAGCACGCGGCGACAGCGGCGTCGATCTCCGCCGGCGTGACGCGCAACGCGTCGGCCGTGAGGGTGACGCCGTCAAAGCGGGCGCCGAACTCGAGCAGCGCGGCCACACCCTGCGTGCGCACGGCATCGAGGATCGGCCGCACCGCAGCCTCTGCGGCATCCAGCCGTTCGCCACGCCCTGCGATCAGCAGGTCGTAGGCGGCCGCAAATCCGGGCGCGGAGCTATCGAGACGCCGGACCATCGCTCACACCTGTCCGTGATCGGGGCGGTTGGGCGTCGGCCACGGCGCGCCCACGTCCGTCAGCGCGGCGTCGATGCACTCCACCTCGAGCGCTATCTCGCCACCGCCGCCCAGCTTGAGGGCGATGACGCCGGCGGGCGGCGTCTCTCCCGGAATGAAGCTCATGTCGAGGATCGTACCCGCAGCGTCGCTGGCGCCGAGGCGCAGCTTGCGGCTCCTCACGCCGAGCACCGTCTCCACGGACAACGCCCCGCGCACCCGTTCATACGGCCCCCGTTTGCGCGCCGTCTCCCAGCGGAACCGGTTGACGCTGGCGACAAACCGGCGCTCGCGCGCGTCAAACGTGAGATCGCGCACCACGAACACTGCGTCCTGCAGCGCCGCCGCCATCACGGCGAGGTCGTCGGCATCTTCCGCGCGCAGGCGCAGCAACGGCGCAGACATCGCTCACCCGCCCGTGCGCACGCGGCGCACATCGGCGCCGCAGGCCTGGAGCTTTTCCTCGAGCCGCTCGAAGCCACGGTCGAGGTGATAGACGCGGCCGATGGTGGTCTCGCCCTCCGCCGCGAGGCCCGCGATGACGAGACTGACGGAGGCGCGGAGATCGGTGGCCATCACGGGCGCGCCCACAAGCTTGTCCACGCCGCGCACCACCGCCTCGTTGCCGCGCACGGCGATGTCGGCGCCGAGGCGCGACAGCTCCGGCGCATGCATGAAGCGGTTCTCGAAGATGTTCTCGCGGATGATCGAGGTGCCGTTGGCCACCGTCATCAGCGCCATGAACTGCGCCTGCAGGTCGGTGGGGAAACCCGGAAACGGCTGGGTGTCGATATCGACCGGCTTGAAGCGCTCGCTGGTGCGGCGCACCCACACGCCTTCGGGATCAACGGCGGTTTCCACCCCCGCCGCCCGCATGGCCTGCAGCAGCGCGCCGAGGTGCTGGCCCACCGCGCCCTCGAGGCGCACCTCGCCGCCCGCGGCGGCGGCGGCGATGGCGTAAGTGCCCGCCTCGATGCGGTCGGCGACCACGCGATGACGCGCTTCGTGCAGGGATGTGACGCCGGTGATGCGGATCTCGCTGGTGCCGGCGCCCTCGATCTTCGCGCCCATGGCGTTGAGACAGTTGGCGAGATCGGCGATCTCGGGCTCGCGCGCGCAATTGTCGAGCACCGTATCGCCCTGCGCGAGCACGGCGGCGAGCATGGCGTGTTCGGTGGCGCCCACCGACACGAACGGGAACACGATGGAGGCGCCCTTGAGCCCGCGCAGCGCGGCGGCCTTCACGTAGCCGCCCTCGATGACGATGTCGGCGCCCATGGCCTCGAACGCCTTCAGGTGGAGATCGACCGGCCGGGCGCCGATGGCGCAGCCCCCCGGCAGGGACACCGTGGCGTGCCCGATACGCGCCAGCAGGGGGCCCAGCACGTTGAACGTGGCGCGCATCTTCCGGACAAGGTCATACGGCGCGATGGTGGAGGCGATCTCGGCGGCATGCAGGCGGATCGTGCCTGACCCCTCCGGCCAGTCCACGCCGACGCCCAGGCTTTCCAGCAGGGCCGCCATGAAACGCGTGTCGGCCAGGCGCGGCATGCGGTCGAGCGTCAGGGGCTGGTCGCTCAGGAGCGCCGCCGCCATCAGCTTCAGGCCGGAATTCTTGGCCCCGGATATGGGAATGACGCCGCGCAACGGGGCGCCGCCGACGATGGTGATGCTGTCCATGAAAGTCCTTCGCGACGACCCCGGTTATGTAATGCGCCCGGAGCCGAAGCAAGGCGAGGCGCTCAGCCGCCCGGTTCCCCGGGCGCGTCTGCGGCCTTGCGCCGCCGGAGATTGGCCCTGAGGGCCGCGGCCCTGCGGCTCTCGCGGGTGTCAGGCCCGTTGCCGACCCCCGGCGCGGACGCTCCGGCAGGGTCCGCCGGCGGCCTGGCGGCGTCGCGATCCTTGCTCATGGCCCTCTCCTCGCCCTCCGGGGGCGGTGCATCTCTCCGATCCCCTACCGCGACCGGCCTCGCGCCGTCACGGGCCACAGGTCCACGAGGGTGTCGCCGCGCACCACATGGAAGGTGTCGGA
>JAIYAO010000078.1 GCA_027488965.1 Alphaproteobacteria bacterium
AAGAAGAAGCTCGCCGGCAAGACGCTGGTGCTTTTCGTCGTACTGCCGGCGCTGCTGCTGCTCGGCGCGGGCGGGGGGGCGGCGTTCTTCCTGCTGAAGCCGAAGGCGGAGGTGCACGCCGACGCGGGAGACCACGGCAAGGAAAAGAAGAAGAAGAAGGACAGCCACGGCAAGGAGAAGAAGGGCGATCACGGCGCCGCCGGCGCGGAGGGCGGCCCGGTCGTGACCGAGGGCGACGGCGTCTACTACGTGGCGCTGCCGCAGATGCTCATCAACTTCTCCACCGACGACGGCCAGCCGGCGTTCCTGAAACTGAAGGTGACGCTGGAGGCGCCGGACGAGGATGTGGCCTACGCCGTGGAGCCGGAGCTGCCGCGCATCATGGACCAGTTCCAGGGCTTCCTGCGCGAGCTGCGCATGGACGACATCTCCGGCTCGGCCGGCACCGCGCGGCTGCGGCTTGAGCTTCTGCGTCGGGTGAATCTCGCCATTGCGCCGGCGCAGATGAACGCGGTGCTCATCGAAGAAATGCTGGTGCAATAGATGGCGGGCGCGGCAGCCACGGCGGAGGAGGACGACGGCAGCGACCTGTCCGCCGAGTGGGCGGCCGCCGCCGAAGAGACCGACAGCGGGGGCGCGCCTGCCGCAGCCAACGGCGAACGCATCCTCAACCAGGACGAGATCGACAGCCTCCTGGGCTTTGCCTCGGGTGAGGAAGATGCGGCGCGCACAGGCATGCGCGCGATCATCAATTCCGCGCTGGTGTCCTATGAACGTCTGCCGATGCTCGAAGTGGTATTCGACCGCGTCGTGCGGTTGATGACCACGAGCCTGCGCAATTTCACCTCCGACAACGTCGAGGTCAGCCTCGATTCGATTTCCTCGATCCGCTTCGGCGACTATCTGAACTCGATCCCTCTGCCGGCCATCATCGCGGTGTTCCGGGCCCAGCAGCTCGACAATTTCGGCCTGATGACGGTGGACTCCAGCCTCATCTACTCCGTGGTCGACGTCCTGCTCGGGGGGCGACGGGGCGCGGCGGCCATGCGCGTCGAAGGCCGTCCCTACACCACGATCGAGCGCATGCTCGTCACCCGCATGATCGAGGTGATGCTGACCGACACGGGTCAGGCGTTCGCGCCGCTGACGCCGGTGGATTTCGTGCTCGACCGCATCGAGACCAACCCGCGGTTCGCCGCCATCGCCCGCCCGCCCAACGCCGCCATTCTCATCAAGCTGCGCATCGACATGGAGGACCGCGGCGGACGAGTGGAGATGCTGTTGCCGCACGCCACGCTGGAGCCGATCCGCAAGCTGCTGCTGCAGCAGTTCATGGGCGAGAAGTTCGGCCGCGACAACATTTGGGAAGGCCACCTCGCCACCGAACTGTGGCGCACAAAGGTGGAAGTTCGCGCCGTGCTCGACGAAATGAATGCGCCGCTCTCGAAGGTCCTGAATCTGAAGGTCGGCGAGACGCTGATGCTCGACGCGGCGCCCGACGAGGCGGTGGTGCTGAAGTGCGGCGACGTGGCGCTGACGCGCGGCAAGGTCGGCCGGATCAACCAGAGCGTGGCGGTGCGCGTGGAACAGCCGCTGGAGTCCGTTGCGCGCGCAGCGATGCTGAAGGGACGCGAGCCATGAGCCCGATCACGATCGTACTTGAACTTTCGCTGGGCGTGCTGCTGGCGGCCTGCCTGTTCTACTGCTGGCGGCTGGACCGCAAGCTCTCGGCGTTGCGCGCGGGGCAGGATGGCATCCGCGAGGCCGCGCGCGAACTCAACGCCAGCGTGGCGGCGGCGGAGGCCGCCGTGAAATCCCTGCGCCAGACGGCGCACGAGACGGGCCGCGACCTGCAGGGCCGCATCGACACCGCCTCCGCCATCGCCGAAAAGCTCGGTCTCGCGCTCGGGCGCGTGCGGTCCATGGCGGACGTCGCGCGCGGAGGCCGGTCGTGACCACATCGCTGAACCTCAAGCCGGACCTGTCGCCGCCGCGGCTGTTGCCGGCGATCATGGTGACGCTGGCGGTGCTGCTCGGCTTGAAGGCCGTGGCCTTCGCCGAGGGCGCGGGCGAGGCGGCGCCGACGCAGGCAGCGCCGGCCGCGGCGCCGAAGGGCGCAGAGAAATCCGCCGGCGCGCCCTCGGCGGCCCCCGCGCCGGGCGGCTCTGCGGCAGCGACGAACGCATGCGCAGCGAACGCGTTTGCCGAAAGCGCTGGCCTCTCGCCCAGCGAGGTGCAGGTGCTGCAATCCCTCGGCGCCCGTCGCGCCGCGCTCGATGCCCGCGCCGCCGACATGGACACCCGCCAGGAGCTGCTCGCCGCCGCCGAGCGGCGCGTGGAGGAACGCCTCGCTGAACTCAAGCGCGTGGAGGCGCGCGTCACCGCGCTCACCGCTCAGGTCGATGATGCGCAGTCCGAGCGCATGGCGGGGCTGGTGGATGTCTATCAGCGCATGCGCGCCAAGGATGCCGCCGCCGTGTTCGACGCGCTCGACAAGGACGTGCTGATCGCCGTGGCCGGGCGCATGCGCCAGGCCAATCTCGCCGAGGTCATGGGCAAGATGACGCCGGCGCGGGCGCGGGAGCTTACACAGTGGCTTGCGCAGTCGCAGGCGCCGGCTGCCACCGCCCGCCCTTCCGTTGCTGCGCCGGCGACGGCCGGTCAGCCGAAGGGACGCTGAGGGATGTATCAACGGGGGGTTAACGGCTCCGGGCGCACATGGGCGTGCGCCAGGAACCCCGCATGATCCGGTACGTCGCCCCCGCAACGCTCATCGGCGTCGCCGCCATCGCCGCTGTGGCGGGCGCGGCGGAGGCGCCGCAGTTCAAGGCCACCGCGTCGGAAACGGCCGACGGCGCCCGCATCGTCCTCGACAAGGAGGGTGAGACGCTTCTGCCGCGCGCCACCGCGCAGCTGGCGGGCGGCGTGCTGGTGGTGCGTTTCGCAAGCCCGGTGGAGGGCGATGTGGCGGGGCTTCAGGCGGCGGCGCCGCAGACGGTGGCCGCCGCGCGGCGCGATCCCGACGGGCGGACCCTGCGCGTCTCCCTGCGACGTTCGCTGACAGCCGAGCTGACGCAGTCGGACGGCGGCGCCGTTATCGCGCTTACGCCCGCCGCGGCCGCGGTGCCCGGCGAAGTGAAGGCGGCGCTGGATGCGCCAGATGCGACGCCCACTGCGTCCGTCTCCATTGGATCGCGGCCGGACCTGACGCGGCTGTCGTTCCTGTTCAACGGCGGCGCCACGGTGACGCCGGTGCGCAGCGGCGCCCGGCTTGAGCTGCGCTTCTCGCGGGCCGCCGAGATCGATCTCTCCCAGTTGCGCGCCAGCCCGCCGCTATTTGTGAAATCGGCGGAGCGCGTGTCGCGTCCCGGGGGCCGCCTGGTGCTGGCGCTGACCCTTGAGGACGGCGTGAAGGTGCGCCAGTTCACCGAAGGCTCGCGCGTCGTCGTCGATCTCGCCGCGCCGGACAAACCTGTCATCGCCCCCGTGCCGCCGCCTCCGCCGCCGCCCGTGGTGCGCGCCGTGAACGATCCGGCCCCCCGCGGCACGGTGGCGGTGGGCGTGGAGGAAGGCGCCGACGAGACGCGGCTCACGCTCAACTGGGCGGGGCCCGCGCGCGCAGCGGCGTTCCGGCGCGGGGATGCCGTGTGGCTGGTGTTCGAGACCGGCGCCAACTTCGACATCCGCGGCGCCCGTCGCACCGAGATTGCGCCAGTGCGCGGCGAGGGCGTAGCCGCCCTGCGCATCGCCTCGCCCGCCAGCACCCACCTGAGTGCGCGCGTGCAGGGCAACGCCTGGATATTCACGCTCGGCCCGCGCGCCGCTGTCATCGATCCCGCGCCGGTACGGCGCGATGTGGGCGGTGGCGGCAACGGGCGCGTGGTGGTGGATTTCGGACGCGAGGGCGTCGTGCGCCGCATCGTCGATCCTGTCGCCGGCGACACGCTGACCGTGGCGCTCGTGGGCGGCCCGCCGCGCGGCATCGAGGGGCGGCGCACCACGCCGGACGCCACGCTGCTGGCTTCCGTGCAGGGCGCGGCGATGGAGATTCGCGCCGATGGGGTGGGCGCGCAGTTCGAGAACAAGAGCCTCGTCATCGCGCGCGGGGCGGGCGCTGCGCCGACGGCGGCGCTGGAGGATGTCGCCCCACTCGATGGCGCAGCCTTCCTCGATGTCCGGCGCGATGTGGCCGTGGCGCCCGAAAACGTTCTCGCCCGCAAGGCGGAGCTGGAGCGGCGCGCCGCCGCCGAAGGCTGCGCAGAGGGCGCACGATCGGAAGCGCGCCTGTCGCTGGCGCGCTTTCTGCTGGCGCACGAGCTTTCGGCCGAGGCGCTGGGCGCCCTGCGGGTGGCGGCGGTCAACCAGCCGCAGCTCGATGTCGATCCCGCCTTTCGGCTCATGCGCGCGGCGTCCAACATCATGCTGGGCCGCACGAAGGCTGCGAAGAGCGACCTTGAAGCCAGCGCGCTGGCGGACGATCCCGCCGCTGCGCTCTGGCGCGGCTACGCCGCTGCGCAAGCACACGACTGGGCGACTGCGCGCCGCGAGATCGAGCGCGGCCGCAGCGCCATCGGCCAGCAGCCGCCGGGCTGGCGGGCGCGGTTTGAATTGGCGCTGGCCGATGCGGCGCTTGAGCTGCGCGATTTCGACGCCGCCGGCGCCGCCGTGACCCGGGCGCTGGCGCTGACGCCCGACGCCGAGACGGCGGGCTTCGCCCGGATCGCGCAGGCGCGTGTCGCGGAGGCCCGCGGCGATTCCCGCAGCGCGCTGGCGGCCATGAAGTCGCTGTCGGTTGCGCCGCAGGAGATGGTGGCGGTGCGGGCGAGCTTCGAGGCGGCGCGCATCGAGCGCACGCTGGGCGGCGCCGAAGCGCAGACGATCGACACGCTGGAGGCGCTGCGCCTGCGCTGGCGCGGAGACTCGCTGGAACTGGAGATCACCCAGCAGCTGGCCGCCATCTATGCCGAACGCGGCCGCTGGCGCGACGCCCTGATGGCGCTGAGGGGTGCGGCCAACAAGAACGCCGAACATCCGCTCGGCCGCGTGCTGCGCGCCGACATGAGCGACCTGTTCGAGCGGCTCTATCTCGACGGCGAAGCCGACAAGCTGCAGCCCGTGCAGGCGCTGGGCCTGTTCTACGACTTCAAGGACCTGACGCCGGTGGGGCCGAACGGCGACCGGATGGTGCGCGGCCTCGCCGCGCGGCTCGTGGCGCTCGACCTGCTGGAGCAGGCGGCGGCGTTGCTGCAGCACCAGGTGGAGGAACGGCTCGAAGGCGTCGGCCGCGCGCAGATCGCCGCCGATCTCGCCATGATCTACCTGCGCGACCGCAAGCCGGAGAAGGCGCTTGCCGCCATCGAGCTGTCGCGCCAGCCCAACATGCCCGCCGAACTGCTTGCGGAGCGGCGGATCCTGGAGGCCAAGGCCTATCTCGATCTCAACCGCACGGGTCAGGCGGTGGAGATCCTCGAGCGGGACCGCAGCATCGACGGCCAGCGCGTGCGCGCGGAAGCCGCCTGGCGCGAGAGGGACTGGCCCCGCGCGGCCGCGGAGCTGAAGCAGGTGCTGGCGATGCGGGCGAAGGGGGCGCCGTTCACGCCGGAGGATCGCAACATCATTCTGCGCACCGCCATCGCCATGACATTTGCGGAGAACGCCACGGGCCTTGCGGCGCTGCGGCGGGACTATGGCGCGGCCATGACCGGCACGCCCGATGCCGACTCGTTCGAGGTCGTGAGCGCGGGCGTCGACGCCGACGGCGCCCAGCTGCGCGAGATCGCTCGCACCGTAGCGCGCACCGACCTGCTCGACCGCTTCCTGCGCGACATGAAAGCCCGCATGGCGGCGCCGGCGGCGCGCACCGCGGCAGCGCCTGCCGCGCCCCGGGCGTGATGTTTTGACATCGCCGCCCGCGCGGGCGAAGGGGGTGCGATGATCTCGGTGGTGATCCCCACGCTTGATGCGGCGCCACACCTCGCGCGGGCGCTCGCGCCGCTGGTGCCTGCTGTCGCCGAAGGTCTGGTGCGCGAACTGGTGATTTCTGACGGCGGTTCGCGCGACGACACGCTCGCCATCGCAGACGGCGTGGGCGCGCGCATCGTGGAAGGTCCCAAAGGACGCGGCCGCCAGCTGATCGCGGGCGCCGCCGCTGCGCGGGGGGATTGGCTCCTGTTCCTGCATGCCGATACGGCGCTGGAAGATACCTGGGTGCGCGACGCCGCGCGCTTCATCGACGCGACGCGCGACCGCGCGCGCGCCGCAGCCTTCCGCTTCGCCTTCGATGATGATGCGCCGGCGGCGCGGCGCGCGGCATGGTGGGTCGATCTGCGCTGCCGCGCTTTGGCGTTGCCCTACGGTGACCAGGGCCTGCTGATCTCGCGGGCGTTCTACGACGCACTCGGCGGTTACCGCGATCTGGACCTGATGGAAGACGTGGACCTGGTGCGGCGTATCGGGCGCGCACGGCTGACGATGCTTTCGGCCCGTGCCGTCACCAGCGCCGACAAGTATCGCCGCGACGGGTATGGCCGCCGCGCCCGCCGCAACCTCGTGCTGCTCGCGCGCTACCTGTTGGGCGCCGACCCCGCCGATCTGGCGAAGCGCTATGACTAGGACGCTGATCGTGATGGCGCGGACCCCGCGCGTGGGGCAGGGCAAGACGCGGCTGGCGCGCGACGCAGGCAAGGCCGCCGCATGGCGGATCAACCGCTTCCTCCAGGCGCGCACGCTTGCGGTGGCGCGCGATCGTCGCTGGCGCACGGTGCTTGCGGTGACGCCGGACAGGGATGTGGCGGCGCGGCTGCCCGGCGTGTGGCCTGCGGGCGTCGCGCGCGTCGCCCAAGGCGGCGGCGATCTCGGCGACCGGCTTGCGCGAGCCATCGGCGCCGTCCGCGGCCCCGTCGCCGTCATCGGTACCGATTGCGCGGAGATCACCCGCACCGACATCGCCGCCGCGTTCGCCGCCTTGCGCCGGGCGCGCGTGGCGATCGGGCCTGCAACGGATGGCGGGTTCTGGATCCTCGCGGCGCGGCGCGCGCGCGATGTGGCCGGCGCCTTCGGCGGCGTCCGCTGGTCGGGTCCGCACACGCTTGCCGATGTGGAAGCGCGGATCGCGGCGCCCGTGGCGCGGCTGCGCACGCGCAGCGACATCGATACGCTGGCGGACTGGCGCGCGTGGCGCGCTCAGCGCGCGCCGTAAGCGGGACTTGCGCCGGACACGTCCCCGGCCACATCCATCGGGCGGTAGATCGGCGCGCGGCCCGAAGCGAGCGCGATCAGCTCCACGGGCTGCTGGCCGTAGCGTTTGCGGCACAGCGCGAGATGGCTCATCACCCGTTCCGCATAGTCGCGCGATTCATGGCGCGGAATGCTCTCCAGCCACAGCAGCGGGTCGTCCGTGCGCGGGTAGCCCGCCTCCCAGCGCGCCAGCCACCCGGGGCCGCCGTTGTAGGCTGCGAAGATCCGTCCGATGTCGCCGCCCTTTTTGAAGTTGGCGTCCAGCCATTCGATGTACTGCTGGCCGAGGCGCATGTTGAGGCCGGGCTCGTGCAGGCGCACGGGCTGTCGGCGCAGCGGCTGTCCGCGCTCCATGTCCTGCGCGGTTGAGGGCAGCAGCTGCATCAGGCCGCGCGCGTTGGACGTGCTGATGGCGATGGGGCTGAAGCGGCTTTCCTGGCGCACCACGGCGTAGAGCAGCGCGCGGTCTAGGCGGAACCCGTCCTCAGGTTCGAAGGTGGTGGCGGGGCAGTAGCCGGCGGCCACTTCGGGTCCGCCGCGTTCGGCCACGCGCAGCTGCGCCGCCGGCGCCGAGAGCGCGATGGCCAGCGCGAGGAACTCAGGGTCCTCCGTAGGCTGCAGGCGACCGTGCAGCGCCTTCAGTTCGAGCTCCACTTCGGCGAGGCGGCCGAGTTGCGCCAGCGCCACCGCGCGGCGCGCGCCGGCATGACGCTGCACGAAGGCGGCGGCGGTGCGGGCGTCGAGTTCCGGGGCGCTGAAGGTCAGCGCGCTGTCGCGGCCCAGCTGCACTTCGGCGAGCTGGCCGTAGAAGGTGGCGGGTTCGCGGGCGGCGGCGTCGAAGGCGCGCACCGCCTGCGCCGGATCGCCCTGTGCGAGCAGCGCGCGGCCGGCCCAGTAGTGCCCCGCAGCCCGGCCCCAGGCGTCGGTGCGCGGCGACATGGCGGCGTCGTGAAACCAGGTGGCGGCTTCGGCGAAGGCGCCTTCGCGCCACGCTGTGAGGCCCAGCCACCAGGCGGCGGCGCCGCGACGGGGGCCTTCGGCGAGGGCGAGCGCCCGGGCCTTGGCGCCGGCGAAATCGCCCGCGCCGAACAGTGCGGCCACTTCGGGGGCGTTGTCGGCCGGGCGGCGCGCCGCGGGATTGGCCGAGCGTTCGCGCGCCTCGGCCACTGCGGGCAGGGATCGTGCGCCAAGGCTCGCGCCGCGACGGCGCACCAGCGGGGCCAGGACATGATCGGGATTGCGCGAGAGCCAGCCGGCGATGGCGTCCCGCTTCGGGCGGGCGTCCCGCGAGAGCAGCGCCCGCGCCTCCACGTGCGTGACAAGGGCGCGATCGGACACGCCGGACAGCGCCGCCCGTGCGTTGGGCCAGTCGGCGTCGTTGGCGGCGTCGAACGCGCGCTGATAGGCGGCCTCGTCTCGCGCATCGAGCACGAGAACGCCGCTCTGCGCGGCCGCTTGCCCGCACATCAAGACGACCGCCGCAGCGGCCGCGCCAAACACCTTCACCAACCCCTCCCGGCAATTCTTGCGGGACACATGCACCCGGCGCTTCATGCGCCGCCCTGCCGGGGAACGTTGAGCTCATCGGCCCAGTCCGCAAACGCCAGCAGGTCATTCCAGGCCAGCCGTTTATCCTGCGGCCTTCTCAGCAAGTATGCCGGATGGAGCATGACCATCGCGTGAAGCGGGTCGGTTAATGCCGGGAGCGGGCATGTCAACCGCTTGCCGCGCAGCCGCATGACGCCGTCGTCCCGCTTGAGCAGCGTCTGGGCGGCGAACCCCCCGGACAGGATCAGCAGCTTCGGCCGGGCCAGCACCACCGCGCGCTCGATGAACGGGACGCAGGCGGCGATCTCCCCCTGCGTGGGGGGGCGGTTGCCGGGTGGGCGCCAGAAAATCACGTTGGAAATGAAGACATTGGCCTCCCGGGAGAGGCCGATGGACGCCAGCATCCGGTCCAGCAGCTGGCCGGACCGGCCCACGAAGGGGCGGCCCTCGGCGTCCTCCTCCCGGCCCGGGGCCTCGCCGATCACCATCACGGGCGCGCCCTCCACGCCGTCGGAAAACACGGTTTGCCGGGCGGTCTGCTTCAGGGCGCAGCCGTCGAACGCTTCCAGGGCGGCGCGGAGGGCGGGGAGGCTGTCGGCGGCGGCGGCGGCGGCGCGGGCGTCCTCGGCGGCGGCGCGCGGGGGCGGTTTGGCGATGCGGGGGCGGACGGGTTTGGCGTTTGCCGCTGGGGCCGCCGCCGCCGGCGCGGACCGCGCCATGGGCGCCTCGAGGATGGCGGCCGCCTCGGCGGAGTCCACCCCCGCCTCGCGCCACCAGGCCATGAGCGCGCGCAGGCGCACGTCGGGGGAATCAGCCGCGAGGTCCATCGTCTTCGCCGTCCTACCGCGTCGGGGCTGCCCCCGCGACCCTTTGCGCGAGCGCCCCCCGGCCGTCTTGCCGCGCCGTGGGCGCTCCCCGATAACCCATCGCAGAGGTTTTTCGTGAACATGACCGGCGGCGGGCCCCCAACCGCGGCTGGCAGATACGGGACGAGGCGCGCAAACGATGGCGGCGGAAGAGATCGAACGGGAGTCGATGGAGTACGACGTGCTGATCATCGGCGCCGGGCCTGCGGGCCTGGCGGCGGCGATCCAGCTCAAGAAGCGGGCGGCGGCGGCCGGTAGCGATATCTCCGTGGCGGTCCTGGAGAAGGGCTCGGAGGTCGGCGCCCACATTCTGTCCGGCGCGGTCATCGACATGTCGGGCATCTCAAGGCTGTTTCCCGACTGGAAGGAGCGGGGCGCACCCATCGAGACGCCGGTGACCGAGGACAAGTTCCTCATGCTGGGGCCGGCAGGGTCCCTGCAGCTGCCCAACTGGGCCATGCCGCCGCTGATGAGCAACCACGGCGCCTACATCGTCTCGCTCAGCAATGTCGTGCGCTGGCTGGGCCGCGAGGCCGAGGCGCTGGGCGTGGAAGTGTATCCGGGCTTCGCCGCCGCCGCCGTCGTCTATGATGCGACGGGCGCGGTGAAGGGCGTGCAGGTGGGCGATCTCGGCGTCGGCCGGACGGGCGAGCCCAAGGGCGATTTCACGCCCGGCATCGAGATCCACGCCAAGTACACGCTGTTTGCCGAAGGCGCGCGCGGGTCGCTGTCCAAGCAGGTGATCCGCAAGTTCAAGCTGGACGAGGGCCGCGACCCGCAGAAGTTCGGCATCGGCATCAAGGAACTGTGGGAGGTGCCGGCGGAGAACCACCGCCCCGGCCTCGTGCAGCACACATTCGGGTGGCCGCTCACCGACGACGTAGGTGGCGGGTCGTGGATGTACCACTTCGGCGACCGTCTCGTGTCCATCGGCTTCGTGATTCACCTGAACTACAAGAATCCCTGGATCAGCCCGTTCGACGAGTTCCAGCGGTACAAGACGCATCCGGAGATCAAGCCGTACCTCGAGGGCGGCAAGCGGGTGGGCTACGGCGCGCGCGCGATCACGGAGGGCGGCGCGCAATCGGTGCCGAAGCTGGCGTTCAACGGCGGCGCGCTGGTGGGCTGCGCGGCGGGCTTCCTCAACGTGCCGCGCATCAAGGGCAGCCACAACGCGATCAAGACCGGCATGCTCGCCGCCGACGCGGTGTTCGACGCCGTCTCCGCCGGCCGCATGCGCGACGTGCTGCAGGACTACGAGGACGCCTACGCCGCCAGCGACGTGGCCCGCGAGCTGCGCAACGTGCGCAACGTGAAGCCGCTCTGGTCGAAGTTCGGTCTGCTGCTCGGCGTGCCGCTCGGCGCGCTGGACATGTGGTGGACCACGCTGTTCGGCGGTCTTTCGATGTTCGGCACGCTGAAGCACGGCAAGACGGACGCCGCCAGCACGCAGCCCGCCAGCAAGTTCAAGCCCATCGCCTACCCCCGCCCGGACGGCGTGCTGACGTTCGACAAGCTGTCCTCGGTGTTCCTCTCGAACACCAATCACGAGGAGGACCAGCCGGTGCACCTGAAGGTGCTGAACCCCGCGCTGCAGCGCGAGAGCGAACTGGGAATCTACGGCGGGCCGTCTGCGCGGTACTGCCCGGCGGGCGTGTACGAGTGGCTGGAAGACGCGACGCAGCCGGGCGGAAAGCGGTTCCAGATCAACGCGCAGAACTGCGTCCACTGCAAGACG
This sequence comes from Alphaproteobacteria bacterium, assembly GCA_027488965.1. Taxonomy (GTDB): domain Bacteria; phylum Pseudomonadota; class Alphaproteobacteria; order Caulobacterales; family Aquidulcibacteraceae; genus VFBF01. Next base: position 11,389 of record JAIYAO010000078.1, read on the forward strand.
TGCGACATCAAGGACCCCAACCAGAACATCAACTGGACGGTGCCCGAAGGCGGCGGCGGCCCTAATTATCCCAATATGTGAACGCCTTGATTGCGCCTGCGAAGCGGTCCGCTAGTCTGGGCCCGTCCCGGCATGGGGGAGACGAATGGCGTTGAATCGGACGGTGGCGACCCTTGCGATGGCGGCTCTGGCGGCGTGCGCCACAGGCCCTGGCGAGGCCCGCAACGCGGATTCGCGCAATTCCGCCCGTGTGCAGGCCACGGCCGTGCGGCCCGACAAGGTCTATCCCCGCACCACCGACGCGATCCTCGCCGGAGACCTGGACGCCGTCCTCAGCCGCGCCCGCGCGGGCGGTCCGCAGGCCCCGTCGAACGCCGCGGTGTCGGCCATCGTGGTGATGGATGAGCTGGCGGCCGGCCGGCCGTCGAGCGCGCGCGCGCTGCTGGACACCGTGCCCGAGCGCTATCGCAGCGGGGCCAGCGACCTGCTGGAGGCCTGGGTTTTCCTCGGCGAAGGCGACAAGGCGCAGGCGGCTGCCCGCGCCAAGGCCGCTGCGCCGAACATGCCCGGCCGCCTGGGCGGCGTGCTGGAGCCGCTGGTGGCGGAGTCTGCGGGCGACCTCGCCGGCGCGGAAGCGCTCTACGCCAAACTTGAATCGACGCTGGACCTGACGCCCCCGCCGGACGAGGAGCCCGCGTCCCTCGAGGAGGCGCTGGCGCAGCTTTCCGGGCCGCAGACCACGCAGATCGTCTACCGCATGGCGCTTGTGAAGCACCGGCTGGGCAAGCGCGACGATGCGCGTCGTCTCTACGGCGTGGTCGACAAGTTCGCGCCCAATTCGCCGGACGTGATGGCGAACCTCGCGCGGCTCGACCGGGGTGAGGCGCCGCTGGAGCCGCCGCTCGATGCGCTGCGCGGTCTCGGCCGCTGGTCGCTGTTTCTTTCCGAGGAGTTCGGCCGCACCGAGGGCCTGGCGCAGGTGCTGGCGGACCCGACCCCGCAGGAGGGTCTTGTCTCGCCCGCCTCGGCGCTGTTTGCGCAGATGGGCATCGTGCTCGATCCGTCCGCCACGGACTGGACGCTGGGCGCCGCCTACACGCTGCTGCGCGCCAAGGGTTTCGACGGCGCAGAGCGCCTGCTCAAGCGGATCCCGGCGGATTCCGTGTATGGCCCGGACGCCGCCATCGGCCTCGCCGAAGTGGCGCTGGAGCGCAACGACAACGCGCGCGCCGCGACTGAGGCGCAGCGCGCGGTGCGTCTCGCGCCCGCACGGTGGACGGTGGCGCTGTCCGCCGCCAGCGTGCTCACCCGCGCCGAACGGGACGGACCGGCCATCAGCGCCTACGATTCCGCACTCGCGCGCGCGACGAAGCCCGAAGACAAGGCCGACATCCTCATCTCCCGCGCCGCCGCGCACAACTACTTCGGCCGCGTGGAACGCGCGGTGGACGACGGCCGCGCCGCCGTGGCGACGGATGGCCGTTCGGAAATCAAGATCGCCGCCATCGGCTACCTCATCGAGTACCCGGAGGGCTGGAGCGAAGCGGTGAAGCTGGGCCGCGAACTGCTGGTGGAGCAGCCGGAATCGGTCTCGCGCCTCAACCAGCTCGGCTACACGCTGATCCACCGGCCGGAAGGGCTGGAGGAAGGCTACCGCCTGCTCAGCCGCGGCGTGGCGCTGGGCGAGAACGACTATGCTGTCGTCGACAGCCTCGGGTGGGCCTACTACCTCTACGGCGATTTCGAGGAAGCGCAGCGCCTGATCGAGCGCGCCAACGCACTCAGCCCCGAACCGATCGGCGAAATCCTCGATCACCTCGGCGATGTGCAATGGCGCCTCGGCAAGCAGGAGGAGGCGCGCGCCACCTGGCGGCGTGCGCTCGAGGCGAAGCCCGAAGCGCGCCGGCGCGCGTCTCTTTCGGAGAAGATCGCCAACGGTCTCACCACGCCCGCGCCGGAGCGCAAGCGTCCGCCGACGCTGGAGCCGTTCACGCCCGGTCAGCGGTCCGATACCTGATGCGCCGGCTGGCCATCGTTTCGCTGGCCGCGCTGGCGTCCTCGGGATGCGTGTCGGCGATGGCGAGGCCGGCGGAGGCCACGCCCTACGCGGACTTCCTCATCGGCAGCTACGCGGAGCGCTCGCGTGACCCCGTGTCCGCGTCGAGCCGCTTCACTGCGGCGTTGCGGCTGTCGCCGCGCGACCCGCTGCTGCTGGAGGGCGCCGCCGACGCAGCGCTCACGACGGGCGACGTGGCCAGCGCGGCGCGGTTCGGCCGCCGCGCCCAGGCCGCCGGCGTGCAATCGGCATCCGGCCAACTGGCGACGGCGGCGCTGGCGTTGCGCGACGGCAAGCCCGGCGATGCGCTCACACGGCTGCGCACCTTCGACGGCGCCCCGGTGGAGCAGCTGTCCGCCGCGATGATCAACGTCTGGGCGCTGGCCGCGTCGAACCGGTCTGAGGAGGCGCTGGAGGCGCTGCGCATCGACGGGGCTGCGCCGCGATCGCCGTGGGTTGCGCTGCAGCACTATGAGCGCGCGCTCGTGCTCGATTTCGCGGGCAAGCCGCAGGAGGCGCTGGAGGCCTACGGGCGCGGCGCGGCCACGGGCGGCCTGCGCATCGCGCAGATCGTGTTGCTGCACGGCGAATTGCTCGAACGCAGCGGCCGCCCGGCCGAGGCCCGCGCGCTCTACCAGTCCCTGCTCGAGGGCGTCGACAACCCCGGCGTCCTGGCCGCCCGCGCGCGCCTCGATCGCGGGGAGCCCGCGCCGCGCTCGCTCACGGCCACGCTGGGCGCGTCGGTATCGCTGTTCGCGCTCGCCGTGCTGGTGGGCCAGGATCCGCTGAGCCAGGAGGACCTGCCGCCGCTTGCGCTCGCCATGGCGCTGGAGCCCGGTTTCGAGGGCGCGCGCCTTGCCTTCAGCGATTCCATGCGCGGGCTGGGGCGGGGCGACGCCGCCCGCGCCGCGCTGGCGGTCATCCCCCGCGAGTCCCCGTATTATGAGGCCGCCCAGTCGCAGATCGCCTTTTCATTGCGCCGGGACGGACGCGATGCGGCGGGCCTCGCGGTGCTGCAGGCGCTGGTGGACGAGACAGGCGGGCGCAGCGCGCGCCGGGCGCTGGCCGATCTGCTGCGCAGCATGGAGCGTTACGATGAGGCCGCGCCGCTCTATGCGGCGCTGGTCGCCGAGATCGACGGGCCGTCGGCGAAGGACTGGCGGCTCTTCTTCGCCTACGGCGCCACGCTGGAGCGGTTGGGCCGCTGGCCCGAGGCGGAGGCGGCGCTCAAGCGCGCGCTGGCGGTGTCCCCCGATCAGCCGGAAGTGCTCAACTATCTCGGTTACCAGTGGGTCGATAGCGGGACCAACGTGGCCGAAGGCCTTGCGGTGCTCCAGCGCGCCGTCGCCCAGCGGCCGGAGGAAGGCTACATCATCGACAGCCTCGGCTGGGCCTATTTCAAGCTCGGGCAGTACCCCATGGCGGTGGAGACGCTGGAGCGCGCGGTGGAGCTGTCGCCCGGCGACGTGACGCTGAACGACCACCTGGGCGACGCCTACTGGCGCGTCGGCCGGCGCATCGAGGCGCGCTTCCAGTGGCGCCGCGTGCTGACGCTGGAGCCCACAACCGACGAACGCGCCGCCGCGGAACGCAAGATCGCGCACGGTCTGCCGGCGTCGCCCGGCCGCTAGCGATGGCGCTGCACAGCTTCGCGCCCGCGAAGATCAACCTCTGCCTGCACGTCGGCCCGCCGCGCGCGGACGGCATGCACCCGCTCCACAGCCTCATCGCCTTTTCGGATGTGGGGGATGTGGTGGCGGCGGAGGCGGCGGAGGCGCTTTCGCTGTCGATGAAGGGGCCCTTCGCCGCGGCGTTGACGGATGCGGCGGACAACCTCGTGCTGCGCGCCGCGCTGCTGCTGGCGCGCCATGCCGGCGTGCCCGCCCGCGCTGCGCTCACCCTCCACAAGCACCTTCCCATCGCCTCCGGCATTGGCGGCGGCTCCGCCGATGCGGCGGCGGCGCTGCGCGTGCTGAACGATCTATGGGCGTGCGGTGCGTCGGAGGCCGACCTTGAAGCGCTGGCCTCGTCGCTGGGCGCCGATGTGCCGGGGTGCATACGGTCGCGCTCCGTGTGGATGGGGGACACGGGCGGGGCGCTCTCGCCGGCGTCGGTCCCGCGGCTCGACGCCGTGCTGGTCAATCCGGGCGCGCCTGCGCCGACGGGCGTCGTCTACGCCGCCTTCGATCGCCTCGGCGTGTTTGGCGCGCTGGACGATCCGGGGCCCCCGCCTCTGCAGCCCGCCGCGTTCGCGGTGTGGCTTTCCAGCCTGCGCAACGATCTGGAAGCGGCCGCCCGGTCGGTGGCGCCGGCGATCGCGGATGTGCTGGCCGTCCTGCAAGGGTGTGCGCCGGGCGCGCTTGTGCGCATGTCGGGCAGCGGGGCCACCTGCTTTGCCCTCACGGCGAACGCGCCCGCCGTGGCGGCGCAAGTGGCTGCCCTGCGCCCTGCGTGGTGGGTGCGGCCTGCCCGGCTGGGCGGGGTTGACGGCACCGTGACCGGCGACTACCCGCCGCTGCCGGGGGCGGACGGTGGAGCAGGGCGTTGATGCTTGAGATCCTTCTCGCCACGGCCCTCGCCGCGGGCGCGGCGTGGATGCTGTGCCCGGTGGTGATCGCCGCCGGCCTCTGGGATGCGCCGGACAACGCCCGCAAGCAGCACCAGGCGCCGACGCCGAGCGCAGGCGGCTTGGCCGCCGCCGCCGGGTTCGCCATCGCCATCGCCGCACTCGCCTTCTGGCCCAACGCCCGGTGGTCGGATGCGCTGGCGGGCGATGCGTTCCAGCGGACGGGCTTTGCGCTGGTCGCGGTGTTTGCGGCGCTGCTCGTCGGCCTGCTGGACGACCTGCGCAACCTCGAGGCGCGGATCAAGTTCGCCATCCTCGCCGCGCTTTCTTTCTACGTGGCGATCTTCGTGGCGCGGGCGGAGGTGCTGCCCATCGGCGGGGCCATGGTGGTGGAGTTCGGGCTGGTGTTCGGCGTGCTGGGCTCGGCGTTGTGGGTGTTCACGCTGACCAACACCGTCAACTTCATGGACGGCGCCAACGGGCTCTCGATGGGATCCATGGCGGTGGGCTTTGCGGGCATGGGCCTGCTGGGCGCGCTGCACGGGGCGCCGCACGTGGCGGCCATTTCGGCGTGCGCGGTGGGCGGGCTGCTGGGGTTGGTGGTGTGGAATTTCCCGGCGGGCAAGGTGTTTGCGGGGGACGCGGGCGCTCTGTTCACCGGCATGCTCGCCGCAGCCGCCGGGCTGTTGCTGGTGCAGGACGCCGGCATCTCGCCGGTGATCCCCCCGTTGCTGTTCTTCCCGCTGCTGGCGGACGTGCTGCTTACGCTGGCCTACCGCGTGAAGCAACGGCGCCCGATGCTGCAGGCCCATCGCGATCACCTGTTCCAGGTGGGCCTGCGCGCGGGCATGACGCATCCCCGCATCGCGCTCACGTACTGGATCGTCACGGCGCATTGCGCGGCGCTGGCGGTGGTCGCCTCGTTCGGACCGAGACTGGCGCCCCCGGCGGTGTTCGCACCTCAGCCTGGGGATGTCTCGCAGGTGCAGGTGGCGATGACGCAAGCGCTGGCTTGGGTGGCGGCGCTCGCGCCGCTGATCGCGTTGGCGGTGCTGGCCGCGGTGGCGATGCACGTGTCGAACCGGGTGCGCCGGTTCGCCGTCGCGCGGGGCATCGACCAGCCCTAGCTAGTGGACGCGGTCGACGACGAAGTCCGCGAGATCGATCAGCGCGGTGCGCCAGGCGGTGTCCGGCGCATCCGCCAGGGCATCGCGCGCGGCCTTGACGTAGACGCGGGCGAAATCGAGCGTGCGGGTGATCGCGTTTCGCCGGCGCAGGATGGACAGCGCGCGGTCGAAGTCCCCCGCCTCCTGCACCCCGCCGCCCATGACGCGCCGCCAGAACGCACGCTCCTCGGCGTCGCCGGTCTCGCGGGCGAGGATCACGGGCAGGGTGATCTTGCCTTCGCGGAAATCGTCGCCCGCGTTCTTGCCCATCACGGCGCTTGCGCCGCCGTAGTCGAGCGCATCGTCCACGAGCTGGAAGGCGAGGCCCACGTTGTGGCCGTACGTCTCGAACGCCTGCGCCATCGCGGGAGTGGCGTTCACCGACATGGCGCCCACGCGGGCGGCGGCGGCGAACAGCGCGGCCGTCTTGGCCGAGATGATCTGCATGTAGTGGTCGAGGGAGGTGTCGGCGTCGTTGGCGCTGGAGAGCTGCAGCACCTCGCCCTCGGCGATGACGCTGGAGGCGCGGGCCAGCACGTCGAGCACCGCGAGATCGTCGGCCTCCACCATCAGGTTGAAGGCGCGCGCGAACAGGAAATCCCCCACAAGGACGCTCGCCGACCGGCCCCACACCCGGTGGGCGGAGGTGCGGCCGCGGCGCAGGGCGCTCTCGTCGACCACGTCGTCGTGCAGCAGGGTGGCGGTATGGATAAACTCCACCGCCGCGGCGAGCTTGCGGGCGGGGTCCCCCGCGCCGCCGAGGGCGTGGGCGGCGGCCAGCGTGATCATCGGGCGCACCCGCTTGCCGCCGGCGTCGATCAGGTAGGCGGCCAGATCGGGGATGAGGCCGGCCTTGCTGGTCAGGCGAGCGTGGATGACGGCGTCCACAGCGGCAAGGTCCGCACCGAGCAGGGCGGCGAGCGCGTCCGGTGCGCTGATCGCGTTCAATGCGCGAACCTCAGGCGTCGCAACCGGTCCCAAAAAACACCTCTTCGCACGGTCTACGCCGGACAGACGACGATGGTTTCCGGCCGCCCCCGGGTCAAGGCGAGCGGACCAAGGGTCGCACCTTGCGCGGACCGCTGCGTAGCGCGAGGGTGCGCCGAATGCGAGTGGTTCTGCTCACCAACGATCTCGTGCAGTTGAGTTTTGCGGAAGCGGCGCTGCGCGCGGAAGGGCTCCAGAGCCTGACCCTCGACGCGGCCACCAGCGCCGCGGAGGGCTCCATCGGGGCCATACCCCGCCGGCTGGTGGTGGCCGCAGCCGACGAGGTGGCCGCGCGCCGCGTTCTGGCCGCCCTCGGCATCGACCCCAGCGATGGATGAGCCCACCACGACGGACCGCTTCTACGGTGGCCGCCTCATGCTGCAGCAGCCCAGCCGGGGCTACCGGGCCGGTGCGGACGCCGTGCTGCTGGCGGCGGGGGTCTCGGGCGGTGCGCGGATGATGGAGGCGGGCTGCGGGGTAGGGGCGGCGCTGCTGGCCGTGGCGGTCCGTTTTCCTGGCGCACGCCTGGTGGGGATCGAGCGGGAGCCCGCGATGGCGGCCCTCGCCCGCGCCAATACCGCCGCGAACGGCCTGGCCGATCGCGTGGAGATCGTGGAGGGCGATGCGCTGGCCGGCGGCGGGACATTCGATGCAGTGTTCTGCAATCCCCCCTTCGCGGAGGAGGGGGAGGATCAGGCCCCGGCCCCCGCACGCCGGCACGCCCACGTGACCGAGACGCCGCTTGATGGCTGGGTGGCGGCGCTGTCGAACCGGTTGTCCGGGGGCAGCGTGCTCACGATGATCCACCGTGCGGACCGGCTGGATCGGCTGCTGGCGGCGCTGGAGGGCCGACTGGGGGCGGTGACGGTGTATCCGCTGCGTCCCCACGCCGGGGCGCCGGCGCGGCGCGTGCTGGTGCGGGCGATCAAGGGCTCGCGCGCGCGCCTTTCGCTGCTGCGCGGCCTCGACCTGCACGCGGCGGAGTCCACCGCCTTCACCCCGGAGGCGGACGCCATCTTCCGCGGCGAGGCCGCCATCGACTGGTGAGCGCTAAGCGGTCGCGGCCCGCTTTGCCGCGCATTTCACGCAGCGGCAGCCGTGCGGTTCAATGAAGTCCTTGAAGTACGCGGGGCCGTAATTGTACGCCAGTTCCTCGCCCGGCTTGATGGCGCGCTTAGCGAATATGAACACCCGGCCACGGTGGATCTCCGGCTCGCAGTTGGGCCGGCAGGAATGATTGATGTACCGCGCGGTGTTCCAGCGCGGCGAGCCGTCGATGGTCTTGCGGGAGGACACCTCGAACAGGTAGCGGCTGGTGGCCGTGTACTCCTCGTCCTTGCTCAGCGTGCGCCCGGTGTACTCGATGATGCACGCGCCCTTCGGGATGGCTTCGTTGGCGAACAGGCCCATGCCGGCTGCGGCGCGTTTCACCTTCAGGTCGTAGCCGCCCGGCGTGAAGCTGCGGCGCGGCGCGGGCGTCTTCTTCGGGGCCTTCATGCAAGATGCTCCATGATGTAGCGCGCGGTCGCGTTGTCCTTGGCCAGCGCCGTTTCGATGCCGGCCGTATCGAGCGCACCGCCGGTGCTGAAGGTCTCCCCGTGCACGCCGGAGGCGATGAACAGGGCGTCGACGCCGATGGCGTTGGCGCCTGCGATGTCGGTGTTGATACCGTCGCCGATGGCGAGGATGCGGTTCTTGTCCACGGCGCGGCCCGCCAGCCCGTCGATCTCGGCGAACGCGATGCGATAGATCGGCGCGTGCGGCTTGCCCGCCATCACCACGCGCCCGCCCAGCTTGGCGTACGCCGCAGCCACCGCGCCGGCGCACACCATCAGCCGGTCGCCCACGCGCACCAGAAGGTCGGGGTTGGCGCACAGCATTTCGAGATCGCGCGCCCGGGCCTGCGCCAGCAGGTCGGCGTAGTCGTCCACCGTCTCGTCGAACGGCGCATTGAGGCCCGAGATGGCGATGAACCGCGCCGCCGCCAGGTCGGGCGTGCGCTCAAGGCCAAGCCCGGCCCACAGGCTGTCGTCGTCCTCCGGTCCGATTTTCAGCATCGGGCCGGGCGCGCGGACCGCCAGTTCGGCGCGGATCGCGTCGCCCGAGGTGACGATGGCGTCCCAGGCGTCGCGCGGGCAGCCGAGGCGGTCGAGCTGGCCGGGGATCGGGTCGCGGGGCTTCGGCACATTGGTGACCAGCACCACCAGCATCCCGGCCCGCCGCGCCCGCTGCAGCGCCGCCGCCGCCGCGGGAAACACGCGGCGTCCGTTGTGGAGCACGCCCCACACGTCGCACATGAGCGCGTCGTACTGGCCGGCAAGGACGTCGAGACTGGTCAGGGCGGTGGGCATCGGCGCGCGTGTCGCGTGCTGCGGCAGTTCCGTCAAGCGGGCGCCGGCCCGCCGGACGGGCTTTCCATTGAAAGGGCGCCCCGGCGACTGTAGAGATTCCGCATGCCTGCTGATCTTGGCGCGCCCGCGCCGCTCCCCGTCTCCTTCGCCGATGTCTCGAAGGCCGCCGCCAACATCGCCGGCGCGGTGGAGCGCACGCCCATGCGGCTGTCGCGCACATTGTCGGACATCACGGGCGCCGAGGTCTGGATCAAGTTCGAGAACATGCAGTTCACCGCCTCCTTCAAGGAGCGCGGTGCGCTGAACAAGCTCCTGTCGCTCAGTCCGCAGGAGCGCAAGTCCGGCGTCATCGCCATGTCCGCCGGCAACCACGCGCAAGGCGTGGCGTACAACGCCGCGCGCCTCGGCATTCCCGCCACCATCGTGATGCCGCTGGGCACGCCGTTCGTGAAGGTGGAACACACGCGCAAGCATGGCGCTCGCGTGCTGCTGCACGGGGAATCAGTGGCCGACGCCGCTGCGTTCGCCTACCAGATGCGCGACCGCGAGGGCCTCGTGTTCGTGCACCCGTACGACGATCCCCACGTGATCGCGGGGCAGGGCACAATCGCGGTCGAGATGCTGGAGGATGCGCCCGATCTCGACATGATGGCCGTCCAGATCGGCGGCGGCGGGCTGTTCTCCGGCTGCGCGATCGCCGCCAAGCACATGAAGCCGTCCATCGAGATGATCGGCGTCGAGGCGCGGATGTTCCCGTCCATGCACGCGGTGCTGCGCGGCGAGGAGCCGATCTGCGGCGGCCAGACGATCGCCGAAGGCATCGCGGTCAAGCAGGTGGGGGAGATCACGCGCACCATCGCGCGCGCGCTGATCAAGGAAGTGCTGCTGGTGGACGAGCCGCACCTGGAGCAGGCGGTCAATCTCTTCGCCACCGTGGAGAAGACCATCGCCGAAGGCGCCGGCGCTGCGGGCCTTGCGGCGCTGCTGGCGCACCCGGGCAAGTTCAGCGGCCGCAAGGTGGGGATCATTCTCTGCGGCGGCAACATCGATCCGCGCCTGCTGGCGTCGGTGCTGACGCGCGCGCTGGTCCGCGAAGGGCGCATCTCCAGCCTGCGCCTGATCGGCGACGATCGCCCCGGCCTGCTCGGCCGCGTGTCGAAGATCATCGGCGACACCGGCGCCAACATTATCGAGGTCAACCACAACCGCCTCGCGCTCGATGTGCCCGCGAAGGGCGCGGAGTTCGACATCCTGATCGAGGCGCGCGACGCCCAGCATACGCAGGAAGTGATCGACATGCTCTCAGCCGCCGGTTACCCGCCGCGGCGGATGTAGGGATATCGATGACGACGCCAATCCTTTACATCGGCAACAAGAATTACTCGTCCTGGTCCATGCGCCCGTGGCTCGCGCTGACGTGGGGCGCCATCGCATTCGAGGAGCGGGTGATCCCGCTCGGCGGGATGGGCTACGGCAAGTCGAAGATCGCCGACATCCTCGCCGTGAGCCCGAGCGGGCGGGTGCCCGCGCTGCACGTGGGCGAAACAGTGATCTGGGACAGCCTCGCCATCTGCGAATGGGCAGCCGAGCAGGCGCCGTCGCTGTGGCCGGCCGATCCCCTTGTGCGCGCCGTCGCGCGCAGCGCCGCAGCGGAAATGCACTCCGGGTACGCCGCGCTGCGGCGGGACGGGTCGATGAACGTCCGCCGCCGCGCCGGCAAGCGCGACTGGCCGGAGGATACCCGCGCCGACATCGCCCGCATCGATGAATTGTGGACGCATCTTCGCGCCACATACGGCACCGCCGGACCCTACCTGTTCGGCCAACGCTCGATCGTCGACGCCATGTTCGCCCCCGTCTGCACGCGGCTGCGCACCTACGATGTGGCGGTCGGCGCCGCGAGCCAGGCCTACTGCGACGCCATCTTCGCCGACGATGCGTTCCGCGCCTGGGAGGCCGCCGCCATCGCCGAGACGTGGACGCTTCCGCAGACCGATACGCTCTGATCTCTCATACAGGACCCTTCCATGCTGCGCACCGCCTGCCTTGTCGTGCTGTCTGTTTTCGCCCTCGGGGCGTGTGGTGAGACGGATGTGATGAAGGAGATCGACCGCAAGGTGGCCGAGCGCGCGCGGAAGGCGGAGGAGGCGGCCGAGGCCGGCCGGGACTTCCTGCGGAAGAACGCCGAGCGCGCCGCCGTGAAGTCGACGCCGTCGGGTCTGCAGTACGAAGTCGTGCGCGCCGTCGCCGCCGATGTGGCCAAGCCCACGCCGGTGGATCGCGTGCTGGTGCACTACGAGGGCAAGCTGGTGGACGGCACGGTGTTCGATTCCTCCTACGCCCGCAACGAGCCCATCACGTTCGTGCTCAACGAGGTCATCCCCGGCTGGACGGAGGGCCTGCAGCTGATGAAGCCGGGCGAGGAGTTCACGCTCTACCTGCCGTCCGAGATCGGCTACGGCGCCCGCGGCGCCGGCGCCGACATTCCGCCCAACGCGGCGCTGATCTTCCGCGTCGAGCTGCTGGGCTTCGACCGGCCGGACGGCACGTCCGTCAAGGCGCCGGCGAAGTGACAGCGCTCGCGCCGACGCTGGAGATCCTCGAACGCCTCATCGCGTTCGACACCACGTCGCGCCATTCCAATCTCGATCTGATCGCGTGGACCGAAGCGTTTCTCGCGGCGCGCGGCATCGCCAGCGTGCGCGCGCCCAGCCCCGACGGCGGCAAGGCCAACCTGTTCGCCATCATCGGCCCGGCGGTGGAAGGCGGCGTCGTGCTGTCGGGCCATACGGATGTGGTGCCGGTGGACGGCCAGGCGTGGCGCAGCGATCCCTGGCGGATGACGGCGCGCGACGACCGGCTCTACGGGCGCGGCGTCGCGGACATGAAGGGCTTTCTCGCGCTTGCGCTGGCGCATGCGGAGATGGCGCGCGACGCAGGCCTGAATCGCCCGGTGATCCTTGCGTTCTCGTATGACGAGGAGGTGGGCTGCCTCGGTGCGCCGCACCTCATTCAGGCGATGGCCGGCGCCGTGCCCACGCCGTCCGCCGTGATCGTGGGGGAGCCCAAGTCCATGCGCGTGCTGTCGGGCCACAAGGGCATCGCCACGTTCACCGTCACTGTCGAAGGCCGCGAGGCGCATTCCAGCCAGACGCAGCAGGGCGTGTCGGCGATCATGGAGGCGCTGCCGCTGATGCAACTGGTGGCGGAGATGGCGCGCGATGCGGAGGCGCGGGCCGATCGCGCCGCGCCCTTCACGCCGCCGCAGACGACGATGACGGTGGGCCTCGTGGAGGGCGGCACCGCCACCAACATTCTCGCGCGCCGCTGCTGCTTTTCGTGGGACCTGCGCTGTCCGCCGGCGGAGGACCCTGAGGTGTATGCGCAGCGTTTCCTGGCGGAGGCGTCGGCGCTTGATGCACGCCTCAAGGCGCGGGCGCCGGAGGCGGGCGTCACCGTGGTGCGCCGCTCCTCCACGCCGGCGCTGCGCATCCAGCGCGACAGCGCCGCCGAGCAGCTGGCGCGCGCGCTGACGGGCGACAACGGCCTTGAAGCGGCGGCGTTCGCGGCCGAGGGCGGCCTCTTCCAGAACGCAGGCTGGCCCACGGTGGTGTGCGGGCCGGGCTCCATCGCGCAGGCGCACCAGCCGGACGAGTGGATCGAGATCGCGCAGCTGGAGCGGGGCGCTGCGTTCATGCGCGGGCTGATCGCGAAGCTGGCGCAGTAGCGCTTACGCACCGGCCCACGCGGGGAGGACCGCCGGCGCCCTCGCCGGCAGCGGTGGTTCCGCTTGCGAGGCCTGGCCGGCGAGGGCGCCGGCGGTCCAACTCACGTTCGGCCCACACCGATAGCCGCCCCGGCTTTCTCGCCTTGCGGTTTCGCGTTCGTGGCCCGTGGAGGGCCGGGGACGCGGGCGCCGCCCGCGAAAAGGTAGTGGGAAAAAGGCGAACGTCGCCCGCGTCCCCGCGATCGTTCTGCGCCGGCGCGACACGGCGGGGCATTGTGCGCCCCGAGGTGGCGGGCCGACG
>JAIYAO010000047.1 GCA_027488965.1 Alphaproteobacteria bacterium
CAGGTTGGATACGATGGCCGCAGTGACGGCCCCTGCAGCCGCCAGCAGTGCGGGCGCGTCGACGTCGAGCGCGTCGGCTTCCACGACGATAAGCCGTCCGTCCGACCACGGTACGAGCTCTGACAGGATCGGCAGAAAGCGGCGGTCCTTCTCGATGGCGATCAGGGGATCGGCGCCCGCCTCCAGCAGCGCGCGCGTAAGTCCCCCGGGGCCCGGGCCGACTTCAATCACGGCGCGTCCGCGCACATCGCCCGCCTTCGCCACGATGCGCGCAAGCAGATGGGGATCGAGCAGGAAATGCTGCCCCAGCGCCTTCCGGGCCCAGAGGTTCTCCCGGACAAGCATGTCCTTCAGCGTCGGGAGAGGAGGGCCGCTCACCACGCCTGTTGGCGGCGTCGCGCCGCCATGGCGGCCGCAACGGTTAGGGCGGCCGCGAAGCTGTCGATACGGGCGATGCTGCGTCCTGCGATATCGAATCCCGTGCCGTGGTCGGGCGACGTGCGCACAATGGGCAGTCCCAGCGTGATGTTGGCCGCGCCCCAGAAATCGATCGTCTTGATCGGGATCAGCGCCTGGTCGTGGTACATCGCCACCACGGCGTCGTATCGTGTGCGCGCCTCGGGATGGAACAGCGTATCTGCCGGCCGTGGATCGGTGACGTCGAAGCCCTCCGCCCGCAGCCGGGCCGCAACCGGCGCGATCACCTCGATCTCCTCGCGCCCCAGCGCACCGCCTTCGCCCGCATGCGGATTGAGCGCTGCCAGCGCAAGGCGCGGTCGCGCCACGCCGAAATCGCGCGCCAGCGCATGCAGCACCACGCGCGCCGTCCTTTCGATGCGGTCCTGCGTCAGCAGGGCGGGCACGGCAGACAGGGGTTCATGGATCGTGGCCAGCGCCACGCGCAGGCCGGTCGTCGACAGCATCATCACCGGGCCGCGCGCGCCATCTCCGGCCATGTCTGCACACAGATGCGCCACGTACTCGGTGTGGCCGGGGTAGGTGAAGCCCGCGGTGTAGAGGGTGGCCTTCGCGATCGGAAGCGTCACCACGGCGGTGGCGTGTCCGTCACGCGCCGCAGCCACGGCGCGGTCGATGGCGGCGATGATCGCCGGGGCATTGGCGACGCTGGGAGTGCCGAGCGTTTCCACTTCCGCCAGCGGCTCGTGGAGCACGGGAAGGACGCGGGCGAATAAGCCGGTGGCGTCCGCGAGCCGGTCGACCGCCTCCACGGAAACGTCGATCCCGCTTCGTCGTGCAGCGCGCGCGACTGCATCGATGTCGGCGATCAGGCAGAAGGGCGGTTCCGTCGGGCCGCGCGCGGCCCATGTCCGCACGGCGATCTCGAGGCCGACGCCCGCAGGGTCGCCCATCGAGACCGCAAGGGGGCCCGAAATCACCGCGTGATGATGGTGGAGTCGCGGCGCAGGTTGCGCAGATAGCGCTGCGACAGCATGGTCAGTTCCTGCTCGTAGAGGCGGTTCTCCACCTCGTCGCGCGAGGGCACGCCCTGACCGCCAGACTGACGTGCGCACACCACAAGCGCGCTCAAAGTATCGCCGCTCTCGGAGATGCTGGTGGCGCTGCCCTCCTCCACCTCGGCGATGCGGGTGCGGACGTCTTCCGAAAGTTCCGATTCCATCGCCTCGCCGAGGTCGATCACTTCGCCGCCCGTCACCTGCGCGATGGCCGGCTCAAGGCCGTCGCAGCCGGGAATGCGGCGCAGGGCGCGTTCGAGGGCGGTGCGCTGCGCTTTCGGCGCGTTGACCTGACGGAGCGCGATCTTCGTCACGGCGGCGCGGTCGACGCCGGCCCGCTTGTCACGGACCGCGACGATGTAGATGCCGCCCTGCGCACGCACGGGGCGCGACACCTGGCCAGGTTGCAGCTGGTCGACGATGGTCTGGAGCTCCGGGCGTAGTTCGCCCTGCGCAAGCCAGCCGAGGTCCCCGCCCGCGGCCGCAGAGGCCGCCGCCGAGAACTGGCGCGCGACATTCTGGAACGGCGCCCCGTTGCGGATTTCCTGCAGAAGGCGCGTGGCGATGGCTTCGGCCTGCTCGACTTCGGCGTCGGTCTCGGCGCTGATCAGGATTTCGGACACGAGGGCCTGGGGCTTGGCGACGTTGGCGGTGATCCGCGCCAGCGCGTCGTTGACCTGGACCTTC
Source organism: Alphaproteobacteria bacterium (assembly GCA_027488965.1). GTDB lineage: Bacteria > Pseudomonadota > Alphaproteobacteria > Caulobacterales > Aquidulcibacteraceae > VFBF01. The sequence continues at coordinate 2,163 of JAIYAO010000047.1, forward strand.
GAGATGCGGATGCGCGAGCCGAAGCGACCGCCCACCAGCCGCCGCCATGCGATGTCGCTTTCGATCTGGGAGCGCAGGGTCTGGATGCTGATGCCGTTCTCGGTGAGCTGCGTCCGCAGCGCTTCGGCGGTGGTGCCGTTCTGGCGGGCGATGTCGGCCAGCGCCCGGTCGATTTCGGCGGGCTCGATCTTGATGTCGCGCTCCGTGGCCTCCTGCATCTGCACGCGTTCATCCACCAGATCGCGCATCGCCTGGGCGCGGGCGCGGTCGAGGGTTTCCCTCGACGGCTCGATGCCGGAGCCGGCCAGGAGGAGAGACGCGCGCTGGTTGACGTCGTAGGTGGAGATCACGTCGTCGTTTACGATCGCGGCCACGCCGGCGGCGTTGCTGGGCCGCGCGGGCGCTGCAGCGGGGGCGGCGGCAGGCGCGGCCGGCGTCTGGGCTCCCGCCGTTGCGGCAAGGCCGACGAGGAGCGCCGCAGACGCCCAGGCATGCTTGAAGGTCATTCCAAAGGCTCCGTACTCAAGGCGTCCGGCTTCAGTCCCCGCCGCCGAAAACGCCGAGAGAACTCAGCCCGATCCGGATCTGGAACCCTTCGTTGGGCCCGAGCACCCGGTCGAACGTCTCGGAGCGGACATATGCCAGATCGATGAAAGTGCAGTCGTCGCGATAGGTGAGATGGACGTTCTGGGACAAGGTTATGTCAGAATCTAGGTCGCGCTGCAGGCCGTAGGAGACCGACCAGCGGTCGGTGACCCGCAGCCCCACGCTGCTGCGGATCTCCCGGCTGGGATCGTTGGGACGCAACGACTTGTCCACCTCGAAGTAGCGCGCGTCCGTCGAGATGCGCCACACCGAGGCCCGGAGCGCTGCGTCGAGGCGCACGAGCGAGAGGTCGGCGTCCGACAGGCGCGCCCGGACATCCCCCGACAGGTGCGGGCCCAGGTCGACGCTCGCTGTCGTCACCCAGTCGGAGGTCTCGTCGTCCAGATTGGTGATGCGGTTGAACAGCGGATCGGCGTCCTCGCGCCAGCGGCGGCCCACGAGCACGCTCGCCGACTTGTTGTCCCGGGTGCGGGCGGTGGCGCGCACGCCCACGCTGGCGCGGGCGCCGTCCTCCCAGAGGTCGAAGTTGGGCGCGGCGTTGGCGCGGAAGAGGTTGGAGTCGTCCAGCTCAAAGGCGAGGCTGTCCTCGTTGACGATGCGCGCGTCGTTGCCGCCCTTGGTGCCGAGCGCCGCCATGGCGACGGGCTCCACCATCAGGTCGAGCTGCTCCGTGCTGCGCAGGAAGGGCCAGCTGACCTCGACGCCGGCGAGGCCCAGGCCGCGGCCGAAGGTCTCGTCCTGGGCGCTGGGCGCATTGCCGATGCGGTAGAAGTCGCCGCGCACGGAGGCGAATGGCGAGACCACGAGGCCCGGCCCCACGATGTCGTCGCGCCGCCATTCGAAGCCGCCGGTGATGCGGCTGGAGTCGACGCCGGCGTCGGGGCGATAGAGCGAGGCGGTGGACGCCTGCAGGCGCAGCTGCCCCTCGAAAACCGGGTCTCGCATCACATGCTCGAACTCGCCCACGGGCAGGATGAGGGGTGTGGACGCCTCGTCCACCGCGCGCAGGCCCTGGAACGAGATGAGCGCCAGCGAGCTGTACGTGTCCTCGTTCTGACCGGTCGTGTAGGCCTGCGAGATGAGGCGGGTGAGATCGCCGATGTAGGGGCCGCGGGCGCGGCTGTCGCGGTCGATGTCGTAGCGGCGCAGGTAGAGGTCGTCGGCGGCGCGTTCGAGCCCGAACCCCCACGACCAGAAGTCGTCGATCTTGAACAGGCCGCTGCCGAAGATGTGGCCGCGGAGGTTCTCGTTGCCGAACTTCTCGCCGTTGCCGTCGAAATCCTGGTCGTAGGCGGCGCTGCCGTCGAGGCGCAGGTCGCCCGAGTAGAACCGCTTGCGATACGCAAGGCCCACCAGCGGATTGACCTTGCTGTTGAACTGCGGCGCCACCGTCAGGTCCTGGAACGGCGAGATCTGCAAGTGGTAGGGCTGCTGGTAGTAGCCGCCCAACCGCCTGCTGGAGC
>JAIYAO010000103.1 GCA_027488965.1 Alphaproteobacteria bacterium
AATCGCGTCATCGCGGAAGCGGCGTAGCGCCCCTGTCATCCCGGATCGCGGCTTTGCCGCGTCCGGGAAGACAATGCCCTCACAGCATCGAGTCTTCCGTCGGCAGGCCCAGCAGTGCGCGGCCCGTCACTTCCAGCGTCGGCGGCGCCACCATCATGTGCTGGATCATCACGTGCGCGTCGCGGAAGCGGCGCTGCAGCGGGTTGTCGAGATAGACGGCCGCGCCCCCGGCGAGATCGTAGAGATCGCGGCAGACGTCGGCGCAGGTGCGTGTGGCGTGCGTGGCCGCCAGCCGTAGCCGGGCGCGGGCTTCCAGTGTCAGTTTGCCGCCCTGGCGCGCCTCGTCCCATGCGGCCTCGACGGTTTCTCGGAACCAGGCGCGCGCGCCGCCGTGGGCGGCCGTCGCCTGCGCGAACACCATCTGCGTGTGCGCACGCTCCGCCAGCGTGCGCGAGGAGGCGGCGGGCTTCTTCTTCACGGCGAGCGCGGCGAACTGCTGCAGCGCCGCCGCCGCGTTGCCGAGCGCCACGGACGCGATGCCGGCCGCAAGCAGCCCGAACGCGGGGAACGCGTAGAGCGCGCCTGTCTCCACCGGCGCATCGTGCACGAGGGAGACCGAGCGCGCCTTCGGCACGCGCACGCCTTCCACGGAATAGTCCGTGCTGCCGGTGCCGTTGAGGCCCATCACGCGCCACGTGTCGTGGAACGTCACGTCGGCGGCGTCGAAGATCATCATGCGGTGATAGGGCGCCCCATCCGGGCCCTTGGAGGGCTTTTCGCCGTCCATCACCATGGCGCCGCCGGCGATCCAGCGGGCGTTCTGCGTGCCGCTGCCCCATGCCCAGCGGCCGGTGACGATATAGTCTTCGCCGTCCGGCACGGCGCGGCCCATGGGCGCATAGACGCCGCAGATGATGGTGGCGGGATCGTCGAACACGCCGCGCGCCACTTTCGGCGGCAGGTACGCGCCGTTGAGCGCGGTGGTGGACCCGATCATGAGGCACCACGCGGCGGAGGCGTCCGCCTCCGCGATGGCGGCGATGGTCTCCACGATGGTCCACGGCGGCGCTTCGTGGCCGCCGAGGGACTTCGGCAGGATCATGCGGAAGAGGCCCGCCTGCGCCATCAGCGCGGCCACATCGGGCGGCAGGCGGCGCGCGGCCTCGATCTCGTCGCTGCGGGCGGCGATGGCGGGCGCGAGCGCGCGGGCGGTGGCGAGAAGCTCGGTCATGCGGGCAGCCCCAGCAGTGCGGCGATGTTGTTGCGTTGCATGTTGGACGAGCCCCCCACGATCGCCATGCCGAGGAGGTCGCGCACGTGGCGCTCCATGTCGTAGGCGTCCGACAGCGCGTAGGCGCCGACGACGCGCTGGCAGATGAGGGCGATCTCCGCGACCGTCTCGCCGATGAACAGCTTCGCCATGGAGGTCTCCACCGCGCACGGCGCGCCGGCCTGCGCCAGCCGCGCGGCGTGGTAGAGCATCTGCCGGCAGGCTTCGAGTTTCGTGCGCGCATCCACGAGGGCGTGGCGCACCGCCTGGTGGCCGCTGATGGGCTTGCCGAACTGGCGCCGCTCGCCCGCGTAGGCCCACGCCTCGTCCACCGCCGCCTGTGCGATGCCGAACGCGGCGGCCGAGATCTCGATCTTCTCCACGTCCAGCGCGCGCCCCGCGAGCATGCTCCAGCCGTGGTTCCACTTCTCCATGCCGCCCACGATGTTGGCGGCGGGCACGCGTACGCCGTCGAAGTGCACGTCGCTGGACAGCGTGTAGCGCAGGTTCACATGGTCGATGGGCGTCAGCGTCACGCCCTTCGCCGTGGGCGGCACGAGCACGAAGGAGAGGTTGCGGCGCTTGTCCTCTGGCGGGCCGGAACGGACGAGGCAGTAGATGTAATCTGCAAAGTCCGCGCCCGTGCACCAGCGCTTGGCGCCGTCGATCACGACTTCATCGCCGTCGAGGCGCGCGCGCGTGGTCACGGCGGAAAGGTCACCACCCACGTCGGGCTCCGACAGGCCGTACGCGAACAGCATCTCGCCGCGCGCCAGCTTCGGCAACAGTTCCTGCTTCTGTGCGGGCGTGCCGTTCTCGGAGATGTTCATGCCGCCGTAGAACGCGCAGTGGATGAACGGGCCCGATAGAAACGCGCCCACGCGCGAAAGCTCCTCGATCACCACCACGGCGGCGACGATGTCCTGGCCCAGCCCGCCGTACGCTTCGTCGATGGTCAGCCCGCACAGGCCCATGTCGGCGAGTTCGCCGAAGAGATCGCGCGGCCAGGTGTGGTCGCGGTCCCAGGCGCGGCGCTTCTCGCGCGGCGCCTTTTCGGCCACGAAGCGGCGGAGCTGGTCGCGCAGGGCGGTGATCTGTTCTGCGTCCATTATCTCATGCCGTCATTCCGGGGCGCGGCGTACGCCGCGAACCCGGAACCCAGATGTTCAAGCGCGATTGTCGGAGCCCAGTCCCCTGGGTTCCAGGTTCGGCCTTTGGCCGCCCTGGAATGACGAACGGAACGGCGCACGCTCACCTCAATCCCCCGTCAGCATTGGCTTGCGCTTCTCGACGAAAGCGCGGACTGCTTCGCGGCGGTCGGCGGTCATGTTGCTCGCCATCTCGTAGGCGATGGAGGCGTCCATCAGCTTGTTGGCGAGGTCCTTCAGCGCGATGTTCGCCACGGTCTTCGTCCAGCGCACGGCCCAGCGTGGATTGCCGGCGATCTTCTCCACGATCTCGGCCACCTTGGCGTCGAGCGCATCGGCGGGCACCGCGTGGTTGATGAGGCCGATCTCGGCGGCGCGTTTCGCCGTCATGAGGTCTCCCGTCATCAGGAATTCCTTGGCGCGCGCATAGCCGATGAGCTGTGGCCAGATCACCGCGCCGCCGTCGCCCGCCACGAGGCCCACCTTCACGTGCGGATCGCCGATCTTGGCGGTCTCGTCGGCGACGATCACGTCGCACAGCAGCGCCACGGTGGCGCCGAGGCCGGCGGCGGCGCCGTTCATGCGGCAGATGATGGGCTTTTCGAGATCGAGCAGGCCGAAGACGATGCGCTTGGCGTCATGGCCGATGGCGCGGAACGTGTCGGGCTTGTCGATCTGTTCCTGGAACCAGTCGAAGTCGCCGCCCGCGCAGAAGGCGCGGCCTGCGCCGGTCAGCACGATGATGTCGCTGTCGGGATCGCGCTGGAGGTCGGTGAAGACGCGCGCGAGGTCGTCGTGCATGGCGGCGTCCACTGCGTTCACGGCGTTGCCGCGCAGCGTCACCGTGAGCACGCGGCCTTCGTAGCTGAAGTCCATGCGGTGGTAGTTTTCGAAGATCATGTGCGCCTCAGAGATCCACGATCCTGCGTCCAAACGCGTCGCCGCTTTCAAACAGGCCGCAGAACGCGCCCGGCATGGCGTCGAGACCCTTGAAGCGCTCCTCGCGGTACTTGAACGACCCGTCGGCGATCCAGCCGGCCATGGTGTCCTGCGCTTCGGGGAACGCGCGCACGTCGTCGAACACCACAAGGCCTTCCATGCGCAGGCGATGGGTGATGAAGCGGTCGGTGTTCTTCAGGCCCGCGCGGTCCGCCGGCGCGGCCGAGTAGTCCGCCACCTGGCCCGACACGACGATGCGCCCGCGTGGGCGCATCAGCGGCAGCACGGCGTCGATCGTGGCGTTCCCCACGTTGTCGAACAGCACGTCCACGCCCTTCGGTGCGAGCGCTTTCGCGGCGGCGGCGAGATCGGGCGTCGCGTGGCGGTCGATGGCGGCGTCGAAGCCGGCCTCGCGCGTGAGCCACGCGCACTTCTCAGGCCCGCCCGCCACGCCGATCACGCGCATGCCGGCCTTCTTGCCGATCTGTCCCGCGCTTGCGCCCACGGGGCCGGCGGCGGAGGTGACGAGCAGCGTCTCGCCTTCCTTCACGGTCGCCACGCGATGCAGGCCGAACCACGCCGTCATGCCCGGCACGCCCAGCACGCCGATCCATGTGGTCAGCGGCGGGCGCGGATCGGTGATGCGCTGGAGGTAGCCCTTGCCGTCGGAGACGAAGTGGCTGGCCCAGCCCGCGACGAGCGCGGCGAGATCGCCCGCTTTCCACTTCTCGTGGCGGCTCTCGATCACCTCGCCGATGGAGAAGCCGTCGATGGTTTCGCCGGGCTTGAGGGCGGCGGAGTAGGAGTCTCCGCCAGATAGGCGCGAGCGCACGCCCGGGTCCACCGAGGCGTGCAGGATGCGGAACAGGATCTGTCCCTCGCCCGGCGCTGGCAGCGCCTCGTCCACGATCCTGAAGTCTGCGGGTTCAGGCCTGCCCACTATCGGGGCGTTCAGCACCACCCGGCGCAATGTGTCTCCCATGCGCCCACGTTCCGACGGGACGGCGGCGATGTCCAGTGTCGCCCGTCACCGGTCCCCGGATTCGCCGCAGGCGAAGTCCGGGGACTGGCGCCGTGCTACTGCACCGCCACGCGCGCCTCGGCGCGCACGCCCTGGCGCTCCTGCATCACTTCGCGCAGCAGCACCGACACCCGCTCGTCGCCCACCACGGCCGCGAGGGCGGCGGCGGCGCGCGCGTTCGTGGCCGAGACGCCGAGCAGCTTCTCGATGGCCTCGAACGGGCTCTCCTGCTGCGGGAACACGCGCAGCTGCACGGCGCTGTCGGCTTTGATGCCGGCGAGCGCCTTGGCGCGGTCGATGGCGACGGCGAGCCCGCCCATCGTGTTGACCAGCTTGCGTTCCTGCGCCTGGGCGCCGGTCCACACGCGGCCCTTGGCCACGTCGCGCACCTGGTCCGGCGTCAGGCCGCGGCCATCGGCCACCAGGGCGATGAAGTCGGCGTAGGCGCGGTCCACGCCCGCCGCGAACGCGGCCTGCTGGGCGTTGGTGAACGGCTCTGCTGAGGTGAACGCGTTGGCGTTGGGCGAGCCGATCTGGATCGCCTCGGTGCGCGCCGAGAGGTAGTACTCCAGCGCATCGCCAAGGATGATCTTGCCCGCCACGACGCCGATGGAGCCGGTGATGGTGGTGGGCCACGCGACGATCTCGTCGGCGCCGGCGCTGACGTAGTAGCCGCCCGAGGCCGCATACGCGCCCATCGAGATCACCACCTTCTTGCCGCGCTTCTGGGCGGTTTCCACCGCGTGCCAGATCTGGTCGGACCCGACAACGGAGCCGCCCGGCGAGGAGACGCGGAAGACGATGGCCTTCACGTCCTTGTCGTCGGCGGCGTCGAGCAGCGCGCGGGCGATCACATCGCCGTTCATGCTCTGCTCGCCGCCGAAGGGAGAGCCGTCCTCCGGGCCCGACACTATGGCGCCTTCGCCGGTGACGAGCGCGATGACCGGGCCCGACGGGGGCTTCGGGTTGTAGTCCTTGATCTCCACGATGCCGGCGGTGTCGGCGCCGCCGCCGCGCTCGAGCGCCGCAAACTCGGCGTCCTCGGGACGGCCGAGCTTGTCGACGAGTTTCAGGCGCAGCGCCTCCTCACCCGTGAGCGGGGTGGCTTCCACCGCCGCGCGCACGCTGGCCGGAGTCAGGCCCTGGGCCTTGCGGCTGTCGGCGATGGCGACGAGCAGGCGGTCGTAGATGTCGGTGAGCAGCACCGTGGTGGATTCCCGGCTCGCGGGCGTGAAGCCCGGGCGCAGGATGTCGTCGGCGGCGTTCTTGTATTCCTCGCGCGTCTGGAACTGCGCGCTGATGCGGAAGCGCTTCAGCGTGTCTGCGAAGAACGTGCGCTCCGAGGTGAGGCCCATGGCCGCCATTTCGCTGGCGTCCTGCAGCCAGACCTCGTCGGCGCCGGCGATGGTGGCGTAGCCGGCGATGGAGGCGGTGACGCCGTCGTTCTGGATGTGGGCGACGATCCACTTGCCGGAGGCCCGGAAGCGGGCGAACGCGTCGCGGATTTCCTCGGCGTGGGCGGGCGCCATGCCGCCGGTGTTGGCGCGCACGTAGAGGCCCTTCACCTTGTCGTCCTTGGCGGCGCCTTCGAGGGTGCGCACCAGTTCGATCACGGAGGTGCTGCCGCCGAAGTCGAACGGGGAGGTGGAGGGCCCGTCGTTCAGGCCTTCGCGCAGGTCGATGCCGAGCACCGTGGCCGTGGGCTGGGAGTCTGCGTGGCGCTGGGCGGCGCTGCCGATCGATGCGCCGATGAGCGCCACGCCCACGAACACGCACAGGACGAAGCCGACCAGCACGCCGGCCACCGTGATCAGAAACTGTTTCAAGCGTCAGACTCCGACGGACCCCGGCGCCCACCTGGCCGCCCCGTGGCCCACCCGGGCCGGTCCTTATCGATAAATGATAAGAGCTGCCGGCCGAAGTGCAAGGGGAATAGGTGGTTTACGGGCGCGCCGGATCACCACAGGTCGAGCTGGTCGCCGGCCTTCGGGGGGCGTGCGAACTGGCTCGCGTCCAGCGTCGAGCGCGCGCGATTGAGGCCGAGCCGGGCGCAGGCGCGCCGGAAGCGGGCCGCCAGCAGGGCCGCGAAGGGCCCCTGGCCGGTCTGGCGCACCCGCCAGCGGCTGTCGTAGTCGCGCCCGCCGCGCATCTGGCGCATCAGGCTCATCACCCGGGCGGCGCGGTCGGGGTAGTGGCGGGCGAGCCATTCCTGGAAAAGCGCGCCGATCTCGTGCGGCAGGCGCAGCACCACGTAGCCGGCGGCCGTGGCGCCCGCGGACGCGCCCGCCTCCAGCAGCGCCTCCAGTTCGTGGTCGGTCAGCGCGGGGATCACCGGCCCCGTCATGATCACCGTGGGCACGCCCGCGCCGGCCAACTCGCGCAGCGTGTCGAGGCGGCGCTGGGGCGTGGCGGCCCGGGGCTCCATGCGCCGCGCCAGCGTGCGGTCGAGCGTCGTCACCGACACGGCCACCCGGGCGAGGCCTTTGGCGGCCATGGGGGCCAGGATGTCGAGATCGCGCAGCACCAGCTGCGACTTGGTAATGATCCCCACCGGGTGGTTGTGGCGCGCCAGCACCTCCAGCACGGCCCGCGTGATGCGGTGCGTGCGCTCGATGGGCTGGTACACGTCCGTCACCCCGCCCATCACCAGCGTGGCCGCGGTGTAGCCGGGCGCGGCAAGCTCCCGCTCCAGCAGGGCGGCGGCGTTCTCCTTGGCGAACAGCAGCCGCTCGAAATCGAGCCCGGGCGAGAGGCCCGCGTAGGCGTGGTTGGGCCGGGCGTAGCAGTAGATGCAGCCGTGCTCGCAGCCGCGGTAGGTGTTGATGGTGCGGTCGAAGGAGATGTCGGGGCTGTCGTTGCGGCTGATGATGGTGCGCGCCGCCTCGCGGGTGACGACCGTCTCGATCTGCGGCGGCGCATCGTCGGCGGTCGCGTCCTCCGCCGTCCACCCATCGTCGAACGCCTCCCGCTGCGCCCGCTCAAAGCGGCCCGACGCATTAGACAGCGCCCCGCGCCCCTTGAAGTCGCCGCCGTGGTGGGAGGGGATCATGGGCGGAGACTAGCGTGCGGGATCGAACAAAACAAGAACAAATGCGCAGTTCATCCTTCCAGTTCGTTGACGACCGCCGGCGTCCCAGTCTGCATTTGCCCGCGAACTCGGGGGCGCTCGTGTTGCGGTCGGTCTGTGCGGTGGTCGCGGTCAGCCACCGTGACAGCGCCCCACATGAAAGTGCCGCAGGCATCGTGGGCGACGGCGCATGATGCGCGGAACGCGCGCCTGGTCCCTTTGGGCTTGCGGTGTGCGCCGGCGTCGTCAGGCTGCGGAACGCGCGCGTCATTCGCGCCGGTTCCGTCAAAGCAAACGCCATCTTGCGCGGAGCGAGACACGCGATCAAACACCCGGTGTCTTCTCGCGAGGTCCGTCATGATTGATCGACGCCGCTTTGTCGCGCACGGCGGGCTTGCCGGTCTTGGATGTATTGCCGGTTGCGCCACTGGCGCCGGCCGGCGCGCGTTATCATGGCCGGCAGTGCAGACTTTCCTGGATCGCTGTATCGACGACAGCCGCTATGCGGGCGTGGCCGTTGCGCTGCGCTACGGTGCGGATCCCAATGCCTACCTGTCCGCCGGAACGCTGGCTTTCGATTCTCGGCAGCCCGTCGATCAGGACAGCATTTTCAGGATCTACTCCACCACCAAGCCCATTACGGGCGTCGCCGCATGTCTGCTGATGGAGGATGGGGCGATCGCCCTTGACCAACCGGTGGCCCACATCCTTCCCGAGCTGGCTGCACTTCGTGTTGCGATCAATCCCGCCCAGAGTTTGCAGTCGCGTCCGGTCGAGCGGCAGATGACTATGCGTCAGCTCATGACGCACACGTCGGGGTTCTCCAACTGGCAGCCGATGGTCGGGGATACGCCCATCGCGAAGGCGTACCGCGCCTTGGGGCTCACGCCGGGCGCCTTTGTTGACAGGTTCCGGGATGGGTTCGGCCCGCAAGTCGTCGGCCTTGACGCCTACATCGCGCAGCTGCCTGAAGTGCCGTTGATCGCCGAGCCGGGAACAGCCTGGAACTACTCCATGGGCCTCGATGTGATGGGCGCCGTGATCGCGCGCGCTTCGGGAATGGGCTTCGATGCGTTCCTGCGGCGACGGATTTTTGAGCCGCTTGGCATGGCGTCGACCGCCTTCCAGGTCGCGCCGCAGGACGCGCCGCGCCTGACGACGCTTTACGGGCGTGAAGGTGGTGAACCCGTGGCCCTGGATCGGGGTTTGAACAGCCTTTGGCTTGAACCCCCAAGCCTGCTTTCCGGCGGCGGCGGACTGACGAGCAGCGCCCGCGATTTGTCACGGTTTACGCAAATGCTTCTCAATGAGGGCGCGCTTGACGGCGTTCGCGTGATGCGCAAGACCACCGCGCGCCTTGCCATGTCGAATTTGCTTCCACAGGGCGTCACCTATCGCCCGACGGGGAATGGGTTTGGCGCCGGCGCCGGCGTCGTCATGCCCGGGGTTGTCAGCGAGATCGGGCCACCCGGGTCCTATGGGGCCATCGGTGCAAGTTCGACACTGATCGTGGTGGACCCCTTGCGGCGCGGATACAGCATCTTTCTCGCGCAGTTCATGCCATTCTCGGGCCCGTCCAGCGGGTCTTTCCGTCGTGATTTCAATACGGCGCTGGAGGCAGACCTGAAGGGCTGAGACGCCTGCCTGTCTGGTGAATCTCGGGCGCCGCAGAACGCGTAACGCCGGGAGCGCGGGCGCCCTCGCCCGCGTAATCTTCTTGCAAACCGAGGCATGGGCGGGGGCGCCCATGCTCCGGGGGTGGCCGGATGGGGCGGGCTTCTCCCTGTTTTGGTGTCCTTGGGTCGTAGGCAAAGCGTCTCGTCGCGCCGACAATTCTCGACAGGCGTGTGTGTCACCCTCGCAAGTGCGCCCCTTCAAGTCGTCATTTGAGAGACTCGCGCCACCCGATGACGATGGCAGCAATCACGCCGAGAAAAAATGCAGACACCCATATCCGCTTGCTCACACGCGCACTGCCATAGGCAGGCGGGACCTTCGGGAGCCAGACAATGACGGCCAGAAGGGCGAGAAACAGGGGAAAGACACGGAGCCTTGGATAATCCCCAATGGATATCGCCGCTGCCAGAATCAGAAGCGCGAGCGAGCCGCACACCCTCAGGAGCAGTCCCACCATTCGCTTTCCTCGTCCCTGTCCGAGAAGGGTGACACACACTCCACCGCAGTGAAAATGCCAACAGCAGAACGTCGAATGTTTCGCCGGAGCGCGGGCGCCCCCGCCCGCGTACCCCTTGCGCAAGGCGAGGCATGGGCGGGGGCGCCCATGCTCCGGGATTGTGGGGATAAGGCGGGCTTCTCCCTGTTTTGGAAAGGGGAGGCCGGGCGGGTTTTGCGCGTGTCGCGCAGAGGCGGCGCAGTACGGTTTCGCCCCTGCCTACAGGGGTTTTCGTCCCACTGGCCACTTATGAAAAGGATGCCGGCGGTCGCCGGCGGAACGGGGGGATAGCGCCCTTCAATCCTACACCTGAAATCCCGTGGTAGACTGCGCGCCTCTTCGATCTTGAAAGGACGCCGCCGTTTTGACCATCGCCACGCTCACCCGTCTCATCGTGCTGCTGCTCGCCGTGCTCTGCGCGCCGGCGGGCGCGTTGGCGCGCGTGCGTGGCTTCAATCTCGTGCAGCTGTTTCTTTTCGCGCGCGGGCTGGAGATGATGCAGGCGCGCGGCGAGAAGCTGCGCCGTCCGGGCGAGAGTCTCGCCACGGTGTATGCGCGCATCGACCTGATGGCGTGGCTCGCGCTGGATCCGTTTGCGGCGCTGAAGCATATGGGGCGGCGGCTGCGCGGGCGGTCTCGCGTGCGCTGTCTCGCAGTGCTCGCGCCGGCAGGTGCGCCCGTAGCCGTGATGGGCGCGCCGGTGGTGTGCTTGGTCGCGCCGACGGCGTTCGCGGATTCAAGTTAGAACCGTACCGCCGGCTTCAGCCGGCATTCTCCTGCAAAAAGTAGCCGGCTGAAGCCGGCGGCGCGTTCTGGTCACGCCGCGCGAAACGCTTCGCGCCGGCGGCGCCTCCGTTGCGTCAGGAGAACGCAAGGTCCCGCGTGCGCGGCCAGAAGCGCAGGCCGGCGTCGGCGTAGATCGTCTGGCCCGTCACCGCGGGCGCCTCGAGCAGGAAGGCGGCAGCGCCGGCGATGTCCTCGGGCTCTGCGCCGCGGCCGAGCGGCGTCTGTGCGTGCAGGCGGGCGAAGTCCGCATCCGCCTGGCCGGGGGAGGGCAGCGCGTAGCCGGGCGCCACGGCGTTCACGCGGATCGCCGGCGCAAGCGCGCGGGCGAGCAGCTCGGTGGCGCCCGCCAGCGCGTACTTCGACAGCGTGTAGGAGAAATGATCGGGATAGGGTTGTGCGAGTTTGAAATCGAGGATGTTGACGATGGCGCCCCGCGCGCCCTCCGGCAGCGCCGCCGCGAACGCCTTCGCCAGCAGCGCGGGCGCCAGCGCATTCACCGCCATCTGCCGCGCGAACAGCGCGGGATCGAGGGTGGCCGGCATGTCGTGCTCGAAGAGCGCCGCGCTGTTGACGAGGCCGACCATCGCCACGCCCGCCGCGACCTGCGCGCGGCCCACCAGCGCTTCGGCCGCCGCAGCGTCGGAAAGATCGGCGCCGAGCGTCACCGTGGACGCGCCCATCGCGCGCGCGGCGACTGCGGTCTCTTCGGCGCCGGCGGCGGACGCGTTGTAGTGCAGCGCCACGTGCCATCCGCGTGCGGCGGCCTCAAGCGCGATGGCGCGGCCAAGCCGCTGGCCCGCGCCGGTCACAAGACACCACCCGTTCATCGTTCGCCCTCCCGCACCAGCGCCACGCGCACTTCGCCCGCGCCGCCCAGCACCGAGGGCTTCTTCACCTCCACCGCCACCCGCGCCGCCGGGCCTGCAGCGTCGCGGGCATGCGCGATCACCGCCTCCGCGACCGTCTCCACCAGCACATACGGGCCCCGCGCCGGCAGCGTCTCCTTCAGGAACGCGATGATCGGCGCATAGTCGATGGTGTCGGCGAGCCGCGCTGCGGCGTCGAAGGGCGGGGGATCGCGGCGCGTGATCGTCAGCGAGATCAGCACGGTCTGGGCCCGCTCCCGCTCCGCGCGCGGCACGCCGAGGTGGAGCGAGACGGGCACGTCGGCGAGGGTGATGGACTGCGTGTCGGTCATGGGCCGTCATACAGGGTCCGCGCCGCCAAGCGAAGGGAGGGCGGACGGGCCGGGACGAGCATGTCCGATTCCGGCGAGACGGGGCGGCCGAACCGGGCCATGATCGCCCCATGCTCGACGATGACGCCCTCCACGCCGCCTGCGAAGCCAAGGACGCCCGGTTCGACGGGCGCTTCTACATCGGCGTCACCTCCACCGGCATCTACTGCCGCTGCGTGTGCCCCGCGCGCACGCCGAAACGGGCGAACCGGCGGTTCTTTCCGTCCGCTGCGGCGGCGGAGAAGGCGGGCTTCAGGCCGTGCCTGAAGTGCCGGCCCGAGAAGGCGCCGGGGGCGGCCCCCATCGACCAGAAGGCGCGGCTCGCCTCCCAGGCGCTGGCGCGGATCGAGGCGGGCGCGCTGGAGGAGCAGGGGCTCGACGATCTCGCCCGCGATCTCGGCGTCACCGGCCGTCACCTGCGTCGCGCCACCGCGGACGCGTTCGGCGCCTCGCCCATCGATCTGGCGCAGACGCACCGCCTGCTCACCGCCAAGCGCCTGCTCACCGAGACGCGCCTGCCCGTCACCGAGATCGCCTTCGCCAGCGGCTTCCAGAGCGTGCGGCGCTTCAACGCGCTGTTTGCGGAGCGCTACGGCTTTCCACCCTCACGGTTGCGCGGCGCGCGCACGGAGGCGCGCGAACCGACGCTGACGCTCGATCTCGTGGCGCGCGGCGCCTTCGATCCTGCAGCGCACTTCGCCTTCCTCGCCTCGCGTGCGCTCGACGGCGTGGAGACCTGCACGGGCGGTTACGCGCGCACGCTGAAGATCGGCCCGCATGCGGGCTGGATCGCGGTGCGGCCGGGCCCGCGCGGCGTGGCGCTGACGCTGTCGAACGATCTGGCGCCGGCGCTGCGGCCGCTTGTCTCGAACGTGCGCGGCGCGTTCGATCTCGATGCCGATGTCGCCGCCATCGATGCAGCGCTGGGAGACGATCCCGCGCTCGACATCGCCGCCGAACCGGGCGTGCGCATTCCTGGCGGGCTCGATCCGTTCGAGATGGCGGTGCGCGCGGTGCTGGGCCAGCAGGTGACGGTGGGCGCGGGCCGCAAGCTTGCGCAGAAACTCGTGGACGCGTTCGGCATGCCGATCGTCACGGGCGTCGTGGGGCTCGACCGGCTGTTCCCGGATGCGGCGCGTCTCGCCGCCGTCGACGCTTCCCACGTGGCGGCGCTCGGCATGCCGCGGGCGCGGGCGGACACGCTGGTGCGTCTTGCGCAGGCGGTGGCGGACGGGCGGGTGACGCTGGCGCGCGGCGCGATCGCGGCCGGGCGCGAAGGGCTGGCTGCGCTCGCCGGGATCGGGCCGTGGACCATCGAATACGTGGCGCTGCGCGGCCTGGGCGATCCCGACGCCTTTCCCGCCGGCGACAGCGCGATCCGCGGCGCACTGCAGATGACGCGCGGCGTCGAAACGCACGCAGCGGGGTGGAGCCCCTGGCGCGCGTACGCCGCCGTGCGGCTGTGGCGCCGGCATGCCGCGATGGCGACCCAGATGAAAACGAAAGACCGAACCGGAGAGACACGATGACCGCCGTCCACATCCACGACAGCCCCGTCGGTCCGCTCACGCTCGTCTCCGACGGCGCAGCGCTCACCGGCGTCTTTTTCGAGAAGCAGAAGCATGGCGTGGCGCCCGCCGAGGCGACGAAGCCGGACCGCATCATCGATGCGGCGCGCAAGCAGCTCGATTCCTATTTCGCGGGGCGCCGCACCGGCTTCGACCTGCCGCTGAAGCCCACCGGCACCGCGTTCCAGACGCGCGTGTGGGCGGCGCTGACGAAAATCCCCTACGGCGAGACGAAAAGCTACGGCGCCGTCGCCGCCGGCATCGGCTCGCCGAAGGCCGTGCGCGCCGTGGGCGCCGCCAACGGCCGCAACCCGATCCCCATCATCATCCCGTGCCACCGCGTCATCGGCGCAGATGGAACGCTCACCGGGTTCGGCGGCGGCATGGAGCGCAAGGCGTGGCTGCTCGATCTGGAACGCGGCGCGCTGTTTCCGGGCGGGCGGTGAGCGTGTAACCGGCGCCACCCGTGGCGCGTAGTCGCGACTGGCGCAGGCAGTGTTCGGCGCAGCTGCGATCACGTGCCGGGGAAACGCGCCGATGTCCACACACACCACCTTCGCCGCGCCCGCCATCAACCTGCGTCTGGTCCTCGTCGCCGCTTGCGCTCTGGGGCTTGCCGGATGTGTGACGCCGAAGGTTGCGCCTTCCGGATTTCTGGCTAGCTATGCAGGTCTCGACGCCTCCGACGAGGCGGGGCTGGTCCGGGTGTCGACGTCCGGCGCCGATGTGCTCTCGGCCTACACCACCATCGTCATCGATCCTCCGACGATGATCGAGGCGCGCCTGTCGACCAAAGACGAGTCGGACGTGCGCGCCGCTCTCATGGATGCGCTTTCCTCTGAACTCGGCAAGGACCGCATGATCGTTGCGGCGCCATCGGGCGCGACGCTGCGTGTTCGCTATGCCATTGCGCGGGTGGATACCTCGAACGTGGCGCTGAACGCGCTGACCACGGCCGTGATCGGCGCCGTGGACTACGGGTCGTTGGCGCTGGAGGTGGAGGTCGTCGATGCCGCCACCGGCGAACGGCGGGCCGCCATGACATGGGCGCGCGGTGCGAAGCCCACCAACGTGCTGGGCGCGTATGCGGCCACGGGGCACGCCCGCGCGCTCGCGCCCGATTTCGCCCGCCGGGTGGCCCTGCTGATCTCTCCGAAAATGCCCGGTTGACACTGCCGGACTGAGGCCGGCTCTCTAGGCCAGCCGGAACTGCACGCGGCCCGCATCGTCGGGCGACACCGCGCCGGCGGCCAGCGCCACGCGCCAGGCTTCGGCGAAATAGTCCTGCACCGAAGCGGGTGTCGATTTCTCGCCCAGCTTGATGCGGCCCTGCCAGACGGTCACGCCGTCGCGGACGAGAAGAATCTCGCGTTCCATGGCGTCCTCGTACATCAATCGCGCGTGACACACACCACCCCGCGCGCAAAATAGAGGCCATTGGCCACATCACGGAGTTCCCATGACCTTTCTCTCGCTCGAGCGCGCCGGTCCGGTCGTCACCCTCACCATCGAGCGGCCCGACGTGATGAACGCGCTGGGCGAGGACGGCGACGGCGCGGCGTTCGAGGCGGCCTGCGCGGAGATCGCCGCCGACCGGTCCATCGGGTGCGCGATCCTTACCGGGCGCGGCCGCGCGTTCTCCGCGGGCGGCAACGTCAAGGCGATGGCGGACAAGGCCGGCGCCTTTTCCGGTGCGCCGCACATGATCCGCGACCGCTACCGGCAGAACATCCATCGCATCGCCCGTGCGCTGCACGCCATGGAGACGCCGCTGATCGCCGCCGTGAACGGCGCCGCCATCGGGCTCGGGTGTGACGTGGCCTGCATGGCCGACATCCGCATCGCGTCGGAGCATGCGAAGTTCGGTGTCACATTTCTGAAACTCGGCCTCATCCCCGGCGACGGCGGCGCGTGGCTGCTGCCGCGCGTGATCGGCCAGTCGCGCGCGGCGGAGCTTCTGTTCACGGGCGACGTGATCGATGCGCGCACGGCGCTGGAGTGGGGCCTTGTCTCGCGCGTGGTGGACAGCGATGCGCTGATGGGGGAGGCCATGGCGCTCGCCAAGAAGATCGCCCAGCAACCGCCGCAGGCGCTGCGCCTCGCCAAGACGCTCATGCGCCAGGGCCAGACGACCACCTACGACACGCTGCTGGAGCTGTCCGCCGCCGCTCAGGCCCTCATGCACCATACCGCCGATCACCACGAAGGCGTGGCCGCGATCCTCGAAAAGCGGGCGCCGACGTTCCGGGGGGAGTGAGCCCGGGGCCCGCTTGACCGCCTTCGACGGGGCGACCTATCGTCCGCCATCCAAGGCGTGCGCCATGCGGCGCCGGCGCCTGTCTGCCCATCCCGTTTCTGGAAGGACGCCATGCATCTCCTCCGCTCCGCCGGCCTCGCCGCCGCGCTCGTCCTTGCGGCGTCCTGCGCCAGCACTGCACCCCCGCCCGCACCCGTCGCTGCGCCCGCACCGGCGCCGGCGGCCGCGCCCGCCGCGCCCACGTACAGCGCCGCGGCGTTCTTCCAGACCACGTCCTACGGCATGGGCGCCGCAGCCGGCATGGCCTTCTCGCCGGACGGCGCCTCGATCCTCACGTGGAACGACGGGTCCGGCGTCATCAACGCCTACGCCCAGCCCGTCGCCGGCGGTCCTGCGCGGCCGCTGACGGCGTCCACCACCAACGCTACGTTCGCCGTCTCCTACTTCCCGAAGGACGAGCGCATCCTCGTGAGCGCCGACCAGGGCGGCAACGAACTCAACCACATCTACGTCCGCGCCGCCGACGGCGCGCTGCGCGATCTCACGCCCGGCGAGAAGACGAAGGCGAGTTTCGTGGCGTGGCGCGCCGACGGCGGCGCTTTCTGGCTGACCACCAACGAGCGTGACGCCAAGACGTTCGATCTCTACGAATACGACGCCACCACCTATGCGCGCCGGCTGGTGTTCCAGAACTCGGGCCTCGAAATCGCCGATGTCACGCGCGACGGTCGCTGGCTCGCGCTCGTGCGCCCGCGCACCGCCGCCGACAGCGACATTCTGCTTCTCGACCTGCGCAGCCGCGCGCGCCGCGAACCGCGCCTCATCACCGCCCACACCGGCAACGTCGCGCACGACGTCTATGAGTTCACGCCGGACGGGAAGGCGCTGATCTACGGCACCGACCAGCATGGCGAATTCAACCAGGCCTGGCGCCATGACCTCGCCACCGGCCAGAAAACGGCGCTGATCGCGGCGGACTGGGACGTGATGTTCGTCACGCATTCGCCGTCGGGTCGCTACCGCGTTTCGGGCGTGAACGCCGACGGCTCCACCGCCGTGACCATCCTCGACCTGCAGACCAACCGCCCCGTGCAACTGACGGGCGTACCGGCGGGCGATGTGGGCGGCGTGCGGTTCAACCGCGACGAGACGGCGATCGCCTTCACTGTGGCCTCAGACACCTCGCCCGCAGACGTGTTCGTGGCGCCGCTCGCCACAGGTGCAGCCACGCGGCTGACCAAGGCGCTCAATCCCGCCATCAGCGAGGACCGCCTCGTGGAGGCGACGGTGGTGCGCTACCGCAGCTTCGACGGGCTGGAGATCCCGGGCATCCTCTACCGGCCGAAGACGGCCACGGCGGCCAGCAAGGCGCCGGCCATCGTGCTCGTGCACGGCGGTCCCGGCGGCCAGAGCCGGCGCGGCTATTCCGCCATGGTGCAGCACCTGGTGAACCACGGCTACGCCGTGTTCGCCGCCAACAACCGCGGCTCTTCCGGCTACGGCAAGACGTTCTTCAACATGGACAACCGCCGCCACGGCGAGGTGGACCTGCAGGACATCGTCTATGCGCGCCGCTACCTGGAGACGCTGGACTGGGTGGACGGCAAGCGCGTGGCGATCATGGGCGGCTCGTACGGCGGCTACATGGTGGCCGCGGCGCTGGCGTTCCAGCCGGATGCGTTCGACGTGGGCGTGAACATCTTCGGCGTCACCAACTGGACGCGGACGCTGGCGTCGATCCCGCCGTGGTGGGCGTCGTTCCGCGAAGCGCTGTTCGACGAGATGGGCGATCCCGCCACCGACGCCGAACGGCACCGCCGCATCTCGCCGCTGTTCCACGCCAAGAACATCCGCAAGCCGCTGCTGGTGGTGCAGGGGGCCAACGACCCCCGCGTGCTGCAGGTGGAGAGCGACGAACTGGTGGCGGCGGTGCGCGCCAACAACGTGCCCGTGGAGTACGTGCTGTTCCCCGACGAGGGCCACGGCTTCCTGCGCAAGGAGAACCGGGTCACCGCGCAGGACGCCTACCTGCGGTTCCTCGACCGGCACCTGAAAGGCGCCCCGCGGACCTGATGTTCCGCCCGCACCCGGCTGCCCGAGAGCGGCCGGGTGCGGCCATCGCTCCGTCATGTTCCCGCCCAGAACGTTGCGCCCACTCGGGCGTCCGCGTGTTGGAGTCTGCATGCGCCGTCTTCTGCCCTTCGCCGCCGTGGCCCTCGCCGCCAGTGCGCTCGCCGCGTGCGCCGGGACGCCTGCGCCCGCGACCGCGCCGACGACGGCTGTGACCTCCGCGGGCACCTGGACCTACGCCTTCGATGCCGGGCCCGGTCTCGCCAGCGCCACGCTGTCGGGCGCGGACGGGCGCCCGGCGCTGCGCGTGCTCTGCCAGGCGCCGCGCGGGGACCTCATGGTCACGGACTGGACGTTCTCGCGCGTTCGCCAAGGCGAGACGCAGGCGACGGTGACGGTGGGGCAGGCGGGCAAAACCGTACCCGGCCTCATCGCGGGCGACGGGGCGGGCCGCCAGGTGCTGACGTTTGCGCTGCCGCCGCAGGATGCGCTGTTCGCCGCGATGGCGCCGTCCTCAACGGTGAAGACCGCCGCCGCCGGCTTCACCCACACCTGGGCGCCGGGCGCCGCCTCGCGCCTCAACGACGTGATCAATTCCTGCCGCACCATCGGCAGTTAGCCCGCGCCTGACGCTACGGCCGTCCTTGCGCCCCCGCCCCGCCCGCCTATGATCCCGGCAAAACAGGGAGAACGGCGATGATCGGCCTCGTGGTGACGCTCAAGGTGAAGGACGGCAAGCAGGAGGAGTTCGAGGCCGTGGCGCGCGAGCTCATCAAGAACGTCCGCGCCAACGAACCGGGCAACGTGCAGTACACGCTCACCCGCAAGCAGGGCTCCACCACCGAGTACGTGTTCCTCGAACAGTACCGGTCGCAGGCCGATCTCGATGCGCACGGCAAGACCGCGCACTATGTGGCAGGGGCGCCGGCGCTCGGCGCCTGCCTCGATGGCCGCCCCGACATGATCCGCCTCGACGTCATCGCATAAGGACCGCCCGCATGGATCTCGCTTTCAGCGCCGACGACCTGAAGTTCCGCGACGAAGTGCGCGCGTGGATCGCCGACAACTACGATCCGAAACTGAAGGCGATGCAGGCGCAGTCCAAGAACGGCTACCTCGACAAGGACGCGATGGTGGCGTGGCAGAAGAAGCTCTACGAGCGCGGGTGGGTGGCGCCCGACTGGCCGGTGGAGCACGGCGGCGCGGGCTTCACGCCCACGCAGCGTTACATCTTCAACATGGAGATGGCTGCCGCCGGCACGCCGTCGGTTTCGCCCATGGGGCTGAAGATGGTGGCGCCGGTCATCATGGCGTTCGGCTCCGATGAGCAGAAAGCCCAGCACCTGCCGCCGATCCTGCGCTCCGACATCTGGTGGTGCCAGGGCTATTCGGAGCCGGGCTCCGGCTCGGACCTCGCGTCGCTGCAGATGAAGGCCGAGCGGGACGGTGATCACTACATCTTCAACGGCTCAAAGATCTGGACCACGCACGCCCAGTGGGCGGACTGGATCTTCTGCCTCGTGCGCACCTCGCAGGAAAAGAACCGCCAGGACGGCATCAGCTTCATCCTGTGCGACATGCGCAGCCCCGGCATCACCGTGCAGGCGCTGCCCACGCTCGATGGCCCGATGGCCGGCCAGCAGGAAGTGAACCAGGTCTTCTTCGACAACGTCCGCGTGCCCGTCGGCAACCGCATCGGCGAGGAGGGCAAGGGCTGGACCTACGCGAAGTACCTGCTCGAGTTCGAACGTGGCAACGCCTATGCGCCGGGCCTCAAGGCCGCGCTGGCGAAGGCGCGCCGGCTGGCGCAGTACGAGGGCGTGGGAAACGATCCCGATCTCGCGCGCAAGTTCGCCGAGATGGAGATCACCATCGCGGCGCTGGACGCCACGGAGCTGCGCATCTTCTCGTCGCTGTCCTCCGGCAAGTCGGTGGGCGCGGCCTCCTCGATGCTGAAGTGCGCGGGGTCGGAAGCGCAGCAGGCGATCAGCGAACTCGCGCTGGAGGCCGTGGGCGTCTACGCCGCCCCGTTCGTGCAGGACACGTGGGCCGAAACGCTGGGCCGCTCCAACGCGCCGCGCCCCGGGCCGGACTACGCCGGCCCCGTAGCCCCCTCGTATTTCAACTACCGCAAGACCTCGATCTACGCGGGCTCCAACGAGGTGCAGCGCAACATCATGGCGAAACTGGTGCTGGGGCTGTGAAGCGCCTGCGCGCCCGAAGGTGCGCGCCCATGCGCAGCATGGCGGTTTCCCCCGGGCAGGCGCCGGTCTAGGAAGGTTGTCTGACCTTACCCAGCGGGGTTCCATGCCTTCGTTCCTGCGCGCGGCCGTGATGGCCGTGCTTGCCGCCTTCCTTCTCGTGGCGCCGGCCACCGCGCAGCAGCGGCTGCCGCCTGTATGGCCGCACGACGTGTCGGACCTGAAGCCCGATCCCGCGGTGAAGTACGGCCAGCTGCCCAACGGCCTGCGCTACGCCATCATGCGCAACACACAGCCTGCCGGCATCGCCTCCATCCGCCTGCGTATCGGCGCCGGCGCCATGGGCGAGAGCGACGCCACCCGCGGCATCGCGCACTTCCTAGAGCACATGGCCTTCAACGGCTCGCAGAACGTGCCCGAAGGCGAGATGATCAAGCTGCTGCAGCGCGAGGGCCTGGCGTTCGGCCCCGACACCAACGCCTACACCTCGTTCGACGAGACGGTGTACATGCTGGACCTGCCCGACGTGGACGCAGCGACCCTCGACACCGGCCTCTTCATCATGCGCGAAACGGCAAGCCGCCTGTTGCTGGCCGCCGACGCCATCGACCGCGAACGCGGCGTGATCCTCTCGGAGGAGCGCCGCCGCGACAGCCCGGAGTACCGTGCGCTCAAGGCGCGCTTTGAATTCTGGCTGAAGGGCCAACCGCTGCCCACGCGCTGGCCCATCGGCGCGCCCGAAACCATCCGCGCCGTCTCCGCCGAGGATTTCCGCGGCTACTACCGCGCCCACTATCGCCCGGAGAACGCGCTGCTGGTGGTGGTGGGCGACATCGATCCCGCGGCCATCGAAGCAAAGATCCGCGACAAGTACGGCGACTGGAGCCAGCCTGGCGCGGCGGCCACGCGGCCCGATTTCGGCCGGATCGCTCGGCGCGGTCCTGAAGCGGCGCACCGTGCGGAGGCGGGGCTGCCGGCCAGCGTGAACCTCACGTGGGTGACGCCGTTCGAGGCCGAGCCCGACACCGCCGCCGTGCAGCGGCGCGACTGGGTGCGCGCCATCGGCTACGCAGTGGTGAACCGCCGCCTGCAGCGCATCGCGCGCCAGGCCGATGCGCCGTTCATCGGCGCCGATGTCTCGCGCGCACCGATGGAGAAGTCCGCCACGCTCGCGGTGCTCGATGTGTCGCATCGCCCGGGCCAGTGGCGCACCGCAATGGCCGCCGCCGAGCAGGAGCTGCGCCGCGCGCTCCGCCACGGCGTGACGCAGGCGGAAGTGGACCGTGAGATCTCCGAGTACCGCGCCGGCCTGGAGGCCGCCGTGGCCGGCGCCGCCACGCGCGATACCCGCAGCCTCGCCGGCGCTATCCCCGCGGCGTTCGACGCCGGCGAGGTGTTCACCCATCCCGCCACGTCGTTCGAGGTCTACAAGGACGCCGTGGCGGGCCTCACCGCGCAACGGGTGAGCGCGGCGCTGCGCGAGGTGTTCCGCGGGCAGGGGCCGCTCATTTTCGTCTCGAGCGCCGAGCCCGTGGAGGGCGGCGACGCCGCCATCCTCGCCGCGTACCGGCAGAGCGCGCGCACGCCCGTGGCGCGTCCCGCGGTCCAGGCGGACGCTGCGTTCGCCTACAGCGACTTCGGCGCGCCCGGCGCCGTGGCCGAGCGCACGCGCAACACGGAGTTCGATGTCGATCTCATCCGCTTCGCCAACGGCGTGCGGCTGACACTGAAGAAGACGCCCTTCCAGGAAAAGCAGATCAACGTCACCGTGCGCCTGCGCGGGGGCCTGGCGTACGCCGGCGACATGCCGGCGGGCCTGCCCATCCTTGCGCCGTTCGTGATGGGGGAGGCGGGGCTTGGCCGCATGACCACCGAGGAGATCGAGCGCGCCACGGCGGGCAAGATCGTGGGCGCGGGCTTCAGTTTCGGCGAGGACGACTTCACCTTCTCCGGGCGCACCCGCACGGAAGACCTGCAGCTGCAGATGCAGCTGCTCGCCGCCGCCGTGTCCGATCCCGCGTTCCGCCCCGATGGCCTCAAGCGCATCCAGCAGGCGGCGGAGAATTTCATCCAGCAGTACGCCACCGCGCCCGACCGTGTGCTTGATCGCGACAGCGGCGCCATCCTGCGCCGCAACGACGGGCGCTGGGCGTTTCCCACGCTGGCGCAGGTGCAGGCGCTGCAGATCGGGGATTTCGCCGCCGCCATCGGCCCCGCGATCACGGCCCGTCCGCTGGAGATTTCCGTCGTCGGCGACTTCGATCCCGAAGCGGTGGTGAAGGCGGTGGCCGAGACCTTCGGCGCCCTGCCGCCCCGCACGGACGCGCCCGCGACCGAGCGCGCGATCGCGTTTCCGCCGGGTGCGCCCGCGCCTATCCAGCTCACCCACGAAGGCCGGCCCGACCAGGCGGGCGCGTTCGTGGCGTGGCCTGCGGTGGATTTCTCCGATGCGCGCAAGGCCCGCGCGGTGCGCCTCGCGCGGCTGATCTTCGAGAACGAGCTGACCGAGGAGTACCGCGAGAAGCTCGCCGCCACCTATTCGCCTCAGACGGACGAGGAGCTGTCCCAGACGTTCGCGGGCTACGGCTACGTGGCGGCGACGGTGGAGACCCCGCCGGCCGACGTGCAGCGCTTCTTCGCCACCGTCGACAAGATCACCGCCGAACTGCGCGCGGGGCGCATCTCCGACGACGTCATCGAACGCGCGCGGCGTCCCAACGTGGATTCGCTGAAGACCTCCGAGCGCGGCAACGGCTACTGGGCGGCGGTGCTGGCGGACGCGCAGACAAACCCGCGCCGCTTTGCGCTCATGCGCACCCGCATCACCGACATGGAGGCGATCACCAAGGCCGAGATCGTCGCCGCCGCGCTCGCGACGTTCGACGACGCGAAGGCGGTGCGGATCGTGGTGACGCCGAAGGCGAAGTAGAGAACCCTCTCCCGCGTGCGGGAGAGGGACAGACCGAGCGCAGCGAGGTCAGGGTGAGGGCACGTGAGACGCCGGAGCGCCCTCGCCCTGCGGGCCCTCGCCCTGCGGGCCCTCACCCTGCGTTCGCTCCGCTCACGCTGTCCCTCCCCCGCGTGCGGGGGAGGGAAAACATACTCACCCGCCGTTGAGCTTGCGCATGAACTTGGCGGTCTGGGCGCCGCCCTGTTCGTAGTGTTCCTGGCCGGCGGGGTCGGTGATTTTCGCCCAGTTGTCGCGCACCTCTTCCGCCGTGATGCCGCCGTCCTTCAGGCACACGCCGTCGGTCTCGTAGATCGCGGCGACCGCGAACACGCCCGCGCCGGCGGTGAGGATCGTGCCGGTGGGCGCGTCGTCGGACACGAGGTAGATCACGCCCGGCGTCACCAGTTCGGGCTTCAGGAGATCGAGCAGGGACTCCGGGATGCCGATGCCGGCGGTCATCCGCGTCGCCGCCACCGGCGAGATGGCGTTGACCCTGATGTTGTTCTTCATGCCCTCGATCTTCATCGTGTTCATGAAGCCCACGAGCGAGAGCTTGGCCGCGCCGTAGTTGGCCTGGCCGAAGTTGCCGTAGAGGCCGGTGGACGACGTCGTCACCACGATGCGCCCGTAGTTCTGCGCCTTCATGATCTCCCACGCGGCCTTCACGGGCTTCACGGTGCCCATGAGGTGGACGCCCATCACGGCGTCGAAGTCGGCGATCTCCATCTTGGAGAAGGACTTGTCGCGCAGGATGCCGGCGTTGGCGATGAGGATGTCGATGCGGCCCCACTGGTCCATCGTCTGCTTGATCAGGCCCGCCACGCCCGCGTCGTCGGTGACCGAGGCGCCGTTGGCGATGGCCTCGCCGCCCATCGCCTTGATCTCGGCCACCACCGCTTCGGCGGCTGCGGAGTTGCCGCCCGTGCCGTCCATGGCGCCGCCCAGATCGTTGATCACGACCTTCGCGCCGCGGCGCGCCAGCTCCAGCGCGTGACAGCGCCCGAGGCCGCCGCCCGCGCCGGTCACGATCGCCACCTTGCCGTCGAAGCGAATGTCGCTCATCGGTGAATACTCCACTCAGGATCGGGTCTTGGGGGCGCACACACCATGGGCGCGCCGAACCGGTCAAGGCGGGGGCCGGACCTCGGCGCCTGCCTCTGCGGCGCGGGCGGGGCCCGGCCGCCGCTGCGGGGCCGCACCGGGGCGCCGCCGATTGCCCCCGCCCCCATGCCCCGCTAGCGTCCCCCTCCTGCGGGGAGTGCCGGCCATTGCTGTCCTATGATCTCGACAACGCGCGTCCGCTGGCGGCGATCGTGCTGTTCATCGCGCTGGCCTGGGCGGTGTCGGAGGACCGGCGCCGGTTCCCGCTGGCGCTGGTGATTGGGGGCGTCGCCGTGCAGGTGGGCCTGGTGCTGCTGCTGTTCGCCGCGCCATTCACGCAAGGGGCGCTCAACGCCGTCAACGGCGCCGTCGATGGCCTGATGCGCGCCACGGGGCAGGGCACGCAGTTCGTGTTCAACTATCTGGGCGGGGGCGACCAGCCCTACGCGCCCGCGGCCGAAGGCGTGCCGGCGCCCTTCATCTTCGGCTTCCAGGTGCTGCCGCTCATCATGGTGGTGTCGGCGCTGTCGGCGCTGCTGTGGCACTGGGGCATCCTGCGGGTGATCATCCGCGGCTTCGGCTACGTGTTCGAGAAGACCATGGGCCTGCGCGGCGCGTCCGCCACCGCCACCGCCGCCAACATCTTCATGGGCATGGTGGAAAGCCCCATCGTCATCAAGGCCTACCTCGACAGGCTCTCGCGGTCGGAGCTGTTCCTGATGATGGTGGTGGGCCTCGCCACAGTCGCGGGCTCCACCATGGTGGTCTATGCCAGCGTGCTGGGGCCGACGCTGCCGAACGCCGTGGGTCACGTGCTGGCGGCCTCCATCATCTCGGCGCCCGCGGGCATCATCCTCGCGCGCGTGATGATCCCCGAGCGCGCCGACACGCTGGCCGACGACACCGACTACACCTCGCTGCTGAAGTACGACAGCAGCATGGACGCCATCAACAAGGGGGTGCAGGACGGCATCCTCGTCATCGTCAACATCACGGCCATGCTCATCGTGTTCGTGGCGTTCGTGGGCATCGTGAACGAGCTCCTGCCGTTCCTCACCCGGCCGCTGGCGGCGGCGCTCAATCCGATGCTGCCGGCGCATCTCGACATCTACCCCGAACGCGCGACGCTGCAGGTGATCTTCGGCTACCTGTTCGCCCCGCTCGCCTGGCTCATCGGCGTGCCGTGGGGCGAGGCGCAGGCGGCGGGCAGCCTGCTGGGTGTGAAGCTGTTCCTCACGGAGTTCATCGCGTTCATCGATCTGGGCGCCGTGCCGGTCGATGTCCTGTCGGAACGCTCGCGCATGATCATGACCTATGCGCTGTGCGGATTCGCCAACGTGGCGTCGGTGGGGATCATGGTGGGCGGCCTCGTCACCCTCATGCCCAACCGGCGCGAGGAGGTGCTGGGGCTCGCCTGGAAGGCGCTGGCGCCCGGGTTCCTCGCCACCTGCATGGCGGCGGCGGTGGTGGCGGCCCTGCCGCGTGGTATGTTCTGAGCGGAGGCTCCCATGAAGCTCTACAGCGCGCCCTATGCGCCGAACCCCCGCCGCGTGACCATGTTCCTCGCCGAGAAGGGCGTCACGGACGTAGAAATTGTGACGCTCGACCTGCAGGCCGGCCAGCACCGCACCGACGATTTCCGCGCCAAGAGCCCGTTCTCCCAGATCCCCACGCTGGAGCTGGACGACGGCCGCTGCCTCACCGAGAGCCGCGCCATCTGCACCTACCTGGAGAGCCTTTATGCCGAGCCCAACCTCATGGGCGCCGATCCGTTCGAGCGCGCCGAGATCGAGATGTGGGACAGGCGCGCGGAACTCATGGTCACGCTGCCGATGATGATGTGGGTGCGCCACGGCAACCCGCTGCTCGCGGCGCTGGAGAAGAACCAGAGCCCCGCCATCGCCGCCGCCAACGAGGCCACGGCCATGAAGATGGCCAAATGGTTCGACGCCCAGCTCGCCACGCGCGACTTCCTTGCCGGCGACCGCCTCACCATCGTCGATCTCACCGCGCTGGCGGGCATCGACTTCGCGAAGATGAACAAGTGGCGCCCCGACGACGAGACGCCGAACCTCAAGCGCTGGCGCGCGATGATGGCGGATCGCCCGGCAGGCAAGGTCGCGCCGTGATCGTGCGCCGCCTTGCGATGCTGGCGGCGGCTGTGCTGCTGGCGGGCTGCTTCGGGTTCGGTTTCGGCCGGCCCGCGCCGCCGCCGGCGCCGCCCCGGCCGGCGGTGTCTGTGCTCGATCCGCTGGCGGAGCGCTTCGTGAAGCTCACGCTGCAGATCGGCGAGAAGGAAGCAGGCTACGTCGACGCCTACCACGGGCCCCCGGCCTGGGCGGCGGCGGCGAAGGCCGCGCCGCTGTCCCTCGAGGCGCTGGAGCGGGAAGGGGCGGCGCTCTACACCGACGTGATCGAGGTGCAGCCTTCGAGGCTTTCGCCGCTGGAGGCCAAGCGCCGGCGCTTCCTCTATGAGCACGTGCGCGCCGCGCGGTTCCGCCTGCGCATGATCGGCGGCCACCGCGTGTCTTTTTACGATGAGGCCGAAGCCCTGTTCGGCGTGCGCCCCCGCGCGCGCAGCCTCGACAGCTTCGACGCCGACATCGCCCGCATCGCCGCGCTCCTGCCGGGCACAGGGCCCTTGCCCGCGCGGGTCGCAGCCTTCCGCAAGCGCTACGAGATTCCGCCCGCGCGGCTGCAGGCGGTGATGGAGGCGGCCATCGCGGAGTGCCGCCGGCGCACGCTGGTCCACATCCCGCTGCCCGCGAACGAGCGGTTCACGCTCAGCTTCGTCACCGGCAAGCCGTGGGGCGGCTACAACTGGTTCGAGGGCGACGCGAGAAGCCGCATCGAGATCAACACCGATCTGCCCATCACCATCGACCGCGCCGTCGACCTGGGCTGCCACGAAGGCTATCCCGGCCACCACGTCCACAACGTGCTGATGGAGAAGCTCTACAAGGAGCGCGGCTGGGTGGAGTTCTCCATCTGGCCGCTGTTTGCGCCCATCGGGTTCATCGCGGAAGGCACGGCCAATGCGGGCGTGGGCCTGGCATTTCCCGGCGACGAGAAGCTCGCATTCGAGCAGCGCGTGCTTTATCCGCTGGCCGGGCTCGATCCGGCGGGGGCGCCCGCGTTCGCGGCGGTGACGGAGGCGCTGCAGTCCCTGCGGTCTGCGGAGTACGCCATCGCCGACGCCTATCTCGCCGGCCGCATCGACCGCGCCGGCGCCATCGCGCAACTGGAGCGCACGCAGCTGTCGGCGCCGGCGCGCGCGGCCAAGCGCGTCGACTTCATCGACACGTACCGCAGCTACATCGTGAACTACGGGCTGGGGGAGGAGATGGCGTCCGCCTACCTGCAACGCCAGCCCGAGGGCGCGCGCTGGGCGGCGCTCACGCGCCTGCTGAGCGAACCCACCCTGCCGGCGGATCTGGAGCGCTAGGCCCGGTGTTTGCGTCCGACAACACAGCCCCCGCCCATCCCGCGATCCTCGCCGCGTTGACGCAGGCCAATGAAGGGATCGCGCCGAGCTACGGCGCCGACACCTGGACGGCGCGCGCCGAGGCGCTCCTGCGCGAGGCGTTCGAGACGGACTGCGCCGTGCTGCTTGTGCCCACGGGCACGGCGGCCAACGCGCTGGCGCTTGCGGCGCTCACGCCGCCCTGGGGCGCCGTCATCACGCACCGCATCGCCCACATCGTCGTCGACGAGGGCGGCGCACCGGAGTTCTACACCGGCGGCGCCAAGCTGCTGCTCGTGGACGGGCCCAGCGCCAAGATCACGCCTGCCGCGCTTGATGCGGAAGCCGCGCGCTATTCCCGCGCCGTGGTGCACGGGGCCCAGCCCTTCGCGGTCTCCATCAGCCAGGTGACGGAAAGCGGCGCGGTGTATGCGCCCGCCGAGATCGCGGCCCTCGCCGGCGTGTGCCGCGCGCGCGGGCTGAAGCTGCACATGGACGGTGCGCGCTTTGCGAACGCCCTGGAGGCCGCGCGCTGCACGCCGGCGGAGATGTCGTGGAAGGCGGGCGTGGACGTCCTGTCCTTCGGCGCCACCAAGAACGGTGCGCTCGCCGCGGAGGCCATCGTGTGCTTCGGCGGCGCCGGCGCCGAGGTGATGCCGCACCTGCGCAAGCGGGCGGGGCACCTCTTCTCCAAGCATCGCTATCTCGCCGCGCAGATCGCCGGGTATCTGGAGGGCGGCCTGTGGCGCGATCTCGCCCGCCACGCCAACGCCAAGGCCGCGCAGCTTGCGGGCGTGCTGCGCGATGCGGGCGCCGAGACGATCCACCCGGTGGACGCCAACATGATCTTCGCGCGTCTTGCGCCCGCGCAGGCCGGGGCCCTGCGGGCGGCGGGCGCTGCGTTCCATCCCTCCGCCGTGGACGGCGCGGGCGCCTACCGCTTCGTGTGTTCGTGGGCGACGACAGACGCCGAGATCGCGCGGGCGGCGCAGGCGCTCAGCGCGGCCTGATCTTCTTCAGCGTGCCGGAAAACGCCATGATCGGCTGGCCGTCCTGCTCCAGCGTGCCCTGCAGGAACACCATGGATTTCGTCTCGCGCACGATGCGGCCTTCCGCATAGACGGGCACGCCCGCAACGCCCGCGCCCACCAGTTCGCTGTTGAACGTCACCGTCACCGCGTGCTGGCCCTTCAGCGCCTCGTGCGCGAGGGCGAAAAGCGAGAAATCCGCAAACGTCATCAGCGCCCCGCCATGCAGCGCGCCGCCGCCGTTCAGGTGGCGCGTCTCCGGCAGGAAGCCCGCGCGCTGGCGGCCGTCCGCCTCGGTGCGGAAGCACAGCGGGCCGCACAGCGTCTCGAACGGATCCATGCCGGATCCCCACGTCATCCAGCCGGCGAAGGGCCCCTCGGCGAGCGTCGCCGGCGTGCCGTAGCCGCCGTCATGGGGTGCATCGTTCATGGCCCGGTTCTACCGGCCTGCGGCGGAAAGGGAAGGCTTGCCACGCCATCGCCGCCCGCTAGGTTGCGGCCCGACGGCGGAGGGTGGACGATGGGCAGGTTGGGGATCGTGGCGATGTTGGCGGGTGCGCTTGCGGCGTGCAGCCCCGGCGATACGGGCAAGGTGGCGCCGGAGCCGGCCGCTGTTGCGCCGACGCCGTCGGACTCCGCCATACAGACCTTCGCCGGCTGCACCTGGGGCGAGGTGAAGGGCGCCGCGTGGTCCATGTGGAGCTTCGCGTGCGGACCGCAATTCGGCGACATCCGCCTCGTGGCGGACGATGCCTTGCCCGGCTTCGTCATCGAGGGCGCCACGCCCGCCGAGCGACGCGTGGTGGTGCAGATTTTCGACAAGCCGGCCGATGCGGGGCTCGACGCGATCCTGCCGGCCGTGCGCGCCCTGTCGCCGGGGCTTGGCACGTCCTCCTGCATGTTCGAGCCGCTGGCGGAAGCCGGCAAGGAAGGCCTGTTCGCGTTCGCGCCCACCGGCGTGCTGAAGCAGCAGTATGACGCGGAGAACTTCTCCGACACGGTGCCCGCAATGCCCTGCGGCCCGCTGGGCGTGGGCCCTGCGGGAGAACGCGTCTTCAAGGTCGTGGACGGCCACCCCGGCAAGGTCGCCTACATCGACTACGGCAGCGAGATCCAGATCTTCGACGCCGGCACGCTGAAGGCCGTCGACGCGCACTGACGCCTCAGTCCTGCGCGGCGCGCTGCGGCGTGAGCCGTGAAAGGCGGCGTGCGTCGGCGCGCATCTCGGCGCTCACCCAGTCCACGAAGGCGCGCACCACCACGCGGGCGCGATCGTCGCGGCGATGGACGATGAAGTACGTGCCCGCGCTGAGCGGCGGCAGGTCGAACAACGGCGCAAGGCCGGCCACGCCCGGCGCGTCCCAGATCAGCGGCGCAAGGCCCAGCAGCACGCCGCGCCCCTGCGTGGCGGCCTCCAGCGCCGAAGGAATCGTATCGAACGAGAGGTTGCCCGCGGGCTTCAGGTCGCCCACGCCGGCGGCGGCGAGCCATTCGTCCCAGCCGGCGCGCCGCGCGCTGATGTGGATCAGCGTGGCCCGGGCGAGATCGGCGGGCGTCTTCAGCGTCGCGGCCAGCGCGGGCGCGCACAGCGGCACGGCGTGCAGGTCCAGCAGCTTCCTCGCCGCAAGGCCGGTGGTGGGCGCGAACACATTGCGGATGGCCACGTCCACGTCGTCGCGGTGCAGGTCCACCACGCGGTTGGTGGTCTCGATCTCCAGCGCCACGTGCGGGTGCGCCTGCGCGAAGCGCGCCAGCCGCGGCACAAGCCAGACGTTGGTGAACAGCGGCAGCGCGCTGACCCTGAGGCGCGTGTCGGCGCCGGCGGCCTTCGCCTGCGCCGCGCTCTCCGCGAGGGCGTCGAAGGCGCCGCCCGTCTCCCGCGCCAGCGCCGCGCCAAGGTCCGTCAGCCGCACCGCCCGCACCGACCGCGCAAACACCGCCGCCCCGAGCCAGTCCTCCAGCGCCTTGACCTGATGGCTCACCGCCGAGGGCGTCACGCCCAGTTCGGCGGCGGCGTCGCGGAAGCTGCCGAGGCGGGCGGCGGCCTCGAAGGCGCGCAGCGCCGACAGGGGCGGGAGGGGCGGGCGGGTCATCGATATAGATGAGCCTGCCTCAGCCATCGACAGAATTTCTCATGCGCCCGCGGCGCGGCCGGCCCGCTAGCCTCCCGCCCATCGCAGGAGCGCGCCATGACCGCACGAACGCTTTCGCCCAACCCGCTCCGCGCGCCCGGCTACTGGCTGGCGGCGGCCATCGCGCTGCTGCAGGCGTTCAACGCGGTGCGCGCGTTCACCGATCCCGCGGGCTTCGCGGCCTACCTCGGGCTGCCGCTCGACGCCGGCGCCGATGCGGGCTGGGTGTTCATCTACGGGCTGCGCACGGCGTTCATCGCGCTCGCCGTGGCGGCCCTCCTGTTCACGCGCAACATGGCCGCGCTCACCTGGAGCGCTGCCGCCGGCATCGTGATGCCCGTGGGCGATGCGCTGCTGGCGCAACGTGCGGGCGCGCCCACGGCCACTGTCGCACGGCACGCCGCCATCGCCGTCTATCTCGTCATCACCTGCGCAGCCCTTGTTGCGTGGTCGCGCCGTCGTAGCCCTTCCTGAGAGACCGCCATGCAACAGCTCACCTTCCTCGCGCCCGGCCAGTTCGAATGGCGCGATGTGCCCGCGCCCACGCTGCGCGCCGACACCGACGCAATCGTCGCGCCCATCGCCGTGGCGCGCTGCGATCTCGATTTCTACATCGCCACCGGGTTCGTCAGCTATCCCGGCCCCTTCGCGTTCGGTCACGAGACGGTGGGCCGCGTGGTGGAGGCGGGCCCCGCAGCGGGCGTGGCGCCGGGCGATGTGGTGATCGTGCCGTTCCAGCTGTCGTGCGGGCGTTGCGGCGCGTGCCGGCGCGGATTCACCAATGCGTGCGAAGCGTATCCGTTTGCTGCCGCGTATGGATTGAAACCCACGTCGAAGACCGAGTTCGGCGGCGCGCTGTCGGATCTCATGTACGTGCCGTTCGCCGATCACATGCTGGTACGCGTGCCGGACGGCGTGGGGCCTGAGGTGGCGGCGAACGTGTCGGACAACATCGCCGATGGCTGGCGGGGCGTGGCGGGGCCGCTGCAGCAGCGTCCAGGCGCCAGCGTGCTCGTGGTGGCCGGGCTTGCACAGAGCGTGGGGCTTTACGCGGCAGGCGCCGCCGTGGCGTTGGGCGCGGGCCGGGTGCTCTATCTCGACGACGACGCGGGCAGGCGCGCACGCGCGGCGGCGCTCGGCGCGGAGGCCGAGCCGCTGGCGCTGGACGGCGGCCGAACGCCGGACGCGCAGTTCGAGATCGTGGTGGAGGCGGCGGGCAACGAGGCGGCGCTCGCGTTCGCCGTCCACTCGTGCGCGCCCAACGGCGTGATGACCAGCGTGGCGATCCACTTCGGCGCCGCCACGCCCGTGCCGCTCACCCGCGCCTACTACAAGGGACTCACGTTCCACACCGGCCGCGTCCATTCCCGCGCCACCTTTCCGGAGGCGCTGGCGTGCATCGCCTGCGGCAAGCTGCACCCCGAACACGTCACCCACCGCATCGTGCCCTTCGCGGAAGCCATCGACGCCATGACCGATCCCGGCCCCAAGGTGATCTTCACCCGCTGAGCGGCGCGGCGCCGCGCTTGTCACCTCCGGCGGCGGCGGCGATGGTGCGGGCCAAACGCCGGAGACACCCCCGATGGCCCTCGATCCCGAAACCCGCGCCGAGTTCACCGCCCAGGTGGCCCGCTTCGTGGAGGCGCGCCTGCGCCCCCTGGAGGCGAAGATCGCCGAAGAGGATGGCATCCCCGAGGATGTGATCGGCGAGATGAAGGCGCTCGGCCTCTACGGCCTCACCATCCCGGAGGAGTATGGGGGCCTCGGCTGCGGCATGGAGGATGAAGTGTCGGTGGGCTTCGAGCTCGGCCGCTGCTCGCCGGCGTTCCGCTCCGCCTTCGGCACCAACGTGGGCATCGGTAGCCAGGGCCTCGTGATGTTCGGCACGCCCGAGCAGAAGGCCAAGTACCTCCCCGGCATCGCCTCGGGCGAGATCGTCACCAGCTTCGCGCTCACCGAACCGGAAGCGGGCTCCGACAGCGCCAGCGTCCGCTCCAGCGCTGCGTGGGACGGCCAGGCCTGGGTGCTGAAAGGCGCCAAGCGCTACATCACCAACGCCAACAAGGCCCACCTCTTCACCGTCATGGCCCGCACCAACGAGAAGAAGGGCGGGGGCGGCGTCTCCGCGTTCCTCGTGCCGCGCGATCTCGCGGGCGTCTCCGTGGGCAAGCCCGAGAAGAAGATGGGCCAGCAGGGCGCCCACATCTGCGACGTGAACTTCGACGACGTGCGCCTTGCGCCCAACCTGATGCTCGGCGCCGAGGGGGAGGGCTTCAAGGTCGCCATGCAGGTGCTCGACCGCGGGCGGCTGCATATCGCCTCGGTGTGCGTGGGCGTGGCCGAGCGGCTGATCGCCGATTGCGTGGCCTACGCAGGCGAACGCAAGCAGTTCGGCCAGCCGCTGGCGAGCTTCCAGATGATCCAGGCACAGCTGGCCGACAGCCGCACCGAAGCCTACGCCGCCCGCTGCATGGTGCTCGACGCCGCGCGCCGGCGCGATGCGGGCGAGAACGTCACCATGCTGGCCTCCTGCGCCAAGCTGTTCGCCTCCGAGATGGTGGGCCGGGTGGCCGACCGCGCGGTGCAGATTTTCGGCGGCGCCGGCTACACCGCCGACCACGGCATCGAGCGCTTCTACCGCGATGTGCGCATCTTCCGGATCTATGAGGGCACCAGCGAGATCCAGCGGCTGGTGATCGCCCGGGAGATGATGAAGGGCGCGCCGGTCTGACAGCGTTGACAGCATTGCTGTCAAACTCTACCCCATGCATATGGCCACGCTGACCATCCGCAACCTACCTGACGCCGTCCGGGACAAGCTGCGCCTGCGCGCCGCCGCGCACGGGCGGAGCATGGAGGCGGAAGCGCGTGCGCTGCTGGAAGCGGGGGTGGAGGCCATGGCCGGGGTGCGCGAGATGCCGGAAACCTATGAGGGCGGCCCGGCGCCGGAAGCTCTGGACGGTCTCCCGTCATGGGTCGGCGCGCTCAAGGGTCAACTCCGGTTCGACGGGACGGCGGAGGACTGGGCCGCGCTCGACAAGGAAATCGAGCGCGACTTTCTCGGCGAAGACGTCGAAGACGACGACGATGACGACGCGTAGGCGCGCACCTTGAAGGTGCTGCTCGACACCATGTTCGTCATCGCGGCGTTCGACGATCCCTCGCGTCTGAGTGAAGGGTTCCTGCGCGTACTGCGCCACGTCGGCCCGAGCGGCGTCGCCGCGATCAGCGTCGCTTCGCTGTGGGAAATCGGCATCAAGAAGGCGCAGGGGCGGTTGCAGATGACGGACGACCTGCCGGCCATGCTGCGCCGTCAGCCGAATGTGCAAGTGCTCCCCATTACTTCCGCGCACGCATGGCGCACGCTCGCGCTGCCGCGCTTCAAGGATCACAAGGACCCGTTCGACCGCCTTATCATCGCGCAGGCGCTGGAGGAGAACCTCACGGTCATCACCTCCGACAAGGCGTTCGCCCGCTACAGCGTGAAGCTGATTACGCCATGACCGCCCCGAAGAACGCAGAGGAGGCCATCCTCGCGCTCGTCGCCGCGCGCGGGGCTGCAAGCTCGATCTGTCCGTCCGAGGCCGCGCGCGCGCTCGATGCGGAGCACTGGCGCAAGCACATGGGCGAGGTGCGTGCTGTGGCCGTGCGGCTGGCGAAGGCGGGGCGCATCGTGATCCTGCGCAAGGGCAAGCCGGTCGATCCCGATGCCTTCAAGGGCGTCATACGGTTGCGCATCGTCGATGCCGACAAGACTTGACGCGCTGGTCGCCGAGATCGCGGCGTGCCGCGCGTGCCCGCTGCCGCACGAGCCGCGCCCCGTGGTGCGCGTGCACCCCGACGCGCGCATTCTCATCGCAGGCCAGGCGCCGGGACGCCTCGTGCACGAGACAGGCCTGCCGTGGAACGATCCGTCGGGCGACCGCCTGCGCGCGTGGATGGGGCTCGACCGCGACACCTTCTATGAGCCGCGCAATGTGGCCGTCGCGGCCATGGGCTTCTGCTACCCCGGCACGGTGAACGGCGCGGACCTGCCGCCGCGAAAGGAATGTGCGCCGCTGTGGCGCGCGCGCCTGCTGCCGCTGCTCACGGGCGTGCGGCTCACGCTGCTGGTGGGCGGTTATGCGCAGAAGTGGCATCTGGGGAA
Organism: Alphaproteobacteria bacterium; assembly: GCA_027488965.1. Classification (GTDB taxonomy): domain Bacteria; phylum Pseudomonadota; class Alphaproteobacteria; order Caulobacterales; family Aquidulcibacteraceae; genus VFBF01. The sequence continues at coordinate 34,559 of JAIYAO010000103.1, forward strand.
GGGCGCAAAGTCCACGCTGCGCGACACCGTGCGCGCCTGGGCGGACTATGGTCCCGATGCGATCCCGCTGCCGCATCCCTCGTGGCGCAACAGCGGCTGGCTCAAGCGCAATCCGTGGTTCGAGGCGGAGCTTGTCCCCGTGCTGCGCGCGCGGGTGCGCGAGGTGCTTGAGAATTAGGGCGCGGGTTGGGGCTCATCCAGCGTGTAGGAAAGAGGGCCTGTCCACGTTAACGCCCCTCGCCACCGGCCTCCGGGGCGTCGCGGCGCGCGACGAACCCGGAGCCCATACGCGCTGT
>JAIYAO010000067.1 GCA_027488965.1 Alphaproteobacteria bacterium
GCCCGTCAGCACCTTGCCGGAGGACGGCACCACCGTGTTGTAGGCGCGGCCAAGGCGGGTGATGTTGTCGAGCAGGATCACCACGTCGCGGCCGTGCTCGACGAGGCGCTTGGCCTTCTCGATCACCATTTCCGCGACGGCCACGTGGCGCGTGGCCGGCTCGTCGAACGTGGAGGCCACCACTTCGCCCTTCACGGTGCGCAGCATGTCGGTGACTTCCTCGGGCCGCTCGTCGATCAGCAGCACGATGAGGAAGACTTCCGGGTGGTTGGCCGCGATCGCCTTGGCGATGTTCTGCATCAATATGGTCTTGCCTACCCGCGGCGGCGCCACGATCAGGCAGCGCTGGCCCTTGCCGATGGGGGAGACGATGTCGATGACGCGGCCGGACTTGTCCTTCAGCGTCGGATCGTCGATTTCCATCTTCAGGCGCTGGTCGGGGTAGAGCGGCGTGAGATTGTCGAAGTGCACCTTGTGCCGGACCTTGTCAGGGTCCTCGAAATTCACGCTGTTGAGCTTCACCAGCGCGAAGTAGCGCTCGCCGTCCTTCGGCGCACGGATCTGGCCGTCCACCGTGTCGCCGGTCCGGACGCCGAATTTGCGCACCTGCTGGGGCGACACGTAGATGTCGTCGGGCCCGGCGAGATAGTTCGACTGCGGCGAACGCAGGAATCCGAACCCGTCGGGCAGCACCTCGATCACGCCGGAGCCGCCGATCTCGACGCCGCGTTCGGCGAGCTGTTTGAGGATGGCGAACATGATCTCCTGCGAGCGCAGGGAGTTGGCGTTCTCCACCTCCAGCGCTTCGGCGAAGGCGAGAAGTTCGGCCGGGGGTTTCTTCTTGAGGTCCTGCAGAGTGAGCTGCGTGAGGCCCTCGATGAGCTTTTCAGATGTCATTGGGTAACCATGGGGAGGCGGGAACCCGGGCGTGTAGCGCCGGGATCGCGGGAATGGGGGATGAGTTTCGGCGGGAGAGAGGGGGTGGAGGGGCGCCGCCGACGCCTGCGCGCATGAGCTACGCTGCTATTACCGACAACATATCGGCGCCGAAGCGTCAAGTCGCAAGGGCCGGTCAGCGCCGCGCGCCGAGGCGATTGACCGGAATCCGGAGGTAGTGGACGCCGTCACTGTCCGCGGGCGGCAGCGCTCCGGCGCGAATGTTCACCTGCAGAGAGGGCAGGATAAGCGCCGGCGGCTTCAACGTGGCGTCCCTTGCGCGACGCATGGCGACGAACGCCGCCTCATCCACACCCTCGCGCACATGCACGTTCGTCGCGCGCTGTTCGGCAACGGTGGACTCCCAGGCCGGCACCGTGCGGCCCGCCGGACGGTAGTCGTGCCCCGTGAAGATGCGGGTCTCGGCCGGGAGATCGTAAATCCGGCGGATCGAGCGATAGAGCGTGGCGGCGTCGCCGCCGGGAAAATCGGCGCGCGCCGTCCCGTAATCCGGCATGAACACGGTGTCGCCGACGAACGCGGCGTCGTCGATCAGGTAGGTCACGCAGGCCGGCGTGTGTCCGGGCGTGTGCAGCACGTGCGCCTCGATGCCTCCGATGTGAAATGTCGCGCCGTCCTCGAACAGGCGGTCGAACGCTGAGCCGTCGGCTGTCACGTCATTGGCATTGAACAGGGTTCGGAAGTGGGCCTGCGTCTCCGTGATGTGCGCGCCGATGCCGACCTTCGCGCCGGTTCTGCGGCGGACGTGGTCTGCGGCGGAGAGGTGGTCGGCGTGAGCATGAGTGTCGAGCACCCACGCGATGGTCCAGCCCTCGGCGGCCGCTTCCGCGAGCACGGCATCGACGCTGGTGGTCAGGAGCGCACCGGAAGCGGCGTCGAAGTCGAGCACCGGATCGATGATGGCGGCGCTCTTCGCCACGGGGTCCGCCACAAGGTAAGTGACGGTGGAGGTCGCGGGATCGAAGAAGGCGCGGATGGCGGCCATATCAGGCTCCGGGATTGAGACCCGCCCTATATATTAGCTCTTGCTAAATTAGCAACGCCTCATATATTGGCGTCATGTTGACCCTCGCAGACTCTGATCGAGCCGCCTTTGAGGCCAGCGCCGCAGCCGCAGCCACGCTGCTGCGCGCCCTCGCCAATGAGAAACGCCTCCTCGTCCTCTGCCAGCTTGGCGACGGTGAGCTGAGCGTCAGCACCCTGCAGGCGCGGCTGAGTGTCTCCCAGTCTGCGCTCTCGCAACACCTCGCGCTGCTGCGAGAGGAGGGGATTGTGGCCACCCGTCGTGACGGCCAGTCCATCCATTACCGCATCGCCGATCCCGCGGCCGTCCAGGTTATCGCGACCCTCGCCGCCATCTTCTGTCCGGAGAAATCACGATGACCGCGCTTACGCCGATCGACCCGACTTCCCTTGCCGCTCGCCTCAAGGATGGGCGGGCCACACTCATCGACATCCGCGAGCCGGACGAATTCGCGCGCGAGCACATTCCAGGCGCCCGGTCTCTTCCGCTCTCAACACTGGAGGCAGGCCACCTCGATCTGGAGCCGCGGGGCGACGTCGTCTTCCACTGCAAGTCCGGAATGCGGACCAACTCGAACTGCGCGCGCCTAGCCGGGCACGTCGACGGGCAGGCTTTCATGCTGGGCGGCGGCCTTGACGCTTGGAAGGCTGCGGGCCTGCCCGTCCGCACAGACCGGAAGGCCCCGCTGGAACTGAATCGGCAAGTGCAGATCACCATCGGCCTGCTGATGTTGATCGGCATCGCGCTGTCGGTGTTCGTGGCGCGCGGCTTCATTATCGTGCCCGCGCTTTTGGGCGCAGGTCTGACGATGGCCGGGCTCACGGGGTGGTGCGGGATGGCGAACTTGCTGACCGTCATGCCCTGGAACAGGCGCGCGGCGTGATTGCGCTGGACGCCTTCGCCATCGTTGCGACCCTGCTCAGCGGCGGTCTCGTGGGCTTCCTGCTGGCGGTGTTCGGCGGCGGCGGATCGGTGCTTGCGGCGCCGCTACTGCTTTATGTGGTCGGCGTGCGCGATCCGCATGTGGCGATCGGGACCTCAAGTGCGGCAGTGGCGCTGAACGCGGCCTTCAATCTCATCGGCCACTGGCGTGGCGGCCGGGTTAAATGGCCGTGCGCGCTTGTGTTTGGCGCCGCGGGGCTGATCGGGTCGCTGGCCGGATCGACCTTGGCGAAGTCAGTGGATGGCGCGCAGCTGCTGCTGGCCTTCGCGCTGGCGATGGCGGCCATCGCACTGTCGATGCTGCGCAAACAGAAGAGCGCCGGGGACCCCACGGTTCACATCAACGCGGCGCTGATGGCGCGGCTTGCGCCTCTCGGCCTGTTGACTGGTCTTGCGGCGGGATTCTTCGGGATCGGCGGCGGCTTCCTGATCGTACCGGGCCTCATGCTGGCCACCAACATGACAATGGCCAATGCGACAGCGTCCTCGCTGGTGTCGGTCGCGATCTTCGGCGCTGCGACGTCAGCCAATTATGCGCTCTCGGGGCTGGTAGATTTCCGACTGATGGGATTGCTGCTCGCCGGGGGCATGGCGGGGGGCATTGCAGGCGGCGAGATCGCGAAACTGCTCGTCGGACGGGCTGATCTCGCCCGCCGCGCCTTTGCTGGCATGGTTCTGCTTGTGGCGATCTATGTGGCGACCCGTGCCCTCGGCATTGCCTAGAAAGGCTCCACCACCGCCAGGATCACCACGGCGATGGCGATAAGGAACGGGACCTCGTTCATCATCCGCCAGAACTTTTCCGTGCGGCGCCGCTCGCCCTTCGCCAACCGCCTGCCTTCGGCCACGAAGTAGCCGTGCAGCCCTGAGAGCCCGATGACGAGGGCGAGCTTGGCGTGCATCCACGGCATCGACAGCTGCACCCAATTGGACGTGGCCAGGACCAGCAGGCCGAACGTCCACGTCAGCAGCATCGCCGGCGTGAGAATGATCGCATTCAGCTTGGAGGCGGCTTCGATCATCTTGTGCTCAAGCTCCCCGCCGGCCTTGGAGCCTGTCTGGTAAGCGTAGAACCGCGGCAGCATCAGCAGGCCCGCCATCCAGGCCAGCACCGAGACGATGTGCAGCGCGCGCATCCAGTTGGGATCAAGCCAGGCGAACAGACCGGTCATGCCGCGCTTCTTTCGTTCTGCTCTGCGGCCTGCCGCATGGGGCAGGCGCCGAACCGTTCGGGACACAGCCGCCCGCCGCTTTCGCTGTGGGCGCTGCAGTCCCGCAGCAGCGCCTTGCGCGCGAGGGTGGCCAGGCCGTCGATGAAGAGGTCCGAGGCGCCCAGCGCGGGGGCGCGGATATAGTAGGGCAGGCCAAGCTCGTGGGCCTTTTCGGCGTATTCGATGTCGAGCTCCACCAACGTCTCGATGTGTTCGGACACGAAGGCGATGGGCGAGACGATCACGCCGCGCTTGTCTTCGCCCGCCTGCGCGATGGCCTCTTCGGTGGAGGGCCCGAGCCATTTGAGCGGCCCCACACGGGACTGGTAGCAGATGGTCTTTTCCCAGGACGCCGGCAAAAGCGCGGAGACCGCCGCCACCGACCGCTCGACCTGCCACTGGTAGGGATCGCCCGCGTCCACGATGCGCTGCGGCAAGCCGTGCGCGGAGAACAGCACGCGCGGATTGTCGGGCGAACCGGCGGCGACCCAAGCCCGCTCGATGGATTCCGCATGGGCGCGGACGAGCTGCGTGTTGGCCGGATAGCAGCACACCAGACGGGTGGGGCCGGTGTAGGCCTTGCTCCAGGCATCCTCCGCCGATGCCGTCGTCGTCGTGGAGAATTGTGGATAGAGCGGCAGCAGAACCACGTCATCGGCGCCCCATTCGCGCACCTGCGCCGCAGCATCCGCTGCGAAGGGTTTCCAGTAACGCATGCCGATGAACACCCGCCAGGCGGTGTTTTCGGTATCTTCGAGGCGCGCCTTGAGGGCGTCGGCCTGCGCCTGGGTCTCCGGCAGGATGGGGGAGCCCCCGCCCATGAGCGCGTAGTTGGCCATGGCCGGCTTTGCCCGCGTGGTGGAAATTAGCGCAGCGATCGCCAGCCGGATCGGGCCCGGCGCCGTGATGATGCGCTTGTCGCGGAACAGGTTGAACAGGAACGGTCGCACAGCGGCGGGGCCGTCCGGGCCGCCGAGATTGAACAGGACGACCGCAATCTTGCGCTGGCTCACGTGGCCGCCCCGCGGACCGCGGCGATCATCGCCGTCACATGCTCGGGCGAAGCTTCCGGCGTGATGCCGTGCCCGAGATTGAAGATGTGGGGCGCATCGCCGAAGTCCGCCAGGACGCTGGCGACACCCGCGCGCAGGGCATCTCCGCCGACCACGAGAAGCTGCGGGTCGAGGTTGCCTTGCAGCGGCATCCGCGCGGGCAGGGCAGGGCGCACGCGCGCCACCGGCACGCTCGTGTCCACGCCCAGTGCGTCGACGCCGGTCTCCGCGGCATACCGCGCAAGGTGGTGGCCGGCGCCACGGGGGAACCCGATCACCGGCTGGGTGACGCCCAGCGCCCGCAGGCGCACAATGAGCGCGGCCGTCGGCCGCAGCACCAGTTGCTCGAACTGGGGCTCCGCCAGCCCTTCCGCCCAGCTTTCAAAGATCTGCAGCACCTCGGCCCCGGCCTTCGCCTGCGCCTGGAGGTGGCGAGCGGTGGTCTCCACCAGCACCGCCAGCAGGGCGTCCACCTGCGCCGGCTGCGCCCAGGCGGCGGCGCGGCAGTCGTCCTTGTCGCCGCCGCGGCCCTGCAGCATGTACGTAGCCACGGTCCACGGGCTGCCCGCGAAGCCGATCAGCGCCACCCCCTCGGGCAAACCCGCCTTGATCCGTTCCACCGCCTCGTAGACGGGGGCGAGGCGCTCGACGGCCTTGGCCGGATCGCCCAGCGCCCACGACGCCTGCCCGATCAATGGATCGAGTCGCGGCCCTTCGCCTTCGATAAATCGCACGTCGCGGCCAAGGGCATGGGGCACGACGAGGATGTCGGAGAACAGGATGGCCGCATCGAGCGGAAACCGCCGCAGGGGCTGCATGACCGCTTCGGTCGCCAGCGCCGGGGCGTAGCAGAAATCCATGAAGTTCGGGGCCTGCCGGCGCAGCTCGCGGTACTCGGGTAGATAGCGGCCTGCCTGGCGCATGAACCAGATCGGCGGTGTCGCCAGCCGTTCTCCGGCCAGGGCGCGGAGCAGGGACTTGCCCGACAAGGAAGAGTCAACCTTCAAAGAATCCTCGAAGAGGTTAGGTGTGGTTGTTAGGGGGCGAGTAACGTTAACCGTTCGGCTACCCACTGTTCATCCCACGAAGCGTTCAACGATGCGACGGGCAAGATGTCATAGGGGGCAAGGGCAGGGCGTCAGTCACTCCATCGGCGCCCAGATCCGGCGCCGGGCGGGGCGGACATGGGACAGGCTGTGTATGGCGGTGTCCGGGGGGTGGGCAAGGCCGCCGGCCGGGGCTGGACAACAGCCTCGTTCAGCAGTTTTTGACTCCCTATCCACAGGCGCCGCCCAGGGCGTCCTTCAGGCCCCCCGCCGATGACGCCCAAGTTCGGAACCTACTTCAACGTGCACCTCGTGTCGGACTCCACCGGCGAGACGCTGGCCGGTGTCATGCGCGCGTCGTCGGCGCAGTTCGACAACATCATTCCCATCGAACACTCGTACTACCTCGTTCGCTCCACCCGGCAGCTGGAGCGCGTGCTGCGCGAGATCGAGAATGCGCCGGGCGTGGTCATGTTCACGCTCTCGAACGACGAGATGCGCGAGCGGCTGGAGACGCGGTGCAAGGAGTTGGGCATGGCGTGCGTCGCCGTGCTGGACCCCGTGCTGGACACCCTGCAGCGATATCTGGGCCAAGAGCTGAACCACCGCATCGGCGCCGGCCGCGTGCTGGACGCCGACTATTTCCGCCGGATCGACGCGCTCAACTTCGCCATGGGCCATGACGACGGGCAGGGCCAGAAGGAGTTCACCGATTCGGACGTCGTACTCGTGGGCGTGTCGCGCACGTCGAAGACGCCCACGTGCGTCTATCTCGCCAACCGCGGCGTGAAGGCAGCCAACGTGCCGATCGTGCCGCACATTCCCTTGCCCGACGCGCTCTTCCGGGAAGACGCGCCGCTGATCGTGGGGCTCATGATCTCGTCGGACCGGCTCATCCATGTGCGGCGAAACCGGCTGGTGGCGATGAAGGAATCGCGCGAAACCACGTACGTGGACGAAGCGGCCGTGCGCGCCGAAATCATCCACGCCCAAAAGGTGTTCGAGCGGGAGGGATGGCCCGTGATCGATGTCACGCGCCGCTCCGTGGAGGAGACGGCCGCCGCCGTCCTCAACCTCATCGCCGAACGGAAGCGCCAGCAGGATGGCTGAGGACATCATCCTCGCCTCCGGCAGCGCATCGCGCGCGAAGATGCTGCGCGATGCGGGCGTCGATATCCTCGTGGAACGCCCGCGCGTGGACGAGGAGGCGGTGAAGGCCTCGCTGCGGATGGAAGGCGCGCCGCCGCGCGCGCAGGTGGATGCGCTGGCGGAAGTGAAGGCTCTGTCGGTCTCGCGGATGCGTCGCGGCCTCGTGATCGGCGCCGACCAGATGCTGGCGCTGGGCGACCGCGTGTTCGACAAGCCTGCGAATCGCGCCGAAGCCGCCGCACAGCTGCGCGCGCTCAGCGGCCAGACGCATCAGTTGCTTAACGCCGCCGTCGTGGCGCGCGACGGAGTCGCCATCTGGCGCCAGATCACCGTGCCGACGCTGAAGATGCGTGTGCTCTCCGATGCGTTCGTGGACTCCTATCTCGATGCGGTGGGGGAGGACGCCTTCACCAGCGTCGGCGCCTACAAGCTGGAAGGCCTCGGCGGCCAACTGTTCGAGGACGTGAGCGGGGACTTCTTCTCCGTGCTTGGACTGCCGCTTCTGCCGCTGCTGGCGTTCCTGCGGGCGCAGGGGGCGCTGGCGCGATGATCACCAGCAAGACCCGCGTGGTGGCGCTGTTCGGCGATCCGGTCGGGCACTCGCTGTCCCCGCAGATGCACAACGCCTGGATTGCCGATCATGGGCTCGACGCCGCGTATGTGGCGATACGCGTGCCGCGCGACGGCGCCGACACCGCGATCCAGGGCTTCAAGGCGGCGGATTTCCACGGACTCAACTTCACGATCCCGCATAAGGAAGCCGCCGCGCGTAACGCCGATATCTTGACCGAGGAGGCCCGGGCATTTGGCGCCGCCAACATCCTCTATCGTGCGGAGGGTCGCTGGGTCGGCACGAATACAGATCCGCGCGGCGTGCTTGAGGCGCTCGATGAAGGCGCCCCGCACTGGAAGGCGCAGACTCGCCGCGCGCTGGTGATCGGCGCGGGCGGCGCCGGGCGCGCCATCGCCTGCGGCCTCTCGCTCGCCGGCGTGCCCGCCATCCACGTGATCAACCGGACCCGCGCCCGCGCCGACGATGTGGTGGCCGCACTCGCGCGCCCCGGCATCCGCGCGCGCGACTGGTTCGACCTGGGCGCAGCGTTTGGGGAGGCGCAGCTCATCGTCAACGCCTCCGCGCTGGGCATGGGCGGTGACGGGATCGACTGGCCCGTTCACCGGGCGGAGGCAGGCGCCGTGGTTTTCGACGCCGTCTACACGCCGCTGGAAACGCCGCTGCTCGCCGCGGCGAAGGCGCGGGGCCTGGTGACGGTCGACGGCCTCGGCATGCTCATCCACCAGGGGGCGCGCGCGTTCGAGCTCTGGTTCGGCGTGAAGCCGGACACGACCAAGGCCCGTGAACGCCTCCTTTCGCTCCTGGCGGCGCGCAGATGATGCTCGTCGGTCTCACCGGGTCCATCGGCATGGGCAAGAGCACCGTGGCGCAGATGTTCCGCGACGAAGGTGCGCCGGTCTATGACGCCGATGCGGCGGTACACGCGCTTTACGATCGCGGCGGTGCGGCCGTGGGTCCGGTGGGGGAGGTGTTTCCCGCCGCGGTGGTGGATGGCGCCATCGATCGTGCGAAGCTGTCCGCCTTCGTGCTGGCGGATGCGGACGCACTTCGGACGCTAGAATCCATCGTCCACCCGCTCGTGGGCCAGGCGCAGCTGGCGTTTCTGGAGGCCGCGCGTGCAGCCGGCGCAACTCTCGCCGTGCTCGATATCCCGCTGTTGTTCGAGAAGGGCGGAGAGAAACGCGTGGACAAGGTCATCGTCGTCTCCGCGCCGCACGAAGTGCAGCGCGCCCGCGTGCTCGCGCGCACGGGGATGAGCGCGGAGAAGTTCGAGGCCATCCTCGCCAAGCAGACGCCGGACGCCGAAAAGCGCGCGCGCGCGGATGTGGTGATCGACACCGGCGGCAGCCTCGAAGAAACGCGGGCGCAGGTGAAGACCGTGCTCGACGCCCTCAAAGGTTGAGTCCTGACGCCGCGGGTGAAGCGGGACCGCGCGCTCCAGGACGTGCAGTTCCGTTTCGTCAATTCCAACCGTGTCGAATCACCGCTAGACTCCGTCCATGCGCGAAATCGTCTTCGATACCGAAACCACCGGCCGCGACCCGCTTCTGGGCGACCGCATCGTCGAGATCGCGTGCGTGGAGATCGTCAATCTTCTGCCCACGGGCGCCACGTTCCACCGCTACATCAATCCGGAGCGCGACGTGCCGGAGGAGGTGGTGCGGGTGCACGGGCTCACCGGCGCGTTCCTGCGCGACAAGCCTGTGTTCGGCGCCGCCGACGTGATCGGGCCATTGCTCGATTTCATGGGCGATTCGCCGCTGGTGGCCCACAATGCCGAGTTCGACCGCAAGTTCCTCAACGCAGAGTTCAGGCGCCTCGACAGGCTGGAGTTTCCGCAAGAGCGCTTCGTGGACACGCTGCCCATTGCGCGCGCGCTGTTTCCCGGCGCCGCCAATTCGCTTGACGCCCTGAGCCGCCGCTACCAGCTGGATCGCTACGGGTTCGATCTCGCCAAGCGCAAAGGCGCCGGCGGCCACGGGGCGCTGATCGATGCGCGCATGCTGGCGGAAGTGTATCTCCAGCTGCGCGGCGGGCGGGAGCGCAAGCTGTCCTTCCTGGAGGAGAAGCCGGAATCGGCCGAGGGCGCACCGGCGGCCTTCGAAATCGTTCGGCGTCCGCCGCGCAAGAAAGCGCTCGCTGCGCGCCTCACCCCTGCGGAGGAAGCCGCCCACGCGGCGTTCGTGGCGCAACTGGGCGACAAAGCCCTGTGGAACGGTGCGCCCCCGCAAGGGCAGGGCGGCCAGGGCTGATGCGTCAGCCGCCGGGCGTCGCCTGCCGGTCCCGCAACTGCGCCCGGTAAAGTGCGGCGAAGTCGATCGGGTCGATCAGCAGCGGCGGATAGCCGCCCTCCCGCGTCACTTCCGCCAGCAGCCGGCGGCTGAACGGGAACAGCAGGCGCGGGCACTCGATCAGCAGCAGGGGCTCCACGTCCTCGGCCGGGACGTTCACGAACTGGAAGACGCCCGAATAGACCAGCTCCGTGATGAACATCACGTCTTCGCCGCGCATGGCTTTCGCGCCGATCCGCAGGTCGACTTCATAGGAATCCCCGTCCTGCAGGGGGCGGGCGTTCACGTCGATGCCCATGTCGATGGCCGGGGCAGCCTCTCCGGCGCGGATGCCGTCCGCCGCCGTCGGGTTCTCGAATGAAAGATCCTTAACGTACTGCGCCAGGACGCGCAGGTGCGGCGTGTCCTGCACGGGTTGACCGCTGTCTGGGCCGCCCGAGTTCGACATGCGCTTGCTCTCGATGCTGGAAAAGGGTTGATTTGTGGCGGGCTAACATGCGCAGCGGGGCCCCGCAACATGGTTGGGCTGGCGCCCGAGGTGCATGGACACTATGTCGGGAAGCTCGGGATTTCTGCCCGGCAAGGGAGTGCATACTCGTGTCCAATCAGGTGTTCGAGATCCTGATCCTCGCGGTGGTTGCGGCCGTGGTGATCGGCCGTCTGTTCAGCGTGCTCGGTCAGCGGCGCGGGTCTGACGGCCCCGCCCAGCCGACCGGACCCCGGCCCGCGCCGGTGGAGGTTGGCGCTGGGGCGGGCGGCATGGCCGCCCCCATCCCGCCGGTGGTGGCCCCGCAGGGGGGCGCCGGCGTGGCGGCCGTGATGCAGGCCGACCCCGCGTTTGATCCCGGCACTTTCGTCGAGGGCGCGCGGACAGCTTATGAAATGATCGTCCAGGCCTTTGCGGCGGGGGATCGTGCAGCCCTTCAGGGCCTGCTCAATCCCCGCGTGTTCGAGGCGTATGATCGCGCGATCACGGAGCGTCTGGCTTCCGGCGGCAAGGGCCCGGAGCTGGTGCGGCTGAAGTCGGCCGAGGTGGTCGATGCGCGCATGGAGGGCGACGTGGCCCGCGTGTCGGTGCGGTTCGAGGCGGAGCTGGCGGAGGGCGCTTATGGCCTCCGCGAGACCAAGGAGCGCTGGACGTTTGAGCGCGACGTCCGCTCCCGTGATCCCAACTGGCGGCTTTCCAGTGTGGCGCAGGCGTGAGCCGCAGGCCCGCCGCCCCATCCTCAACCTCCGATGACGAAGATCCCTGGCGCGCGGTGACGCGCACAGTCCGGCCGTTGCCCCGCCGGGAGGCGCAGGCCGCGCGACCGACGCGGGTTCACGTGGTGGCGCCGGGCACGCCCGAGCGCGTCGTGCTGCCCGCGCATCCTGCTCCCCTGGCGCGCCCCACGCGCACGAACGTGTCCGCCAGCCACGCTCCACCCGCTGATCGGTCCCCGGAAAAGCGGGTCCGGCGGGGCAAGGTGGATATCGGCGGTCGGCTCGATCTCCACGGCATGACCCAGGCGGAGGCCCAAGCCGCACTCGCCCGCTTTCTCGCGCATCACCGCGCGGAGGGTGCGCGCTGCGTGCTCGTCGTCACGGGCAAGGGCAGGGGAGATGCCGGGGGCGTGCTCAAGCGGGCCTTGCCGGGCTGGCTCGCCGGCCTGCGCACCGTCGCCAACGGCTATGCCGAGGCGCACACCAAGCACGGCGGCGGCGGCGCATACTATGTCTTCCTGCGCGCCCGCGACTGAGGTCCGCCCTTACGAATTCGCCCCAATGTGCGGTACCGTACAATCGATGGGCTGAACCGGGTGTAATTTGTGGTCGTTCCCCGAGTGCGGGGCCGGGAACCATTGGCGGCGGATGCTCCTGTCGCGGGAGGCGCGCATATATCGAGGGTGCAGCAAGCCGCGGTGAACAACCGGCTTCTGGCCGCGCTTCCCGCGGCCGAATTCGCCTTGCTCGCCCCTGATCTCGTCCGGGTTGAACTGGGGCTGGGCGAGAGCATCCACAGCGCCGGTGGGCCGATCGTCAACGTCTACTTCGTCGAGAGCGGCTTCATTTCGGCGCTCACGGTGCTGTCGGACGGCCAGCCCCTGGAGATCGGCCTGATCGGTTCGGAGGGCCTCGCGGGAGAATCGGTGGTTCTGGGCGCCGTCAACGCGTTCAGCGAAACCGTGTGCCAGACCGGCGGCGGCGCTCACCGCATGCCGGCGGACGCCCTGAGGTTCGCCTTCGGCCGTGCGCCATTCCTGCACGATCTGCTCCTGCACTACGCGCACTGTTTCCATGTGCAGGTGGCGCAGACCGCCGCCTGCAACGCCCACCACGACCTCGTCCAGCGCCTCGCCCGGTGGTTGCTTGCGGCGCATGACCGGAGCGGCGACACGGATCTGGCGCTGACGCAGGATCTGATCGCGGTGATGCTCGGCGTGCGTCGCTCCACCGTCAGCATCGCTGCAAGGTCGCTGCAGCAGGCCGATCTCATCCGCTACCACTACGGGCATATCTCGATCATCGATCGCGCGGGTCTCGAGAACGCAGCGTGCGAATGCTACGCATCGGTGATGGCGGAGTATCGCACGCTCTTTCGCGACTAGCCGATCAGGCGGAGGTACTCGGCTTCCGGCACGCCGTAGGCGCCGCCGGCGACGGCGACGAGACCAGCCCTGTCGACGATGCACACGCTGCCCCGCTCGGCGCGGAGCAAGCCCTTGCCTTCCAGCGCGTGCAGCGCGTTTGTGACGCCGGAGCGGCGCACGCCCAGCATCAACGCCATGAACTCGTGCGTGAGGGTGAGCTCATCGGAATCGCCGCGGTCACGCGCCATCAGCAGCCAGCGCGCGAGGCGCTCTTCGATGTGCGCCCGCCCGTTGGCCAGCGCGGTCTGCGCCACGAGCACCATGAACGTCTGTGCGAACCGCAGGAGCAGGTGGCGCAGGGTAGGGCTTTGGGCGATGGCGGCGCGCAGATGTTCGGCGGCGATGCGCCGTCCGGCGCCGGCCACCTGCACATAGGTGTCGTTCGGCGACCGGTGGTTGCCCATGACGATGGGCAGACCGGTCATGCCTTCACGGCCGACGATGCCGGCCTCGATCTGCTGGCCGCCGGCCGAGCGCGCAACGACGGAAATGATGCCGCTGTCGGGGAAGTACGCGTGTTCGATTTCGTTGTCGGGGGTTTCGATCTGCTGTCGAAGGTCCAGCGTCACGGGCTCGAGATGCGGCGCCAGCAGCGCTTGATCTTGCGGCGACATGATCGCGAGGAGCCGGTTGATTGCAGGAATGGAGTTCATAGCTCTCGCCAATATCGGGGCAAGAGTTCGTTGAACTATCTCTCTGCCGTTCGCGCCCTGTTGATGTGCGAACGATAACTAATACTTGGTTGTTTTTCAGGCTACACGCAATGGCGCGCGCTGTTGTGTGCGAAAGCGTACAGAACTACTTGCCAGATGGCAGGCCCTGCTCCGGCCGGCTCTTCTTCTCGTCGTGACCGCTCACGCCCTTTCGCACGGCGAGGGCTGCGGCGACATCGCCGGGCGTGACGCCACAGACCTCCAGCGTCACCATGAGATGAAACAATACGTCGGCGGCCTCGCCGGCGAGTGCAGCCCTGTCGCCGCTGACGGCGGCCAGCGCCGCCTCCACGCCTTCTTCGCCCAGCTTCTTGGCGCACTTCGCCGGCCCGGCGTGGAGCAGGGAGGCGGTGTAGGATGTGGCGGGATCGGCGCCGCGCCGCGAGGCGATGGTGAGGGCAAGCGCATCGAGGGTTGCGCCGAGGCTTTCGGGGGATGTGCTCATACGGTCCTCACGGGCACGCCCGCGGCGGCCAGCGCGGCCCGCGCCTCGCCCACGGTGTGTGTGCCAAAGTGGAAGATGGAGGCCGCCAGCACGGCGCTGGCCCGCCCGATGGTGATGGCGTCGACGAGGTGTTGCAGCGTGCCCGCGCCGCCGGAGGCGATCACGGGGATGCGCACCGCATCCGCGATGCGCGCAAGCAGCGCGAGATCGTAGCCGGTCTTGGCGCCATCGCGGTCCATGGACGTCACCAGCAGTTCGCCGGCGCCGCGATCGGCCGCTTCGCGCGCGAAGGTGATGGCGCATTTGCCCGTGGGCGTTCTGCCGCCGTGCGTGAACACTTCCCAGCGCTCCGCGCCGGTCTGCTTGGCGTCGATGGCGACGACGATGGCCTGCGCGCCGAACGCGGCAGACGCGGCGTCGATCACCTCCGGCGTCGTCACCGCGGCGGTGTTGATGGAGGCCTTGTCGGCGCCGGCCAACAGGAGTGCGTGCACATCGGCCGGCGTGCGCACGCCGCCGCCCACGGTCAGCGGCGTGAAGCACTCGTCCGCGGTGCGCTTCACCGCATCGAGCAGGGCGCCGCGGCCTTCCACGGAGGCGGAGATGTCGAGAAAGCAGATCTCGTCGGCGCCCTGGGCATCGTAGAGCCGCGCAAGCTCCGCGGGATCGCCCGCATCGCGCAGGCCCACGAAGTTCACGCCCTTCACCACGCGGCCGTCCTTCACGTCGAGGCAGGGGATGATGCGCGCGGCTAGCATGTCGGTGTCATCCCGGACGCGCGAAGCGCGCGCCGGGACCCCGCGCCCAACATGCTCGATCCTGAACGAGGTCCCGGATCGGCGCTGCGCGCCGTCCGGGAGGACAGGATGAGGCGCAGCGTCATTCGGTCGCCGCCGCCAGCGCCGCCTCCGGCGCAAGGTCGCCGTCGTAAAGCGCGCGCCCGATGATGGCGCCGTGGATCGGCCGGCCGGGGCGTTCCTTCAGCGCGACGATATCGGCCACGCCCGCCACGCCGCCGGAGGCGATCACGGGGATCGTCACCGCGTCCGCGATCGTGCCCGTGAACGCCACGTTCACGCCCTTCTTCAGCCCGTCCCGGCCGATGTCGGTGACGATCAGGCATGCGACGCCGGCGTCCTCGAAGTGCATGGCGAGATCGATGGCGTTGATGTCGGTCTGCTCGGCCCAGCCGGAGACGGCGACGCGGCCTTCGCGCGCGTCGATGCCCACGGCGATGGCGCCGGGATGGCGGCGCGCCGCTTCGCGCACGAAGGCGGGATCGCGCACGGCGGCCGTGCCCAGGATCACGCGGCTGGCGCCGGCGTTGAGCCAGAACTCCACGGACTCCAGCGTGCGCACGCCGCCGCCGATCTGCACGGGAATCTTCACCGACGAGAGAATCCGCGCCACCGCGCCGGTGTTGAGCGATTGTCCCGCGAACGCGCCGTCGAGATCGACCACGTGGATCCACGCGAATCCCTGTTCCCCGAACAGGCGCGCCTGCGCGCCGGGATCGCGGTTGAAGATCGTGGCGGCGTCCATGCGGCCTTCGCGCAGGCGCACGCACTGGCCGTCCTTCAGGTCGATGGCCGGAAAGAGGATCAAGAGGGGCTCCACGCAATGAACCGGGAGAGGAGATCGAGGCCGGCGGCCTGGCTCTTCTCCGGGTGAAACTGCACGCCCACCATGTTGCCCTGCGCCACGGCGCTGGCGAACGACGCGCCGTAGTCGGTCCGCGCCGCGGTCGCAGCGTCGTCGGCCGGGGCCACGACGAAGGAGTGCATGAACACCATATGGCGTGTCGGGGCCAATCCGTCGAGCACGGGGTGCTGTCGCACCGGCGTCACCGCGTTCCAGCCCATGTGCGGCAGACGTTCGCCGGACTCGTGCAGCCGGCAGGCGCCCGGAATCCAGCCGAGGCCGGGATGCGCGCCGTGCTCGAAGCCCTCCGTCATCAGCAGCTGCATGCCGACGCAGATCCCCAGGAACGGCGCGCCGCGCGTGCGCACGGCCTCGCCCATCGCCGCCAGCAGCGGCGCATCTGCCACGAGCGCGTCCATGCACGCGGCGAACGCGCCCTGGCCCGGCAGCACGATGCGGTCCGCGCGGGCCACGAAGTCGGGATCGCGCGTCAGGCGGATGTCGCACGCATGGCCGCCCCGCGCGGCGCCGGCGGCAAGCGCGCGGGCGACGGATCGGACATTGCCGGAGCCGTAGTCGATCAGGGCGATGGTCTGCATGGCGGTGTTCTATCAAGCCGGCGACGCATAGGGCAGCCTCCTGCGCCGCGCGCGGTTTCCCGCCGCGGTCTCTCATCACGCGGCCCTCCATGCGGAGGGCAGGGGACGCGGCGGCGCCGCGCGCACCGCCCTTGCGGGCGGAGAAGGTTGGGAAAATCACGGCGTCGCCGCGTCCCCGGCGGACGTTTTGCGCCAGCCGCCCGCGCCGGAAGTCTTCACTCCGGGGCGCGCAGGCCGGCGACGTGCGGGCCTCCGGTCGTGGAGGTCCCGGACCGCTGTATCGC
>JAIYAO010000104.1 GCA_027488965.1 Alphaproteobacteria bacterium
ATGCCTTCGGACATCGATTCCAGGACTGACTGGTAGCGTAGCTCCGCTCGGGCCAGAGCCATTTCCAGAAAGCGCTGCCGATCCTGCTCAAGATGGGCGCGGCGCGCATCGATATGCCGAGCAACCAGACGAGCGTTGCGTTCCAAGTGGGTGATTTCCGCCACGGACCATTCGCGCGGCGTCTGATCGATCGCACACACAGTGCCAAGGCGCGCTCCGTTCTCGAGCACGATGGGCGCGGCGGCGTATGCGATCACGCGGGGTTCACCGGTTACGAGGGGGTTGTCCTGGAAACGGCCATCCCGACGCGAGTCCTGCACGGCCAGCGTCGCATCGCTCAGGATGGCATGCGCGCAAAACGCGTGGTCGCGCGGCGTCTCTTGCGCATCCAGACCGCGTCGCGCCTTGAACCATTGCCGCCACTCATCCACCAGCGAAATGAGCACGATCGGCGTCGAAACGACGTGCTGAACCGAATCGACAATGTCCTCGAAGAATTGCTCCGCCTCGGTATCGAGAATCGCTGCACGCATCAGTGCGTCAAGACGTTTGGCCTCATCGAGAGGGTATGGCGCGCGAGCCATTTTCTAAATCTCCATTACGTCACTTAGACCATCAGACTCACGTCGGAGGGGGCCGAGATAGGGCTGACTGTTCGTGCGGCGTCGCTCTGGTCCGACGTAGGACGGGCAGTCGACAAAAGGCCGAGTATGCAGAAGACTGTTTTGGATGCGCCCCAGCAGCTTGGCGGTCGTCAGCGGCTTAACGATGATTTCGTTGGCGCCAGCGTCGCGCATCGACTCCACGAATGATCGTGTCGCTGCCGCTGTCAGCATGGTGACCGGGATACGGCGCAGACTATGACACTCGCTTCTCCGAATTTGACGCAAAGATCTGATGCCATCGTGGGACATCTCAAGGTCAAGCAGAACGAACGACGGACGCCGCGCCATGCACAGGTGAAGGGCCTCAGCGCCGTCCCCCGCGTGTCGGATGTCGCGCATCCCAACTGAGCGCAGGATTTCCGTCACGATGCCGCGTGACATTCTTTGATCGTCGGCGACGACGGCGCTGAGTTGGTCGAACTTCACGGGCAGCACTTGGCTGCCCCATGGTTAACAATTCCTTGGAATGACCGCTCTCGGCGAATAGCTTCCCCTCATCTCCGCGCCTGCAACCGGCGGCATTGGCGCTGTTTCCTGCCCTCCACTCCTGGCTGAGGACCGCGGTGCATTACGCCCTGCGGGCTAATGCACCCTACCCATCGCGCACGAAATACGGGGATAGCGACCCCCGCTATCCCACACCAAACCGCGCCCTGGCCCATGCGCCCCAGCGATCGCGCGCGCGCCAATCCGTGGGGTGTGGGCCCTGCGCCATACTGGCGTCATGACACACGCCCTCCTCCCTGCGCCTTCGCCCCGCCCCGCCCGCCTCTCGCTCGACAGCGACACGTGGGACGAGATCGCCGCCGCCTATCTCGCCGGCGCCACCGCGCCGCAGCTTGCCGCGCGCTACCGCGTCTCGGTGGGCTCCGTCATGCGCCACGTGAAGAAGCGCGGCGCGACCAAGCGCGGCCCCGGCGCCACCGCCTTCGCCCGCGCCCACGCCGCCGCCAGCCTGCTGGAGGAGGACGCGCGCCGGCGCCACCGCATCGCCGCCGACGATCTGGCCGACCTCGCCGAGCACGATCCCCACGACCCCGCCGTGCTCGCGCAGGTGGCGACCACGGCCTCCGGCAACGCCATGGTGGCGCAGCGCTTCGGCGAAGCCCGCGCCCTCGCAGACCTCGCGCTGCTGTACGGCCGCGCCGCCGACCAGCGCCCCCTGTCGTTCCGCATGCTGGTGCTGCGCACCGCGTTCGACCGCGCGTGGGCGGACGTGTTCTTCGGCGACGGCATCGACGGCAAATGCGAGGCGCCGGTGAAGGCCGCGTACTGGCGCCACCGCAGCCTCGAGCGCGCCGAAGACGCGCGCCGCACGCAGGAACTGGCCACCGCGAAAGCGCGCGTGGCGCAGCTGGAGGAGAGGCTGCGGGGGATGGGGGTGGAGGCGTGAGGGGGGCCGTAGGGTGCATTAGCCCGCAGGGCGTAATGCACCATGATGCGCTTGGGCGGGGACTGTGGAGTATTACGCCCGCGGCTAGTCCGCGCTACCGCTGCCGGATCACGGCGCACGCGGGATGGATGCGGTCCAGCAGATTGCCTGCCTTCGCGTCAAGCGAGACAACAATGCGTTCGTTGCGTCCGACACACGAGGCGACCGCGCCTTCAAAGTGTTCGCAGACCTAAAGCCAATCGCCCTTTGATGCACTTATGAGTGCCGCGAACTTCGCCCTCTCAAACGCAAGGGGAGCATCACCAATGAACTCGATTCGGCTTGGCTCTGGAATAACCTGAGACTGCACATCAGTCGCGACGTTCAGTTTAGGAACGGGAAGAGTCGATGCCCAAACACATACAACTGGCTCACTTAGTCCGGCGCTTACGGCGGTCGCAAGAAAGGCAGGATAGTCACGACCATCGTAACGGACCTGCGTAACGGGCTCACCAACGTCTCTTACTATGCGTACCGGGTTTTGGCGGTTCCCGTGAGCTTCGTACCCGATGGCTGCTTTGCCAAACCCTCGTCGTTCGCTGCGACTTGCGACCGTCACGGGCTCAGAATCCCTTACTTCAATCTCTGTCCGATCTGCGCCCGCCCGCAAGGCTGCAGTTGTAAGCCTTCGAAACTCTTCCTGCACATTCGGATTCTGAAGTGCGCGCTCAGTTAAGGTAAGCCGAATCTCCCCAAACTCAGCAGAATCCGCTTCCGCCACGTTCAGACGCTTCTGCTTCCAAAGCTCAAAAACTCCGCGTTGCCCGAAAACGATGATCCAAATAGCGCCAGCTAACGTTCCCGCTTGAGCGAGCATTTCGAGCACATCTCGATCCTCCGCTTTCGCAGGCACAGCAACTGCCATAGCGTTGATCGTGATCTGAATTTCTGGTCGCAGCAGTAGTTCGATCGAGCCGCTACGTGGGCCCGCCACCAAAAACAGCTTTACTTCTGAATCGCCCAGCAACTGGGCAACGCTGCGAAACGCATTCTCCAGTGATCTACAAACGGACGCTACTTCTTCGATTCCCAGCTCTAGTGCAGTGCTATCGCTGTTAGAAAATCGCAGTATTGTCGGATCGTTTATCACTCGTCGTTTCCCTCAATCCTAGCCCATCTTCAACGCCGCAATGAACGCTTTCTACGGAAGGTCCACCTTCCCGAAATCTTCACTAGCTTACGCGACTCCCTTCTCCCCCGCGAGGGGGAGAAGGTGGCGGCGGAGCCGACGGATGAGGGGGTGAGGTGCGGGATGGAGTTGGATGCGGGCGGCGGGCGCGTCCTGCGGGACGCCCCCTCATCCGGCCTTCGGCCACCTTCTCCCCCTCGCGGGGGAGAAGGGAAAAAGAGCCTCAATCCCCATCCATCTTCAGCGCGGCGATGAACGCTTCCTGCGGGATGTCCACCTTCCCGAACTGTCGCATCTTCTTCTTCCCCTCCTTCTGCTTGTCGAGCAGCTTGCGCTTGCGGGAGATGTCGCCGCCGTAGCATTTGGCGGTCACGTCCTTGCGCATCGCGGAGATGGTTTCGCGCGCGATGACGCGGCCGCCGATGGCGGCCTGGATCGGGATCTTGAAGAGGTGCTGGGGGATCAGCTCCTTCAGTTTCTCGCACATGGCGCGGCCGCGGCTTTCGGCGCGGCCGGCGTGCACCAGCATGGAGAGCGCGTCCACCGGCTCCTCGTTCACGAGGATGCTCATCTTCACGAGGTTGCCCACGCGATAGTCGTCGATGGAGTAGTCGAAGCTGGCGTAGCCGCGGCTGACGCTTTTCAGCCGGTCGTAGAAATCGAACACCACCTCGTTGAGCGGCAGCTCGTACACCAGCATGGCGCGCGTGCCCACGTAGTTCAGCTCCTTCTGCACGCCGCGGCGGTCCTGGCAGAGCTTGAGGATGGCGCCGAGGTATTCGTCCGGCGTGAGGATGGTGGCCTTGATCCACGGCTCCTGGATCTCGCGGATGCGCGTGACGTCCGGCATGTCGGCGGGGTTGTGCAGCTCAAGCGTGGAGCCGTCGTTCAGCGCGATGCGGTAGACGACGCTGGGCGCCGTGGCGATGAGATCGAGGTTGAACTCGCGGCTGAGACGTTCCTGGATGATCTCCAGGTGCAGCAGCCCGAGAAACCCGCAGCGAAAGCCGAAGCCGAGGGCCGCGGACGTCTCCATCTCGTAGGTGAAGCTCGCATCGTTCAGGCGCAGGCGCGCCACCGCGGCGCGCAGGTCCTCGAAGTTGGCCGCATCCGTGGGGAAGAGGCCGCAGAACACCACCGGCTGCGCCGGCTTGAAGCCCGTCAGCGGCGTCGTGATGCCGCCCTTCTCCAGCGTGATCGTGTCGCCCACGCGGGCGTCGGCCACTTCCTTGATGTTGGCGATGAGGAAGCCGATCTCGCCGGGACCAAGCTCGTCCACGTCCGTGGCCTTCGGCTTGAACACGCCCACCTTGTCGACGCCATAGACGCTGTCGTTCGCCATCATGCGAACGCGCATGCCCTTCTTCATCACGCCGTCGATCACGCGCACAAGCACGACGACGCCCATGTACGCATCGTACCAGGCGTCCACCAGCATGGCCTTGAGCGGCTTGCCCGCATCGCCTTCCTTCGGCGGCGGCAGCCGCGTGACGATGGCCTCCAGCACGTCCTCGATGCCGATGCCGGTCTTGGCGGAAATGAGCACCGCGTCCGAGGCGTCGAGGCCGATCACGTCCTCGATCTGCGCGCGGATGCGGTCGGGCTCGGCGGCGGGGAGATCGATCTTGTTGAGGACGGGGACGATCTCGAGGTTGTTGTCCAGCGCCTGGTAGACGTTGGCCAGCGTCTGCGCCTCCACCCCCTGGCTGGCGTCCACCACCAGCAGCGCGCCCTCGCAGGCGGCCAGGCTGCGGCTCACCTCGTAGGCGAAGTCCACGTGCCCGGGGGTGTCGATGAGGTTGAGCACATAGTCGAGCCCATCCTTCGCGCGGTAGTCGAGGCGCACGGTCTGGGCCTTGATGGTGATGCCGCGCTCGCGCTCGATGTCCATCGAGTCGAGCACCTGCTCCTTCATCTCGCGCGCCTGCAGCCCGCCGGTGACCTGGATCAGCCGGTCCGACAGGGTGGATTTGCCGTGGTCGATGTGCGCCACGATGGAAAAATTGCGGATTCTGTCACGGGGAGTCATGGGCCAGTCGCTAGCAGACCCCGGTCGCCCGCGCCAATGTGGCCGATCAGCCCGGAAGCCGCAGCGACAGGCGCCCCTCGCGGCGCTCCCGGGTGGGCAGGACGGCGCGGTCCAGATCGCCCGTCAGCGTGGCGGCGAGATCGGGGAAGAAGGCGGCCTGATCCTCGAAGTACCAGGTGTGGCTGCGCGGGATGTCCCCGAACAGGCCACCGCCCGGCGTGTCGCGGGAGAAGGCGCGCCAGCGCTCCGAGCAGTCCACGTCCACCACGTTCTGCGGCCCCCGCCCGCCCGAGCCGTGCCGGCCCAGGCGCGGCGACGACAGGAAGCGCTTGACGTTGGAGGTGGCGAGGGCTGCGTCGAACGCCGAGTAGTAGCTGGTGATGCGCTGCGCCCGTGCGCACATGTCCTCCGCGAGGTCCCCGCCGATGGAGCCGGCGGAGATGTCGGCGGCCACCAGGATCAGCTGGTTGAGGCCCCACGCGTCCTGCGAGGACGGCGGGTGGCCCCGCGCCTGCCGGAAGGCCTCGCGCGTCACGTAGGCGCCCATGGAGTGCGCCACCACGTGCACCCGCACCCGGCAATCGGGGCGCGACGCCTGCGCGAACAGGGAGATGCCGCTTTCCACCAGCAACGGGGCCGTCTTGAAGGCGTCGGCGGAGTCTTCGAGATAGTTGAGGAAAGACCCCTGCGCCGGCCAGTCGAAGCTCACCAGCGTGTGCGGGAAGCCTGCGGCGCGCAGCCTTTCGGTGAACCGCCCGTGCGCCTCGAAGGCGTCCTTTGCGTCCACGTTGTAGCCGTGCACGAGGAAGACGAGGTCCCCCGCCTGGCGGCCCTCCTGGTCCGGCGCGAACGTCTCCAGCACCGCCTTCGTCCACGCCGCGCGACCGCCGTTCTCGCCGCGCAGCTTCTGGTCCGGCCGGAACGCGCCCGAGTCGACGGGCGTGGCGAGGTAGCTCGCCTCGAGGCCCGGCTCGGCCTCGAACCGTCGCGCGCCGCCCTGGCCCACGATGCGCCGCGTGCTGATGGCGAAAAAGGTCATGTCCGGCCCCCGCTCCCACCGCTGCAGCCTAGCACCGTGGCGGAGGGACGACATGGGGAGAACTGCCCGCGCCGGGCCGGCGCGCGGCCCCTGCGAGTGGTTCTCCGCGCGCGAACGGGCTAGGGTCCAGCGCCCACACTCGGGCCAGCCGTCGAGGATGATCGCCCCCATGCCCACCCGTCGCGATGTCGCCCTTGGCCTCCCGGCCGCAGCCCTCCTGGCCGCCCTGCCCGGGCGCGTGCACGCGCAGGACACCTATTCGCAGGACGAGATCGTCGCCGCCGCCTCCGATGCGCTGGACACCACCGCCGGCGCGGTGGCCGCCGCCGTGGAGCGCGTGTTCCGCGACAACGGCCGGCCCGTGGGCTACGTGCAGGGGGAGGAAGGCTCCGCCGCGTGGGGCTTCGGGCTGCGCTACGGGCAAGGCCTGCTGTTCCTCAAGAGCGGCGAACGCGCCGACGTGGCCTGGCAGGGGCCGAGCTTCGGATGGGACTTCGGCGGCAACGCCTCCAAGGTGTTCACCCTCGTCTACGGCATGACGCAGCCGGACCAGATCTACCGCCGCTTCCCCGGCGTGGAAGGCAGCGCCTATTTCATCGGCGGCATCGGCGTGAACTACCAGCGCGCCGAGAACATCATCCTGGCGCCCATGCGCGCGGGCGTGGGCCTGCGGGCGGGCGCCAACGTGGGCTACCTCGCCTACTCGCGGAAGCGGCGCATCAACCCGTTCTAGACGCGAAATTCAGACGCCGGCGGAACAACGCAGGCCCGCCGGCGCTTCTCTCCCGCACAGAGAGAAGGACCCTCCTCCATGAACCACGCCTCGAAAGCAGCGCTGATCGGCGCGTCGCTGGTGCTCGTCACCGGCTGCACCTGGGTCGACAAGACCTTCGACACCAACTTCACCGGCGGCACGCCGTCCGAACGCGCGAGCGTGCAGCAGACGACGCCTGCGGCGGCCTCCGCGTCCTCGCGCCAGGAAGCGCAGGTCACGTATGAACAGCAGGAGATCACCAGCGAAGTGGCGGAGTTCTTCGGCATCGGCACGGAAGCCGCCGGCGAAGCCGTCGCGCGCGTGTTCGCCGACAACGGCCGCCCCGTGGGCTACATCCGCGGCGAGGAAGTGTCCGCCGCCGCCGGCATCGGCGTGCGCTACGGCGAAGGCACGCTGTCCATGAAGAACGGCCAGAGCCGCAAGGTGTTCTGGCAGGGCCCGTCCATCGGCTTCGACGGCGGCGCCAACGCGTCCAAGGTCATGACGCTGGTGTACGGCCTCAACGATGCGGACCGTCTGTACCAGCGCTTCCCGGGTGTGAACGGATCGGCGTACTTCATCGGCGGCGTGGGCGTGAGCTATGCGCGCGCCGACGACATCACGCTGGCGCCGATGCGCGCCGGCGTGGGCCTGCGGGCGGGCGTGAACGTGGGTTACGTGGCCATCAGCCGCGAACGCAACATCATTCCGCTCTGACGTCTTCGTCTGCAGATGGATCGGCGTCAGGCCCGGCGTGCGATGGCGCGCCGGGCTTTTCGCGCGCCTTACGTTCGTGGCGTTCGCGGAACTCTTCGGCGAATGCGGAGGCGAGAATGCCCGTGGGCATGGCCACGATGCCGATGCCCGCCAGCGCCACCAGCGCCGCCGCGAACCGCCCCAGCGGCGTCACGGGATACACGTCGCCGTAGCCCACCGTCGTCAGCGTCACCACCGCCCACCACATGGCGCGGATGACGCTGCCGAACCGCTCCTGCTGTTCGGGATGGCCGGGGATCGGCTGGACGCCCTCCACGAAGTAGAGGATCAGCGCGGCCACATAGACCTGCACCGCCGCCACCGCGAGCGAGGCCAGCAGCGGCGGCCCAGCGCGGCGCACCGCTGCGCCCACGATGCCGAAGGCCGGCACGTAGCGCGCGAGCTTGAAGAGCCGGAACAGCCGCAGCGCGCGCAGGGCCGCCACCATCCCCCCGGACGCGTGCGGGAAGAACAACCCGATGATCAACTCCGGCAGGAAGGCGGCAAGGTCGGCCAGCGCCAGCGGCGTCACCATGTAGCGCAGGCGGCCGGCGACGCCGCGGTACCTGGGGTTCTCCCCCACCACCCACAGGCGCAGCAGATACTCTGCGGCAAACACCGCGACGATGACGGTGTTGACCTGCCCCACCAGCACCCCCACCCACGCCGGCAGACCGGAATCGGCGCGCGCCGTTTCGGTCTCCAGCGCCAGCGTGAGGAAGCTCACCAGCACGAGCGTGACGAGCACGCCCGAGACCCAGGTCAGCCGGTGGCGGCGCTCGTCGGGCTCGATCGCCTCATGAATGCGCGCGCGCAACGATCGTGTGTCTGGCAACTCGCGCTCCCCGGATGGAAGCGCGGGATAGCAAGAAAGACCCCGCCCCCGCTAGCGGGGACGGGGCGATCCGCGAGGGCTATCGCCGGACGCTGATCTGGTCGAACACGCCGCCTTCGGCGAAGTGCGTGCGCTGCGCGTTGGCCCAGCCGCCGAACGTGTCGTCGATGGTGACCAGCAGCAGCGGCTGGAATTTCTGTGCGTAGCGCGCCGCCACCGCTGCGCTGCGCGGGCGATAGTGGTGCCTCGCGATGATCTCCTGCGCGAAGTCCGTGTAGAGATACTTCAGGTAGTTCTCGGCCACGTTGCGCGTGCCGGCCCGGTCGACGTTGCGGTCCACCACCGCCACCGGCGGCTCCGCCAGGATCGACACGGACGGATAGACGATGTCCACGTCAGCGCCTTCCGCCTTCGCCAGATACGCTTCGTTCTCCCACGACAGCAGCACATCGCCGATCCGGCGCTGCACGAACGTGGTGGTGGAGCCGCGCGCGCCGGTATCGAGCACGGGCACCGCGCGGTAGAGCTTCTGCAGGAACGCGCGCGCCGTATCGGGCGAGCCGCCCGGCTGCTTCAGCGCCCACGCCCAGGCGGCGAGATAGTTCCAGCGCGCGCCGCCCGATGTCTTGGGGTTCGGCGTGATCACCTGGATGCCGTCCTTCACCAGATCGCCCCAGTCGCGGATGCGCCACGGGTTGCCCTTGCGCACGAGGAACACGATCGTCGACGTGTAGGGCGCGCTGTTGCTGGGCAGGCGCGTCTGCCAGTTGGCCGGCAGGTAGCCGCGCTTTGCGATCTCGTCGATGTCGTAGGAGAGCGCGAGCGTCACCACGTCGGCCTTGAGGCCGTCGATGACCGAGCGCGCCTGCCGCCCGGACCCGCCGTGCGACTGGTTGATCGTCAGCCGCTGGCCGCCGTGATCGCGCGCCCAGGCGGCGGCGAATGCGGCGTTGAACTCGGTGTAGAACTCCCGCGTGGGATCGTAGGAGACGTTGAGGAGCGTGAGCGGGCGGTTGGCGCCCTTCTGCTGTGCGGAGGCGGCGCCGGCAGCGCCCATGGCCGCAGCGATCGCCAGCCCGCCGGCGACGCCGCGACGCGTGATGTCCTTGGTCATCGTCATGCTCTCTCTCGAAGCGCACCGGCGGGATACGAGCGCGCGAAGGCATTGGTTGGACAATGGTGGCCGATTTGCGCCGACACCACTGGCTGCTGCTGCGAGGCACGGTCACCGATGCCCTGCAGCCTCCGAATAAAGGCCATCGAAACTCGAGCGATTCAATCGAGATTAGCTGATACGACTCTTAAGGCGGGCTTGCGCAGGGCCGCTTCGCCGCTGTAGTTATGTTATAACATCTAAACAGGGTGACGGCATGACAGCGCGATGGATGGCGGTGATCGGGGCGATGGCGGCGTTTCCCGCGGCGGCGCAGACGCCCCGGGCCCCGAGCGACGAGATCGTCGTCACCGCGCCGCTTGAAGGCTCCCGCATCGAGAGCCTGCAAGGCGCGGACGTGCTGCGGCGCGACGAGGTGGTGAACCAGCTGGTGGGCGGACTCGGCGAGACCGTGGCGTCCCTGCCGGGCGTCTCCTCCAGCTTCTTCGGCGCGGGCGCGAGCCGGCCGGTGATCCGCGGCCTCGGCGAGGACCGCGTGCGCATCCTGCAGAACGGCGTGGGCGCCATTGATGCGTCCTCCGCGAGCCCCGACCACGCCGTCACCGCCGATGGCCTCGACGCCGACCGCATCGAGGTGCTGCGCGGTGCGGCGGCGCTGGCGTATGGCGGCAACGCCGTGGGCGGCGTCATCAACGTCATCGACCAGTCCATTCCCACTCGCCGCCCCGAAGGCGGCTACGACATCAACCTGCTCGCGGGCTACGGCTCCGGCGACGACAGCACCCAGGCCAACATTGCCGGCGTGTTCGATGCGGGCCCTCTCGTGCTGCGCCTCGACGTGGGCGACCGCGAGACCGGAAACTACGACATCCCGGGCTTTGCCCGCTCCGGCGCGCGCATCGCCGCTGAGCCGCTCGATCCCGGCGATCCCACACTGGTGGAGCAGCGCGGACAAGCGCCCAACTCCTTCTCATCGCTGCGCACCTATGCCGGCGGCGCATCGCTGGTGCGCGGCTGGGGCTTTGCGGGCGTGGCGGTGAAGCAGACGGAGACCGAATACGGTCTGCCGCCGGAAGACGCGGGCGCGGCGCTGGGCGGCAGGATCGCGCTTGAGCAGACGCGCGTGGAGACCCGCGGCGACATCAAGGTGGCGCTGGGCGCGTTCGACCGGCTCGACTGGGGCGCGCAGGTGGCGGACTACACCCACACCGAAATCGAGGACACCGGCGAGATCGCCACCACCTTCACCAACGAAGGCTACGAACTGCGCCTGGAGGCGCACCACAATGGCTTCGGCGACACGCTGGACGGCGCCATCGGCCTGCAGGCCTCCGACTCCGACTTCGCCGCCGTGGGCGAGGAAGCGTTCCTCAGCGCCACCACCACCAGCGATCTCGGCGCCTTCGCCGTGGAGCGGCTCGATTTCGGCCGGTGGGGCGTGGAAGGCGGCGTGCGCGTGGAGACGCGCCGGCTGGACAACATCAATGCCGGCGAACGGGACTTCACGGCCGTGAGCGTCTCCGGCGGCGCCTTCTACCGCCCGGCGGAGAACTGGTTCGTCGGCGCGACGCTGGCGCGCACGGAGCGCGCGCCCACCGCCGTCGAGCTGTTCGCCGACGGCCCGCACGTCGCCACCGACGCCTACGAGCTGGGCGATCCCGATCTCGAGAAGGAAACCGCCACCACCGTCGAAGCCTCGCTGCGCTTCGCCGATGCGAAGCGGCGCTTCGAGATCAATCTCTATCGCGCCGACTATGCGGACTTCCTCGCGCTGGTGGACTCGGGCCTTGTCTTCGTGGAGTCGAGCGAGACGTTCGAGGACCCGGCGACCGTGGCGCCGGGCGAGGCGACGCTGCCGCTGTTCACCTACGTGGCGCGCGATGCGGTGTTCACGGGCGGCGAAATCTCGGTGGGCGGCGAGCTGTTCACGGCGGCCGGCGTCACCGTGAGCGCCGATGGCGCAGCGGACTACGTGCACGCAGAGTTCGACGGCGGCGGCGCGCTGCCGCGCATCCCGCCGCGCACCGTCACCGTGGGGGCGGAAGCCGCCTGGAAGGGCGTCACCGCGCGCGCGGAAGTGGTGGATGTGGCCAAACAGGATCGCGTGGCGGCCTTCGAGACGCCCACCGACGGCTACACCCTCTTCAACGCCCGGCTCACGCTGGCGCCGCTGCCGGACAACGACCGCGTGCGCCTCATCCTCGACGGCCGCAACCTGACCGACGAAGAAGCCCGCGAACACGTGAGCTTCCTGAAGGACGTGCTGCCCCGCCCCGGCCGCACCGTGCGGCTGGTGCTGACGGCGGGGTTCTGAGGGGCGCACCTGTCATCCCGGACGCGCAAAGCGCGATCCGGGACCTCGTGCAGAACGGCGCTTTGCCTTGAACAAGGTCCCGGATCGCGCTTTGCGCGTCCGGGATGACATGGCCTCACATGCACCGATTCAGAACTTCACCACGCTCCTGATGCTTTCGCCGGCGTGCATGAGATCGAACGCGTCGTTGATCTTCTCCAGTGGCATCACGTGGGTGATGAGATCGTCGATGTTGATCTTGCCGTCCATGTACCAGTCGACGATCTTCGGCACGTCCGTACGGCCGCGCGCGCCGCCGAAGGCCGTGCCCTTCCAGACGCGGCCGGTGACCAGCTGGAACGGCCGCGTGGAAATCTCCTGCCCGGAGGCGGCAACGCCCACGATGATGCTCTCGCCCCAGCCGCGGTGACAGCACTCCAGCGCCTGGCGCATGGTGGTGGTGTTGCCCACGCACTCGAAGGAAAAATCTGCGCCCCCGCCTGTGAGATCGACGATGGCCTGCACCACCTTGTCGCGGCCCACCTCATCGGGGTTGATGAAGTGCGTCATGCCGAACTGCTTCGCCAGCGCCACTTTCTTCGGGTTGATGTCCACGCCGATGATCTTGTCGGCGCCGACCATGCGCGCGCCCTGGATCACGTTGAGACCGATGCCGCCGAGGCCGAACACCACGACATTCGCGCCGGGCCACACCTTCGCCGTCCAGATCACCGCACCGATGCCCGTGGTGACGCCGCAGCCGATGTAGCAGACCTTCTCGAACGGCGCGTCCTCGCGGATCTTCGCCACCGCAATCTCCGGCAACACGGTGAAGTTGGAGAACGTGGAGCACCCCATGTAGTGGAACACCACATCGTCGCCGCGCGAGAACCGGCTGGTGCTGTCGGGCATCACGCCCTTGCCCTGCGTGGCGCGGATCGACGTGCACAGGTTCGAGCGTTGCGAGAGGCACGTCTTGCAGCCGCGACACTCCGGCGTGTAGAGCGGGATCACGTGATCGCCCGGCTTCACGCTGGTGACGCCCGCGCCCACCTCGCGCACCACGCCCGCGCCCTCATGGCCCAGCACGCACGGGAAAAGGCCCTCAGAGTCGAGGCCCGACAGCGTGTATGCATCGGTGTGGCACACGCCCGTGGCCATGATCTCCACAAGCACTTCGCCGGCCTTCGGGCCTGCGATGTCGATCGTCTCCACCGTCAGCGGCTTGCCCGCAGCCCACGCCACCGCCGCCCGCGTCTTCATGTGATGCTCCGTATCTGTTGAAGGGTCATCCGCCCTCTTCCTCGCGCTC
This sequence comes from Alphaproteobacteria bacterium, assembly GCA_027488965.1. Classification (GTDB taxonomy): domain Bacteria; phylum Pseudomonadota; class Alphaproteobacteria; order Caulobacterales; family Aquidulcibacteraceae; genus VFBF01. The sequence goes on from JAIYAO010000104.1 coordinate 13,359, forward strand.
TTCCTTCTCCACGCGCAGCGCGGCGATGGCGTTGCGCTGGCGGCGCAGGATGTGGAAACGGTATCCGTGGAAGGAAAACACCTGGCCGGGATCGGGGATCGTCTGGCTTTCGTGGATCACGAGGCCCGCCACGGTGACAGCCTCCTCATCCGGCAATTCCCAGTTCATGGCGCGGTTCAGGTCGCGGATCGGCACGGCGCCGTCGACGTTCACGCTGCCGTCCGGCTGCGGCCGGACGCCGGTGAACGCCACGTCGTGCTCATCCTTGATGTCGCCGACGATCTCTTCGATGATGTCTTCCAGCGTCACGAGGCCCTGCAGCGCGCCGAATTCGTCGACGAC